>JAHECZ010000100.1 GCA_024641475.1 Gammaproteobacteria bacterium
GGAGCGCTGCTGCAAATTAGCGAGTAGCTTGGCATGTAGCAGATAGAACCGGCTTGCGTTCCGGGTTGGCAATACGGCGACATCGGCGCGATTGCTTCGGTGAAACGTTATCTTACCGTCAATAACCGCACTTCAAGAACTCGTCACTATCTTCGGATGGTATCAATTTTGTTCCCGGCAGGAACATGGCAATAGCATACGCAAGCGTACCTGTTTTACAATCTACCCTTATTCTATTTTGATATAAGCAAAACCCTGGTGTTGCAGTTCAGCCAGGCGCACGACACCGGAACGCTCCAGCGTCACACCGGGCATGAGTTTCTGTTTATCCAATCCACTGGCTTGCAGTGTGATCTCACACAATTCAAGTTTCACATCATGTACGTTGAGCAGACTGGCAAGGCGCTGCATGATATTGTCGCGACGCTCGGCCAGTTCCTTATCTTCTGCGAAAGGAGTTTTGGCCAGTTTATCCCTGGTCAAAAAACGGATACCGTGGGAAACGAACACAATGCGTACATCGTAATCGACCAGATCATTTTTATAGGTAGTTACCATGTTGTTGATGCTGGTAATCATCGCGCTCATACGGCGTGGATTGGCGAAGTCAGCATGATAAACAACCTTTATTACATCATCAGCCTGCGCAGTTGCCAGCCTGGTGGATAACATGAAAACCGACATGCTGCTTACGAGCACATATATAATTAAGCGTTTCATAATATTCCTCCTTCCCTATATTCCGGCTTGGTTATCGGGCTTATTTGGAACCTTTAGCACCTTATTAAACAAAATAAATCATTAAAACAAGTCGAATGGTCAAATATACGTGAATTAATACCGCATACCAATCCGATGTCGCTGACTGACATTTGTACTGCAGTGCGAATAACACCTCAACTTGCAGTGATGTAAAAAACCGTATGCTACTCAGTCATTCGCGCTTTCATCAATGTCACTGCTGTACATATCACCACGCCGAGTCAGCACAGCGTTGTTGATATCGCGTGCGAAGATGCAATGGAGTCAAACAGAGAAAGTGCTGGGCACCGGACGGTGCTGTCCCCATTTTCACCATCAAACTGGTATTCTTCCTGAATGTTTTCCGAACTCGGTGCCAAATCTGGTCAAGCGTTTGCTTAAATCTGGAATGTACTGGAAAGAAGGCGACCTGAGCCGCCTTTTTTATGGGCAACTCATTGGGATAATTGTTGATGCGAGTGATAATCGGACCAGTTCATTTTTTTTGGACTAACCTTTGCGGTTTTCTGATCTCAAAGGCCCGCTTCACGGTATAATTTGCGGACCAGTTGATTTATCGAGGTATGCCATGACCATTCAGTCCGGTCCCCGTGAAATCGTTACGCCGTTTCGACCTATCCCGCTGGATGTACCCGAAGGGATGAAGCCCAATGAATTTTTCAATAGTGCAGAAAACCTCAACGACCTGGTGCACAACAATGGCCTGCTGCGCAATCCGGAAAACCTGTTGCTGTACCGCAAGGCCCTTGGCCACAGCAATGAATTCGATACGTCGATAATCTACAACACCTCGCAGATCATCCTCGATCCGCTCGGCCGGCCGGTGCGCCGCACCCAGGTGCCGGACAATGTCAAACACGTCTGGAACCGCATGAACCAGATCCTGATTAGCTACATGCTGGAAAAATTTCCCGACCCGGCACGCCACCTGGTGCTGGCCGGCGAGGCCAGTCTGGACGCGACCTGGCCACTGACCTCGCCCGGTGTGCCCAGCATTCGCATGCTGCACAATCACTTCATCGTGTTTGATATGGACGAACTGCACAACGCCAAGTTGGCGAACCCGGACAATCCCAATCTGACCGACGGTGGTCAGCACAGTCTGTTCGAACGATACATGAGCGATGTCTATCATCGCTTTTTCGATAGTCTCAATCTCGATATTCTGAAACCGGTGATGGACGGTTCGTCACAGCTGGCGCTGACCGGTTATCCGCATGGGCTGCCCAGCTGGGAGATCGAAGGCGGTGTGGAAACGCTCAAGGAGATCCGTTTCTGGCGCGAGTATGATGAGGTGCTCAAAGGCTTTATCGATTTTTACCGCACCTTCTTCTCCCAGGTCTCGACCCGCAATGCGCCGATGCTGCAAGACACCTATTTCCCCGCACAGGTGGAAAACATCCTGCTCTTCAATAATGATTTCCTCACGACAGCCAAGATGATCCGCGACCGCTGCATCAAGGACGCCAAATATGCCAATGATCTGCGCTGGAAACCGGCCTTCAAACAACTGATCTATCGCAATGACCAGGGCAAACTGGTGGTGACCATCAGTCAGAATTCGATCGGCAATGCCATTACCGAACTGCTGGGTGTGGTGGTCAGCCGCCGGCCCGACGCTGAGGCCTATGCCAAAATGGAACCGCAGCTCATCGAAAAACTGCTCGAAGTCCGGCGGCGCATGCTCAATGCCGATCTGGGTGAAGGAATTGCAACGCCCCACTGGGCCAGCAACTGAAGCGCCCTTCACTCAAATCGAATTGAGTATATAAATTTGTTTTTTTATTTGGAATCGATCAGGCAGGTTCGACATCGCATCGATTTCTTTACCTACTGACTGTCAGGCAGGCGCGGCGCACGAGTGTCATCCGTCGTTTCATCGGGAACCATTGCCGCCGTAATCAAAATGAACTGCCCGGCATCAAGTGTGTGTCCGTCCATGACAACTTCACGTAACAGACTCATCGGCATGCTTGCCTCGCTCGATTCCCTCGGTAGAAAATGCAACTCGACCGGTGTGCTCATGGTGAGATGCAGGACGTAATCGCGGTTCTCGCGGCTCCAGCCTTGTATCGTGACGCGTTGCTTATTCTCCATAACGGCTTTTGCAAGCAGGTCCACCAGACCCCGTAGCGTCAGCGTGTAATCGGCTTTCCAGGCTTCGGTCACCAGGCGTGAATCCAGCAATGTCACGGGTGGCTGGATAAAATCAACATGACGAGACTGACTGATATTGGAAGCTGTGGTGCGGGCCAATTCATCATAGCAGGCAAGCCGCGCGTCATCAGAGCCAAGCGCAGCGCACCGTGCCAATTGTTGAGTCAGCGCGGTTGCTGCAGAAGCGCCGTTTAGCGCAGGGACAGCAGTCAGTGACAGCAATACTAAAACCAGGCGAGGTGTATATTTCATAGCAGAACATCGGGGCTCGATTGCAATTTACACTAATATATATGTATCCAGCCCAATATGCTTGCGTTTCATCCGCATTTTATTATCCCGTGCTGACCTTATTTGCCTCGTCGTCCTCATCCCCAGCCATGTCTTCCAGACTCAGGCCGGCAAATCCGCCACTGTCATTACTACTGCCACTACCACTGCTTACCAACTTGGCACGCTGTCCACCGCTGGCGAGATCGATTTTCAAGCGGACATTGTTTTCTGAATCGGCGTTTTTAATCGCAATCTCCTTGCTGATACGCCCGGTCTGATACAGCTTGACCAGTGCGCTATCGAAGGTTTGCATGCCGACATTATCCGACTTCTCCATAATGTCCTTGATTTCCATGACATTGCCCTTCTTGATCAGATCGGCCACCATCGGTGTGCCGATCATGATCTCAATCGCCGCACAACGTTTATTCTCCACGGTCGGCACCAGACGTTGCGACACAAACGCCCGCAGATTCAACGACAGATCATTCAATATTTGCTTATGGCGTTCTTCCGGGAAAAAATTAATGATCCGATCCAGCGCCTGATTGGCATTATTGGCGTGCAAGGTCGAGATCGCCAGGTGACCGGTCTCTGCAAACGCCAACGCGTGTTCCATGGTTTCGGCATCGCGGATCTCACCGATCAGGATTACATCCGGGGCCTGCCGCAAGGTATTCTTCAACGCATCGGCATAGCTATCGGTGTCCACACCAACTTCACGCTGATTCACAATCGACTCCTTATGCTTGTGCACAAACTCAATCGGATCTTCGATGGTGATGATATGTCCCTTACTGTTGGAATTGCGATAATCGATCAGCGCCGCCAGCGACGTTGACTTACCCGAACCGGTGCCGCCAACAAACAGCACCAGACCGTTCTTTTTCATGATGATACTTTTCAACACTTCGGGCAGACCCAGCGCCTCCAATGACGGAATCTCGGTCTTGATATTGCGGACGACCATGCTGACTTCATTACGTTGCTGGAAAATATTCACGCGAAACCGCCCGACCCCCGCCTCGGAAATCGCCAGATTCATTTCCGGTTTCTGCTCGAAACTCGCAATCTGCTCGGCATCCATGATTTCATACGCCAGCTTCTTCACCATCCCCGGCGGCAACACCTGCTGCCCCAGCGCCTTTAATACCCCATGGAACTTCGCACTCGGCGGCGCACCCGTACTCAGATACAAATCCGAACCATCGTGCTTCACCAACACCTCAAGATAGCGGGTAATACCACTCATCCAATGCTCCTCTCCACAAAACTGACTGTAAATTATTAAGATCGGTATTTTAGGACGGGGACGCTACGCGAAACGGCCACCGCAAACGCCATCCGCGGCCTATCCTGCCCGCCGAACCTAATAATACGGCACATGAGATCATTTCTTTAAATGGAATGGCGCGAATAGGAGGTGAAGGTCACGGAAATAATGGGGCTTGTTACCCTGATCTTAACATGTGAGCCGATGCTACTTTCTACACAATATTAAAGTTAAAACGCTTAGAAAATAAATCGCTCCCTGTGCTACCTGGAGTCAAACTCCATCGATCAACCAATAAATTGTCTTTCCAATCGAATCTGCCCCATTCGCCATTGATCTTATTTTTTACTATCCACTAGCTCATGAATCAATGGCGTGCAGATCACGTCCATCGCATGCCGCATCTTGCCACCGGGTATCAACATGGTGTTAGGTCGTGACATGGAAGCGCCACCGATTGTCTTCATCAAGTGGGGAAAATCAAAGCGTGCCGGATCGCGAAAACGAATCACCACCATGCATTCGTCGGCATCGGGAATCTGCGTGGCGATAAAGGGATTCGAGGTATCCACCAGCGGTATGCGCTGGAAATTGATATCCGTGACGGAGAACTGCGGCACAATGAAATGAATATAATCCTGCAATCGCTCCATGATACGCGTAGTTGTGCCCTCTCTGCTGGAACGTCTCACCGCAACGTCGCGATAGATTTTCTGGATCCATTCCAGGTTAATCACCGGCACGACGCCGATCAACAAATCGACATACTGCGCAACATCAATACCGTTGGCGTCCCTGTCGGCACTACGGCGCTCGCGAATGACCGCCGGATTGTGTGAGGGACTCATCTTACGTCGAGTCCAACGATTCGAGACCACGCCACCGTGCAGTCCTTCGTAAAACAATAAGTCGGTGTTATCCGGCACGGGTTCCCAGGGGGTAAACGACCCTTGCGGCAGCCCGCTCGCCTGCGCCTTTTCACGATTAATGTATTCACGCACCCTGCCCTTGCCCGTCGTGCTGTAATCACGAAACAGGGTTTCCAATTCATCAAAGAGATTAACGTCCGGACCGTAGGGGCTGATCACCTTGCCAGCGGCATCGGCTTCTTGCAACAGCCTGGCACTTTGCGTGCCGTCATACCGCCGGAAACTATCCCCTTCAACAAAGGTGGCGTTGATTTTTTCGCGCAGAAAGATGTCACCAAAGGCGCGTTGCACGACGGTCGTGCCCGCACCGGAAGCGCCCGTGACCGCCACAATCGGATATTTTCCAGACATCGTTTTCCGCTCCACAGGGGATGGGCACTTGTTGTATCACCAAA
>JAHECZ010000008.1 GCA_024641475.1 Gammaproteobacteria bacterium
TTGTCATGATCACGATTCAACACATCGAAAAGAAATATCAGATGGGTGATTCCACGGTTTACGCGCTGCGGGATGTTTCCTTGACGATCAATGATGGTGAATTTGTCGCGATCATGGGGCCATCTGGCTCAGGCAAATCGACCTTGATGCATATTCTGGGTTTATTGGACACGCCGGACGCGGGTACCTACCAACTCGATGGCCGTGAAGTAGCTACGCTGAGTGAGGACGATCTGGCTGTGTTACGCCGCGAGGCGGTGGGGTTTATTTTTCAGCAGTTTAATTTATTGCCACGCATGAGCGCGGTGGAAAATGTATCCCTGCCATTATTGTATAGCGATCATTATCTGGATCTGCAGCGTGGCCAGGCATTGTTAACACGGGTTGGTCTGGGTGATCGAACGTTGCACAAAACCAACGAACTCTCCGGTGGACAGCAACAACGCGTCGCGATTGCGCGGGCGTTGATCAATAATCCGCGGGTAATCTTCGCCGACGAACCTACCGGAAACCTGGACTCTGTCAGCGAAGTCGAGATCATGACCGAACTGAAGAAACTGAATGATCAGGGAATTACCGTCATCATTGTGACGCACGAGGAAGACATTGGCCAGCAAGCCAGGCGATTAATCCGGATGCGTGATGGGAGCATCCAGACTGATGAATTCTTGTCGCAGGCAAATAACAGCAAGCCATCTGTCAAATCGGAAAGTGTCAATAATTTAAAACATAAGACATTGACGCTTCGCGAAGCCTGGGAATATTTTGTGCAGGGTTTCAAAACGCTGGCAGCGAATAAGGTGCGTACCAGCTTGTCGATGCTGGGTATATTAATTGGTGTGGCTGCGGTAGTAGCGATGTTGGCCTTAGGACGTGGCGCACAACAAGCTATCGAAAAACAGCTGGCATCGCTGGGATCAAATCTTTTGATGTTGCGTCCTGGTGCGGTGCGTGTTGGTGGTGTTGCGTATGACGACGGCAATGCCACGCGGCTGAATCTGGAAGACGCGACGGCGATAAGGCAGCAAATAAGTACGATTCGTCAGGCTGCCCCTGCGGTTAATGGTAGTGGACAGATCGCTTACAAAAATAAAAACTGGAGTACCCGCATGCTTGGTGCGGCACCCGCGTATGCTGCGATGCGGGCTTCAACGCCAGAGGTTGGTCGATTCTTCACTGATGCGGAAAATCAAAAGCGCAGTCGTGTCGCTGTGTTGGGTTTGACCGTGGTGCGGGAATTATTTGGTGATCAGGACCCGCTGGGAGAGATGATCAAAATAAACAAGATCAATTTCCAGGTAATCGGTGTATTACCGGAAAAGGGCGCGAACAGTTATCGCGATCAAGACGACATTGTGGTTATCCCGGTATTAACTGCGATGCGCCGGGTACTGGGTAAGGATTACGTCGATTACATTGATATCGAAGTGGCTGATGCGAATGATATTCCGGCTGCACAACGATCCGTACAGAATTTGATGATGTCACGGCATAAAGTAGCCTTGTCACAAGGTCAGGATGCGTTTCAGATCCGTAATATGGCCGACATTCAGGCAGCATTGTCAGAGAGCAGTCGTACCATGGGTGCATTGTTAGCGTCGATTGCCGCGATCTCATTATTAGTCGGTGGCATCGGCATCATGAATATCATGTTGGTGTCGGTTACCGAACGCACCCGGGAAATCGGTTTGCGCAAAGCGGTGGGTGCAAGGCGTAGAGATATTCTCTCACAATTTCTCGCGGAATCTGTCGTCGTCAGTGCAGTTGGTGGAATTTTTGGCATTGCTTTGGGCTGGCTGATTACGGTCGTGCTATCGGCTGTAGCCGGCTGGACAACAGCCGTAACGGTTTCATCTGTAGTGCTGGCATTTGGTTTTTCCGCGGGAATCGGTATCGTGTTTGGTATTTATCCGGCGCGCAAGGCGTCGCGATTACATCCAATTGAAGCATTGCGGTTTGAATGAAATGGCGTGTTAAAAACTGATTGCATCGAATTTTTTGTTGTCACCTAAAACTTCGACAATAACCTGATTGGGCAGACAGGCCATCACCTCACCAGCCTGATGCATCCAGCCATGCAGGATACAGGTTTTGTTATTGCAGGGTGAGCTGCGGAAACGTACTTGATGATCCTTGATCTCGATAATACTGTCGCCCAGTGCGCCAGCGATATGAATTTCCTGTGAGTCATTTAGCGATACGGTATTTACTAATTGTTGATTCGATTTGATTCGAACCATCGTGCCGGCATCATGCCTGGACCATAAAGTCACATACAAGCCGATAATCAAAGCTGCAGCAAATAGCAATACAATGCGATCAGCCAGCGTCATGGCAACGGTGTAACCTCAAATGCCGGAGCTGATTCAGTTTCAAAATGAATTCGATCACGCATACCCGGTGAGAGTGCAATCTTGGCATCGATACCGATGAACAATACATCGGTAATGCCCATCTGTTTGGCAATTTTTGGCCAGAGTTTGGGTCCTGCGATAAATAATGCCGTCGCGGCAGCGTCTGCCGTCGCGGCATTGGTATGGATGACAGTCACGCTGGCGGTGTGATTGGCAGGATAACCGGTGCGCGGATCGAGGATGTGGTTATAACGTTTACCGTTATAGTCATAGAACCGTTCATAATCACCGGATGTGGATACCGCTTCGTTATTCTGTAATTGAATCGACGCAAAGGCAGTTTTATTGCGTGGATGCTGTATGCCGATCTTCCAGGGACGATCGCCATGACGACCAATGGCCTTGATATCTCCGGCGGCACCGATGAGTGCATTGGTCACGCCCAGTGTACGCAAATGCTCGGCAACTTTTTCCACTGCATAGCCTTTACCGATTGCACCCAGATCAAACCGGACATGTTCATTGTTGTTGGCGATGCGAACTCCTTTAATGACAAAATCCTGCATCGAAGGTTTTTGCGCTAGCAATTGCTTAATCTTACTGTCTTCTGGTGGCGGGCCTTTGGGTAGCTCGTCATTCTGAAAACCCCACAAGCGGATCATATGGCCTATGGCGGGATTAAATAGTCCGTCACTTTGGCGTGACAGAGTTTGTGCCTGCTGCAATATCGGAATAATTACCGGATTGGCACTGAATTCACCGGCAGCCGTCATCATTTGATTGACGCGACCAAGTGACCCGGCGCGCCAGGGGTGTAAGGCATAATCCAGGTAGTCAAAATCCTTGTGCGCCAAGTCAAGTAACCTGGCCTGTTCATTATTTTTAACGTCGTACAGATCGATCTCGACCAATGTACCCATTGCTATAAAACTGTCTTTTTGTTCATTTGCTGACGGGGGGCGATCGCAGCCAGACAGTAACAATAGCAGCATACCAACTATCGATATGTGCGAGAACAAAATGTTAATTTGCATGTAGTTTCCGCAGCGTACTTTCAATTCGATCCAGTAACATGCCACTGATATTGAGTCCGTATTGACTGTCAAGTTCACGGATACAGGTCGGGCTGGTAATATTGATTTCGGTGAGGTAATCACCGATAACATCCAGGCCGACAAATAATAATCCGCGAGCGCGTAACACCGGTGCCACTTGCGTACATATCCAGCGATCCCGTTCACTGAGTGCGATGCCTTCACCACGTCCACCTACCGCGAGATTGGCACGAGTTTCACCAACAGCCGGAATTCGTGCCAAGGCATACGGCACAGGTTCGCCATCAATTAATAATATTCGTTTGTCACCCTTCACGACCTCCGGCAAGTAGCGCTGTACCATGACTAATCGCGAACCGTGTTGCGTCATGATTTCCAGCACAACATTGATGTTGGGATCGGTGTCGGTGAGACGGAAAATAGATGCGCCACCCATGGCACCGAGGGGTTTCACAATGATGTCATGCTGTTCTGTAAGGAACTCACGAATTAATTCGGGTCGCGCACTAACCAGAGTCGGCGGGATACATTGCGGAAACTGTAAGGTAAATAATTTCTCATTCGCATCGCGCAGGCTTTGTGGCCGGTTAATCACCATGCAACCGCGTTGCTCGGCTAATTCCAGCAGGTGCGTGGTATAGATGTAGTTTTCATCAAAAGGGGGATCTTTGCGCATCAGAATGACATCGAGCTGCGCGAGCGGCAATCGTTGTATTTCTCCCAGCGCGAACCAATTAACAGGATCTGCCTTAACCTGCAGTGACCGCATACGTGCCATTGGTTCAGTATCACGACAAAAGAGATCCGTCTGCTCCATATAATAGATTGCATAACCACGTTGCTGTGCTTCGAGCAGCATAGCCAGAGTGCTATCTTTCTTGTAATGAATGGCGCTGATGGGATCCATCACAACGCCCAGCGAAATCGTCACAGTGAGTTACCGTCCGGAGTAATTAATTATTATCGATGCTCTGCATATTCCCTCGCGGCTGCGAGTAATGCGAGGCGCGCAATCACACCGTAAGCATAAAAGCGATTGGGATTGGCATCCGGTGCCTTATTACTGTCCGGTGTATTACAGGGTGTGGCAAAGGCCAATGGTTCAAAGTGCATGCCCGGGGCGTTCAGATTTTCCGTAGGCCCGCGCTCGCGATGGACGCGATAGAAGCCACCGACCACAAAGTGATCGATCATGTACACCACTGGTTCAGCCACCGCCCCTTCCCAGGTTTCATGGGAATATACACCTTCCTGGACGATGACCTTGCTGATTGGCTGGCCACCTTTACTGGCGGCCATGCGGGAGCGCTCCTTGCGATTCAGTTCCACGAGATCTTCGGGTGTGCGAACCGTCATGATACCCATGCCATAAGTTCCGGCATCAGCCTTGACGATCAGAAACGGATCCTGGCTGACGCCATATTCAGCGTATTTTTTGCGGATTTGTTCAAACAGGGTATCCGCATTTTTACGTACGCATTCTTCGCCCTCGCGCTTGAGGAAATTGATTTCGCCGCAGTTGCGGAACAAGGGATCGATCAACCAGGGGTCGATATCAATAATTTTGGCAAATTCCAGTGCGACCTGGCGGTAATGTGTGAAGTGGCCGGATTTAAGCCGTAAGGCCCAGCCTAAATCCACAGGTGGCAGTATCATTTGTTCGATATCCCGAAACAGCGCCGGTATGCCATCGGAGAGATCATTGTTGAGAACGATCATACAGGGGTCAAAATCCTGTAGTTTCAAACGGTTACCGTCGCGCGCGATCTGTTCGAGCAGTAAGCTACGACCTGATACCAATGGAAAAAGTGTGTTTTCTTTAAGTTCTGGATTCATTGTGCCGATACGTACGGTGTAACCGGCTTTATGAATGATATCCCGCAGTGTTGCCAGGCTCTCAAAGTAGTACGGATTGCGAGTATGGTTCTCAGGAATGATCAATACCTTGGCCGCATCAGGACAGATTCTATCAATAGCGGATTGCATGGCCTGGATGCATAACGGCTGGAATACAGGATTGAGATTATTGAATCCTGCAGGAAACAGGTTGGTATCCACCGGCGCAAGCTTAAAACCGGCATTGCGTAAATCTACCGATGTGTAGAAAGGGGCGGGCGTTTGACGCCACTCCTGGCGGAGCCAGGTTTCAATGGTCGCCTGCTTGTCTAATAAATGAGCTTCAAGCTTATGTAAAGGACCGGCTTGGGCGGTCGTTAAATGGGGGACGGGTTGTAGGTGTTCGATGCTCATGGGATTCCGTAGTTTTCCAGGTTAGGCCAAGAGTATCGCAAAGTTTGCCCGGCGTCGTGGCTTGAAGTAACCCAGGCGGACTGGGTAGAAAATTAACTGTTGAACAGAGGTGAATTTGGCTGGCATGACTGGCAAAATATCCTAATATTATGAATACTTATAGATTGTTCTTAGAAACTATGTTAAATATCAAAGCACTGCGCCTACGGCATATTATTACTATTAGTGGGGATTACCATAAAGACCCAAGGGCTTCATTTTGCTCATGAGGATGGAACAAGACGTGCTGGCAGAAAAGATGATGGAAGAAGAATTTAGCGGACTTAAGGTAATGGTCATTGATGACAGTAAGACCATTCGGCGAACAGCGGAAACGTTGCTCAAAAAAGCCGGGTGTGAAGTCATTACGGCTACCGACGGTTTTGAGGCACTGGCCAAGATCGCCGATCACCGACCGGATATTATCTTCGTTGATATTATGATGCCGCGCCTGGATGGTTATCAGACCACGGCACTAATCAAGAACAACCAGTTTTTCAAAACCACACCGGTGATTATGCTTTCGAGCAAGGACGGTCTGTTCGATCGTGCGCGTGGCCGAATTGTGGGATCAGAGCAGTATCTTACCAAGCCATTTACCAAGGAAGAGTTGCTTGGTGCGATTAAGAAATATGTCATTAAGTCGAATGTTTAACAGATTGAATTGAGGAGTTGAGCATGGCAAGAGTATTGATTGTGGATGATTCGCCGACAGAGGTGCATGTGCTGCGTGGCGTACTTGAAAAAGGTGGTCATCAGGTCAGTGCCGCTGATAATGCGGAAGAGGGTATTAAACAGGCCAAGGCGCTCAAACCGGATGTCATATTGATGGATGTGGTGATGCCAGGTATGAATGGTTTTCAGGCTACCCGTGCGTTGAGCAAGGATCCGCAAACACAGCATATTCCTATTCTGATTGTCACGACCAAGGATCAGGAAACGGATCGCGTTTGGGGTTTGCGGCAGGGCGCCAAAGACTATATTGCCAAACCGGTGGATGGTGATGATCTGCTCAACAAGATTAAATCAGTTCTAAAGAAATAAACCATGACCGATGTTGCGACCCAGCCGGCACCGTATGTCTTACTCAAGGAAATTGAGTCGCGGAGCCGTAACAAGGCGTTGGGTTTACCGCAGCAAGTTGAGATGCAACGTACCTGGTCAGGTATTGGTTTCCGTATTGGCGACTTGCTACTGGTAGCACCATTGGAAGAGGTCAATGAAATTTTGACTTATCCCGGATTAACACGGGTGCCTCAGGCAAAAGCATGGGTACGTGGAATCGCGAATGTCCGCGGGCAGTTACTGCCAATCATTGATATGCGTGGCTATATCGAAGGCGGTTTAACCGAGATTGAACGTCGCAGCCGTGTGTTGGTGGTGCAACACGATAAACTGGTGGTGGGCCTGCTGGTGGATGATGCGCTGGGCTTACGCCATTTTTTTGAAGAGGAACGGGTTGGCGGATTATCAAGTTTGCCAAATCTTTACAAGGACTATGTCATTGGTGGCTACAAGCAGGGTAATACCCAATGGGGCGTGTTCAGTATGCGTAATCTGATTTCGACCAAGAAGTTTATGGATATTGCAGCGCGTATGTAGAGTGATGGGTGTGGTGGCTGTTGCACAACACAGAAAGAAAAACAAAATTGGATTGAATGAGTTAGGAGTTTAAAAATGAAGATGAAACCAACAATGCAGATGAGTGGTTTTAGCTCTGGTGGCATCATGTTTATCTTGATCCTGCTGCTGGTCGGCGCCGCTGGCGGCATGGTCGCCATGTTCTTCCTCGGCGCCCAAAGTGACCGCAGTGATAAAACCTACATCTCCCGGCTGGGTAACCAACGCGTGTTATCGCAAGAGATTGCTAAATTAGCGACACAGGCCGCGCGCGGTCGCGTTGACGTGTTCAAGCAATTGCAGGTGGCACGCGATGAATTCCAGTCAATTCTGGATTACCAGATGCAGCAAACCAACCCGGCCACACACAAGGGGATGGATTCCTTGACCGATCTGGTCGGTAAATGGAAAACCTATCGCGGCAATGTTGATACGATTCTGGCACGCCGTGAAGTGGTGCAAACCATGCGGAATAGTGTGAACAGTATTAACGATCAGATTCCGACACTGCTGGCACTGTCCGACGAAGTAGTCGATGCCATGAAGGAGCAAGGTGCGCCCGCCGATCAGGTTTATATTGCCACTCGCCAATTGATGTTGGTGCAACGTATCTCCGGTAACGTGAGTCGCGTTCTGGAAGGTGGTGAAGAAGCGGTAACCGCATCAGATCGATTTGGCCGTGATGCGGCGTTATTCGGCAGCGTGATTCACTCGATGCTCAATGGCAATCCAACCCAACGCATCCAGCGCATCAAGGATCCGATTGCGCGTAAAAAACTTGAAGATGTATCCGCCAAGTTTAATCAAATTAAAACGCAAGTCGGCGCGATTATGGATAAGTCGTCGGAAATGTTTAACGTATCCGGCTCGGCCGACGACGTGTTACGTAACTCCGGTACTATCCTGACCCAGATTGAACAGCTTGATAAGGCATATGCCGTAGCGATCGGTAGTCGAATCGAACCGACGGTTGCATATATTCTGGCTGCACTGTCTCTGGTGTTGATTTTGGCGCTAGGGTTTATTTATTTACGTGATTCGAAACGTCAATTGTCAACCACTGAAGAGCAGCGGCGTGTTACCGAAGAAATGAATCGCCGTAATCAGGAAGCTATTTTGCGACTGCTCGATGAAATGGGCGACTTGGCCGATGGTGACTTGACGGTACAGGCTACAGTGACAGAAGACATCACCGGGGCTATCGCGGATTCGATCAATTACGCTATCGATGCCTTGCGCAACCTGGTACAGGCCATTAACGAAACCACCTTGCAGGTATCATCCGCGGCGCAACAATCGCAGGCAACCGCCATGCATCTTGCCGAGGCATCGGATCATCAAGCCCAGCAGATTACGGCTGCATCATCGGCCATTAATGAAATGGCGGTGTCCATTGAAGCGGTATCCCGTCACGCCGGTGAACTGGCTGAAGAAGCCAACAATTCGGTTGATATTGCCGTGAAAGGTTCTGAAGCAGTGCGACGCAACATTCGCGGTATGGACGGTATTCGTGAACAGATTCAGGAAACCTCCAAACGTATTAAACGTCTGGGTGAAAGCTCGCAGGAAATCGGTGACATCGTGGAACTGATTAATGACATTGCCGAGCAGACTAACATTCTGGCGTTGAACGCGGCGATTCAGGCAGCGATGGCCGGTGAAGCTGGTCGAGGTTTCGCGGTGGTTGCTGACGAAGTACAACGACTCGCTGAACGTTCTGCCGATGCGACCAAACAGATCGAAGCACTGGTGAAAGGTATTCAGTCAGATACCAAGGAAGCGGTATCGTCCATGGAACAAAGTACCGCAGGTGTGGTACAGGGTGCGCAACTGGCACAGAACGCCGGCGCGGCATTGGAACAGATTGAAAATGTGTCCAAGCATCTGGCCGATCTGATTCGTAATATTTCTGATTCTGCACGGCAACAGGCCAGTGCGGCCAATAATATTTCTGACACCATGAACGTGATTCAGGAAATTACCACCCAGACCTCAGCAGGTACGAATGAAACGGCAGCGTCGATTGGTAACCTGGCCGAATTGGCCAACGAACTACGTCGCTCAGTGGCTGGTTTCAAACTGCCGCTGTAATTAGTGGGAGTGGGGTGAGCAGCATTGATGGTTATGCGCGAACAACCGCACGAATCAGCATCCTGGCGCTACACAGCGCCGGCGATGATGGACGACGATCAATTTCAGCAGTGGGTTGCTTTGCTGGAGCAGCGTACGGGTATTGCCTTGCCCGAGGCACGCAAAACTTTTCTGGTTACCAAACTGGCTATTCGCATGCGTGAATTGGGTGTGAAAGAGTACCAGGAATATTTTAATCGCATCGTGGCGACAGCTTCCGGTCAGGTTGAGTGGGAGACATTGGTCGATCGATTGACAGTCCATGAAACACGCTTTTTTCGTGATGCACAGGCGTTGCAATATATTCGTGATAATTATTTACCACAACTCGTAAAGAACCACAGCGCACCGTATACCACAAATGTCTGGAGTGTTGGTTGTGCAACCGGCGAAGAACCTTATTCCTTAGCCATGGTTTTAGAAAGTTTTTTTGGACAGGGGTGCACAGGATTTTATTTTGGCATTACTGCATCGGATGTCAGTCGCGCCGCATTGCAAAGTGCACGTGAAGGGCGCTATCACCGGCATCGCGTTAAAAATGTGCCGGAATTACTGGCCCGACGATATCTGCAGACAGTTGATGTTGAACATGTGCAAGTCAATCCTGTCCTGCAGCAGCATGTCTGTTTTGTGCCGATTAATATGCTGGAGTTGAATGAACAAAAAGTTGGGCAAATGGACATCATCGTTTGCCAGAATGTATTGATCTATTTCAAGCAAGACCGTCGACAAAAAGTTTTGGATGCACTGGCAAATCACCTCAAACCCGGCGGGATCCTGATATTAGGACCGGGCGAAGTCATTGGCTGGTCTCATCCCCAGCTGACTACAGTTAATTCGCAAACATTAACTGCGTATCAACGCAAACCAGTTGCTGCAGGAGGAGCGTAATATGGCACAAGCGCGCACTCTTGACGGCAATATTCTCAGTTGGGTAAAGAACGAAATCGATGTAACGATGAATCAGGCGCGCCAGGCGCTTGAGACTCATGTTGAGACTCCTGATGATCAAACCCAGTTGCAGTTTTGTTTGAACTATTTGCATCAGGTTTCAGGCACATTGCAAATGGTGGAATTGTATGGCGCCAGCATGTTGGCGGAAGAGCTCGAACGCTTAACGCAGTCAATCATCGATAATCATGTTACCAAACGCGAAGATGCCTATGAAGTGTTAATGCGTGGCATGATGCAATTACCGGATTATCTGGAAAAGCTTCAGGCAGGTCAGCCGGATTATCCAATTATTTTATTACCCTTGCTCAATGATTCACGCGCCGTACGCAAAGCCGGTTTATTGAGTGAGAGCGCATTGTTCTCGCCGAATCTGGAAGTCGATGCACCCATTCCAATGGAGCGCGCCGAACATCCAATCAATACTCTCGCACGTAAATTGCGTCATGCCTATCACCTGGGATTGCTGGATTGGTTTCGCGGTAGTGATGCAAAATCCGGGTTGAAAAAAATTGGCGCGGTTATTGACAAACTACGGCATTCTGCCAATGACCCGGATGCCAGCCGGATGTTATGGGCAGCCAGCGGCGTCGTTGAAGCACTTCAGGATAAAGGTATTGATTCATCTGCTGCAGTGAAAATATTACTGGGGCAGGTCGATCGTCATGTGAAAAAAATTATCGATCAGGGCGAATTTGCACTGTCGAATGAACCGCCGCGCGATTTATTAAAAAACCTGCTGTATTACGTGGCAAGTTCCAATTCGGCGGGTTCGCTGGTAAAAGAGATTAAGGACGCATTCCATCTGGCTAATGTTATGCCAGATAAAGAAACGCTCAATCGTGCCCGCGCTGATCTGGCTGCACCAAATGCGGCGTTAATGCAGACTGTCTCCTCAGTCTTGCTGGATGATCTGACGCAAATTAAAGATACCCTGGATGTCTTTATGCGTTCTGCAGAGCGCGATGTAAATACATTGACCGGAATGTCGGACAAGCTGACGCAAATGGCCGATACACTCGGGATGCTGGGTTTTGGTGACCAACGGCATATCCTGCAAGATCAAATTAAAATTATGCGTAGCATGATTGACGGATCGCACAAGGTCGACGATCCAGCCTTGATGGATATCGCAGGTGCGTTACTGGGTATTGAAGAAATTCTCCATGAACCCAAAACCAGGGTTGTGCAGCCAGAACAGGCCGCTAATGCTGATGATAGTTTGGCGCGCAGCTTCATTGAACCTGAACAACGCAAACTGATAAAACGCGTGGTCGACGAGGCCAAGGTTGATCTCAGTGTTATCAAGGATGCATTTAACGAATACGGCCGTACGCCTAAACAGATTCAGTTATTGAAAGACGTGCCTGGCTTGCTGGATCGGATTCGCGGTTCACTGTCGATGCTTACGTTGGATCGTGCGGCCAACATTCTCAAGTCTGCCGCAGGTTATGTACAGACGAAAATATTGCAAACCAATATACGCCCGGAGGTTCACACTCTGGAACTATTGGCGGATTCGATCAGTAGCGTGGAATATTATCTGGAATCGCTGGTCGATAGCTGGGGACATCCTAATTCCATTCTGGAAGTGGCTGAGCAGTCTTTACTGGATTTGGGCATTAGCGCAGATGAAAATTCCAGCGCCATTCCGGCACCAGCAACCGCTGATAAGCAAGCTGACAGTGTTGGCAATACGCTGGTCGATTTGCCGATGCCTGAGCTTGCTGATGATCAGAATGCAACATTGCAGATGAGCGCGCCAGAAATTGCCATGGACGATGGCGAGGAAAACATTGATGCTACGTTAATCGATATTGAAGGGTTTGATGATCTTGCACACCTGAATCGTGCCGATGATATTACCGAACCTGATGTCGAAGGCAGTATTTCCCAGGAATTTAACTTACCGTTTAATGACAAGACACCAGAAAAACCTGTGGTCGCAGCACCTGTAGCGACAACTGCGCAGAAGACTGCAATTGCTGATGAGCTGGACGAGGAGATTGTCGAAATCTTCATGGAGGAAGCCGATGAAGAGCATGCCAATATTTCGCGCTTGTTACCTGCCTGGTTTAACAACCCGGAAAATCACACAGCACTGAAGGATTTACGGCGCTCATTCCATACCCTCAAGGGTTCAGGGCGACTGGTGGGTGCGCTTGATGTCGGCGAATTTGCCTGGGCATTTGAGAACATGCTGAATCGGGTAATAGACCATACCATTGAGCATTCACCGGAAATGTTTGCTTTAATGGACGAGGCGCGGGATAAGTTGCCGGAATTGTTACGACTCTTTAGATCGGGTGATAAACCTGGTCAGGATGTATATAACATAATCGCCAGGGCGGAGGCCTTTAGTCAGGGAAAGCCAGTTAAGCCTGCGACCAGCACCAGTCGTCAGGAAAAGGCAGACGCAGAACCCATCATTCCCCAGCCGGTAGCTGCTGCTACGATACCGGAAATTGAAGTGTCAGAACTCGATGCAGATTTACCCGGGTTTGATTTGCCGAATGACACCGAACAGACACCAGTTTATGAGATGTCAGAACTTGACCCGGATTTGCTTGAGCTTGAGCTGCAAGATGATTCTGAACCAACAGTAACGCAACAAGTAAATCTGGATACGGTTGTACAGTTCGAACGTAAAAAAGTACAAGAGTCTGAGCTGGCAGATAACAGTGATAACGACACGGTTGATGCGATTGAGAGTTTTGATCTGGATACTATCCATCTTTCTGAAGCTACGCCTGAAACGGATGATGGTAATTCCACTGAACAGGAATATGATGCGACTGAAATTATTTCATTGCCAATGCCCTCCATTGATCCGGCGCTATTGGACATTTACCGTAAAGAAATCGACACACACCTGATTAGTCTGGCTGAGTATATTGCGCAGTGGTACGCCGGCAGTGATCGTACTGCCAATTCGAAATTGATCCGAGCGATTCACACAATTAAAGGTAGTTCCCGGACGGCAAATGTGCCCGATGTTGCCGATCTTTGTGGTGTGCTGGAAGATTATCTACGTGTGCTGGATGATACAGGCAGCGAAGTTGATGAAGAGTTAATTAAACTCTTGCAAGACACTCGCAAATTCACCGACCGGACGGTAAAAATTCTTGATATTCCCGGCGCTATTACGCCGGATAACAGCGAATTGCTGGTTCGCGCCCACGCCTTGTCTGAGCGGCTACCGATTCCAGAAGATGTCGTAGAGGCAATTACCCCGCAACCAAAACCGAAAAGTACTGCGACTAAATCCAGTATGCAGTCAGAAGAAGGCGCTGATCCGGGTAAAACACCGGATTACGATACGGAGTTGCTGGAAATCTTCCTGGAAGAAGGTGTTGATATTCTCAATGACAGTGATCTGACCTTGCATGCCTGGAGTGCCGAGCCGGATGACAAGGATCATGTTAAGGCGTTACAGCGGCAGCTCCATACTCTCAAAGGTGGAGCCCGTATGGCGGGTGTTACAGAGATTGGCGATCTCAGTCATAGTATTGAAAACCTGCTTACCGCGATCGCTGAACATGATCTGCCCGTCAATTCGCAAATGCTGCGTGTATTGCAAAAGGCGCAGGATCGTCTGGTTGGTATGCTGGATATTGTGCGTGACAGTCGTGCTCCACGTAACGCCACACAATTGATAAATGTGATCAATGAACTTGCGGCAGGCAATGTCGTTGATGAGGCATTGTTTGACAGCTTCACGCCAGAGCCAACAGTCACAACCAATGATGAAGTAATTGAAATTGATATTTCATTGTCCGACATGCCAACGGCAGAGACGATAGAAGAGGTATCTGTAGTTGAAGATATTCCAGAGATACAAGAGATTACTGCTGTTGCGCAGGCTGAACCAGAAAACACCTTCAGTGAGATAGAAGGATTATCGGGGTTTACTCCAGAATATACCGATGCAGCGAATGAGTTTGCAATAGCTGCTCCAGCCGAACAAGCTGTAGTACAACGCAGCCGTGCTGAGCAGATACGGGTGCGCGCAGAACTGCTGGATAATCTGGTGAACTTTGCTGGCGAAGTAAGTATCTACCGCTCACGCATGGATCAGCAGAATAACGCATTTCGTTATAATATTAAGGAACTGGATGATACGGTAACGCGTTTGCGCGACCAGTTACGCAAATTTGAAATCGAAACAGAAACTCAAATTCAGTTCCGCTATGAAGAGGCCGGTACAATCAATGCTGACTTTGATCCGCTCGAAATGGATCGCTTTACGCAGATGCAGACCTTGTCGCGTGGTATGCTCGAATCGCTGAACGATTTGGATAGTTTACGCAGTATTCTGAACAATCTGACCCGCGAGTCTGAAACACTGTTGTTGCAACAATCACGTGTTAATACCGAGTTGCAGGAAGGTCTCATGCGTACCCGCATGGTGCCGATCTCTGGCCAGGTACCGCGGCTGCGTCGCATTGTTCGCCAGGCGGCAGACGAAGTTGGCAAGCACGCCGAATTACATGTCAATGGTGCTGACAATGAACTTGATCGTACGGTGTTGGAGCGGGTCATGTCACCACTCGAACATATGTTACGTAATGCTCTGGCGCACGGTATTGAATCACCTGAAACGCGTGCTGCGGCGGGTAAACCTCAAAACGGTACCATACATTTGAATTTTGCACGTGAATCATCCGATATTGTCATTACAGTTACGGATGATGGTGCAGGTCTTAATCTCGAGGCCATTCGCAAAAAGGCGGTTGAAAAAGGTATCCTCAAAGCGGACGCCAAACCATCACAAGAAAGTTTAATTGATCTGATTCTGGAGTCCGGGTTCAGTACGGCAGAAACTGTGACCCAGCTTGCCGGCCGTGGTGTCGGTATGGATGTCGTCAATAATGAAATAAAACAATTGGGCGGGCGCCTGGAAATTAAAACCGAAGCCGGTAAGGGTTCGACATTCCGGATCAGCATGCCAGTGAGCTTGTCTGTCGCACGTGCCCTGCTGGTGCATGTGAGTGAAAATACCTATGCCATACCACTGATTGGTGTGGAAACCGTTGAACGCGTACCGCGTGCTGATATTATTCGGATGCAGTCTGAACACAATGCGATGTATCGCTGGCTGGAGAATGATTATCAGTATATTCATCTCAGTTCCACCTTGGGGTTAACCGAATTACTGCCGCCATTGGAAGAGCAGCGCACCATTCCATTATTGCTGGTTCGTTCTGGCGAATTCCGCGCGGCGGTACATGTTGACAGTTTGATCGGTAGTCGTGAAATCGTCGTCAAACCGGTTGGACCACAGTTGAGTACCTTGCGCGGTATCAGTGGTGCCACGATTATGGGTGACGGTAGTGTCATCCTGATTCTGGATCTGGGCGTGCTCATGCGCATCACTGCGGTTGAGCATTTGCCGCAAGAAGATGAAGTCATCGAAGCGGTGGCGATTGAAGTGCCAGAAAAACGCGTACCGCTCGCGATGGTGGTGGATGACTCTATCACCGTGCGTAAAGTGACCACCCGCTTCCTGGAACGCAATAATTTCCGCACCATTTCCGCCAAAGACGGCGTGGATGCATTGACACAGTTACAGGAACAACGTCCCGATATTATGTTGCTGGACGTGGAAATGCCACGTATGGATGGTTTCGAGTTGGCGACCAATATCCGCAATGATGCAGCATTAAAACATATACCGATTATCATGATTACCTCTCGTACCGGCCAGAAACATCGCGATCGCGCCCTGGGCATCGGTGTAAATATCTATATGGGTAAGCCCTACAGCGAAGCAGAATTGCTGGATAACATTAATAAACTCTTGTCAAACTGACAGTCAGCCAATGCTGGCTATCAGGCTGAGTAACCTATGCAGATTGATATCGACAGCGATACCGTACAGGCTCTGGATTCAGAACAACTGAACCTGCCTTCATTGGCGCATGTGGTGATTGCGATTGCTTCTGATTCGGTGCAGCAGCGCAGCCGCTTACGTAGGCTGGCAGAGAGTGCCGGCATGCAGGTGGCGCTGATCGAGCCATTAACCCGGCTGTTTCTGCGTAAGCTTGAGAAGGCGAATGCTACTATCATCATTCTCGATATGCATGAGAATACCGATCATGATGAACAGGTATTAAATGAACTGCTGGATAATGTCTCGATTCCAATCATATTCAATGATGTCACTGCGCTGACTGTTAACGATCCGAAGATTACCGAAAACTGGTATCAAAGTTTGTTACGTAAAATAGCCGAATCCACCGGCAACGAAAAATTCGATGTCACTTCTGTCACCAATATCGATCAATCAAAAGTATTTGCGCATCGCCTTGCGTATCAGGCGCATTCCAATCAGCAGATCATCGCCAAGTCGGTCTGGGTGTTAGGTGCCTCATTGGGTGGACCGGATATGCTGAAACGGTTTCTCGCCGCATTGCCGGCGGATATTCCTGCCGCATTTATTGTTGCGCAGCATCTGGGCGCGAACTTTGTGCAGTTACTTGCGGCACAGCTGGATCGAAAATGTAAACTGGATGTGTTACCGGCAACTGAAGGACATTTATTGCGGCACCGTCAGGCGGTGGTGGTGCCGGTTAACGAACGCCTGACAATCAATCCAATTGGCAATATTGAATTAGGACCGGTGCTTGAACATACCGCTTATACGCCGTCAATTGACAGTGTGATTACCGATATGACCAAGCGTTACGGTAAACGTGCCGGTGCAATCATTTTTAGCGGCATGGGTGACGACGGGATGCTGGGTTGTCAGTATCTGAGCGCGAAAGGTGGACAGGTTTGGGTACAATCAGCCGAAACATGTGTGATCAGCAGTATGCCGGATATGGTGCGTCGCCATTGTGATGTACAGGTTGTCGGTAGTCCGGAGTATCTGGCTAAACGACTTACAGGCTATTACATGACCAACCGAGAGGGTAATTAAATGACAGAGAAAACGGAATTGACCAGTGCTCGCGGTGGTGGCAGTAATGTACAGGCAATGCAACGTCGCCAATATGAAACGGTGCATTGCTTGATGTTACCTTTGAACAAGGAAATCGGTGTATTACCCAATGCATCGGTAGCTGAAATCATTCCCTATACTGAACTGGAATCTGTGGAAGGTGCGCCTGATTGGGTATTAGGAATGATGACGTGGCGTGATCGTCACCTGCCAGTCATCTCTTTTGAAATAGCCAGCGAGGGTGAAGGCGGTCGAATCCACAAAAGTTGTCGTATTGCCATTATCAATACATTAAATGGCAACGCCAGGCTGCCATATTTTGGTATGTTGGTACAAAGCTTGCCAAGTTTGCAAATTGTGCGGCCAGCCGGGATTCAGGAGGCGGAAGAAATAATATCAGATCGTCCTTCGATAAAATCTGTTGCCATAGTGAACGGCACCACGGCGATAATTCCGGATCTGGATGACTTGGAAAAACGCCTGATGCAATTATTGTCCTGAGTCTAGCGGAAATCTCCCCAGCACAATTGTACCGCGCTGATCGCTGCGGCCACGGCCGTTTCGGCGCGTAAAATACGCATGCCAAGTCGGATGCCAGTAAATCCATATTGTGCAGCCAACTCACATTCGCCCCGGCTCAATCCCCCTTCAGGGCCTGTTAACAGCGCGACACTTGCTGGTGTTGACGTAACTGAACCCAGGGTTGTGGTTGCATAAACATCGAAATAACATTTCCATGCCGCTTGAACCTGTTGCGTCCACTGCGCTAATGACATGGCTGGATGCAAGATTGGCAAACGAGTGCGGTGAGATTGCTCTGCCGCGTTCTGGATAATGCCCTGCCAATGCTCGTGCTTGCTGTCACGTCGATTAGCGTCTAACTGGATAACCGTATGCTCTGTTGCTAACGGTGTAATTTCACTAACACCCAGTTCCACCGCCTTCTGTAACGCATAAGTCATACGATCGCCTTTGATCATGGCCATGCCGATATGTACCTGCAAGGGCGACTCATTGTTTTCTTCTAATTGTTTATCCAGGCGTACTTTTGCAAGTTTTCCTTCAGGTGCCAATAAGGTTGCACTGAAAACCGCGCCATTGCCATTAAAGAGAATGACAGTAGCACCTTCACGCAAACGCAACACTCGTGTGACATGTTGCGAAGCAGCCTGATCCAACGTGTGAATCGTTTGCGAACTAATGATCGGTTGGTAGATGCGTGGAATGTGCATGTTATCCAGTGATGAGTGACGAGTAACGAGTGACATGGTGTAAAGTCAACGCGATATTATGTACGGGCCCGCGTCGCTCGTCGTTCATGCCGTTGCCTCATTGATCCCTTCAATTGCCACCTTTATCATCAGATCGATTTCATCATCAGTTATGACGTAAGGTGGCATGAAATAGATCACATTGCCCAATGGACGTAGTAGCATTTGATGTTTAAGTCCGTATTCATAGACGCGTAAACCACGGCGTTCCTGCCACGGGTATGGCTCGCGAGTCTGTTTGTCTTTTACCATTTCAATGGCGAGGATCATGCCGCGTTGACGAATCTCCGCTACATGAGGGTGATCACGCAATGGTTCGATGGTGTCATGCATGTGTTTACTAAGATGGGCGTTATGTGCCAGCGCAGGAGTTTGTTCCAGCAAATCCAGCGTGGCATTGGCGGCGGCACAGGCCAAGGGGTTACCGGTATAACTGTGCGAATGCAGAAAAGCCTTGAGGGTTTTGAAATCGGCATAAAAAGCCTGGTAAATAACCTCTTTGGTCATGACCACGGATAATGGCAAGTAACCGCCAGTGAGTCCTTTGCCCAAACACAGATAATCCGGAGTGATGTTGGCCTGCTCACAGGCAAATAAGGAACCGGTCCGGCCAAAACCGGTAGCTACTTCATCGACAATCAATTGCACACCAAATTCATCACAGGCATTACGCAGTAATTTGAGATAGACCGGATCATACATGCGCATGCCACTGGCGCATTGCACGATGGGTTCGACAATCACCGCGCAGACTTCATGCGCATGCTGTTCCAGGGTTGTGCGCATGATATTAAATTTTGCAATACTGTGTTCACGACAGCTGCTGTCCGGATCGCGCATAAAACAGTCCGGTGATTCAACAGTGATGGCCTGCATCAGCAAGGGCGCATAGGTTTCTTTGTAAAGCGCAACATCACCGACTGCGAGGGCCCCCAGCGTTTCACCGTGATAACTATTCGACAAACAAATGAATTTGGTTTTTTGTGTCTGTCCCTGATTATGAAAATAATGGAAGCTCATCTTCAGTGCAATCTCGACAGCGGAAGAACCATTGTCAGCGTAGAAACAGCGCGTCAAACCTTGCGGGGCGAGTTTAATCAGACGTTGCGATAAATTAATGATAGGTTCATGGGTAAAGCCGGCCAGCAACACATGTTCGAGTGTGTCGAGTTGCTGTTTGATCGCCTTGTTGATATAGGGATGGGAATGGCCAAACAGATTCACCCACCACGATGAGATGGCATCCAGATATCGATTACCGTCGTAATCTTCCAGCCACACACCTTGGCCTCGCCAGATGGGGATCATCGGCAACCATTCGTGATCTTTCATCTGGGTGCAGGGATGCCAAACCGCAGCAAGGTCTTGTTCGATCAAACGAGAGTTCGCCGTCATACCGAATCCTGATGGTGTGACATTAACGCAGTGATATCATAAATCCAGGTTGTTCCATAATGCTAACGTCGCATCGGCCTGATTCATGGTGTAAAAATGGAGTCCTGGTGCGCCGCTTTCCAGTAAAGTTTCACATAATTCAGTGACAACTTCTTCACCAAAGGCACGTAGTGAGGGGATATCATCACCAAATCCCTCCAGACGTTTGCGGATCCAGCGTGGAATTTCGGCGCCACACAAATCCGAGAAACGTGCCAATTGTTTGTAATTCGTCATGGGCATGATGCCCGGGATGATGGGGATATCCACCCCCAATGCTTGCACATCATTAACAAAACGAAAATAGGCATCCGGATTAAAGAAATATTGCGTAATGGCACTATTGGCCCCGGCATCGACCTTACGTTTGAAATTTTTCAAATCCCAATCGGGATTGTGTGCCTGCGGATGAAATTCCGGATACGCGGCGACTTCGATATAAAAATGCTGCCCGGTCTCGGCACGTATAAATTCCACCAGTTCGTTGGCATAACGAAACTCACCGGCCGACTGCATCCCTGATGGCATGTCACCACGCAGGGCGACCAGATGATTGATGCCGTGCGATTGGTAATTGTTGAGAATGGCACGAATATTCTCACGGGTGGAACCGATGCAGGATAAATGCGGCGCGGCTTCCTGCCCGGCGCGTTTGATTTCCAGCACGGTTTCCAGTGTACCTTGTTGGGTACTACCACCGGCACCGAAGGTCACCGAGAAATATTTCGGATTTACCAGGGCAAGTTTGTCGCGCACTACACGTAATTTTTCTGCGCCTTCGGGTGTTTTCGGGGGAAAGAATTCGAAACTGAAACTTTTTTGTGATGCGTCCATGATGAGATTCTTATGGTTATCGGGTGCCGAATAGAGTAAATGGGGACAGATTTAAATCTGTCCCCAAGTCACAGATTAATACCGATAGTGTCCTGGCTTATAGGGGCCATTCACAGGTACGCCGATATAGTCAGCCTGTTTCTGACTCAATTGTGTCAGATGTACGCCAATCTTCTGTAAATGCAGGCGTGCGACTTTTTCATCCAGATTTTTTGGCAACACATATACCTTCTTCTCGTAGTTCTTGCTGTTATTAAACAACTCGATCTGTGCAATCGTCTGGTTGGAGAACGACGCTGACATCACAAAAGAAGGATGGCCGGTCGCACAACCCAGATTTACCAGACGACCTTTTGCCAATACGATGACCTTTTTACCATCGGGGAAGATAACGTGATCGACCTGGGGCTTGATCTCTTCCCAGGTATATTTTTCCAGCGAAGCGATATCGATCTCGGAATCGAAGTGACCGATATTACACACGATGGCTTCGTTCTTCATGGCCTTGACATGATCGTGATTAATCACATGAACATTGCCGGTGCAGGTCACAAAGATGTCGCCCACCGCGGCAGCTTCATCCATCGTCACCACACGATAACCTTCCATCGCCGCTTGCAGGGCACAGATTGGATCGATTTCGGTAACCCAGACGGTGGCGCCCATGCCACGGAAGGCCTGCGCACAACCTTTACCCACATCACCATAACCCAATACGACGCAGATCTTGCCGGCAATCATTACGTCGGTCGCGCGCTTGATACCATCGAGCAGCGATTCGCGGCAACCATAGAGGTTATCGAATTTGGATTTGGTCACGGAGTCATTTACGTTAAACGCCGGGAAGGGCAACTTGCCTTCTTTTTCCATTTGATAGAGACGATGTACACCCGTGGTGGTTTCTTCGGTAACGCCGCGAATGTTTTTCAAAATATTGGAATACCAGCCGGGCTTCGCCGCAACTTGTTTTTTGATGGCGGCAAACAGCACGCGCTCTTCTTCGCAGGTGGGTTTACTGATCACGCTGGGATCTTTTTCAGCACGTGAACCCAACACGATTAATAACGTAGCGTCGCCACCGTCGTCGAGGATCATATTCGGTGTACCACCATCGGCCCAGTCAAAAATCCGGTGGGTGTAATCCCAGTATTCTTCCAGAGTTTCACCTTTATAGGCGAACACGGGTGTGCCACCAGCGGCAATGGCACTGGCCGCATGATCCTGGGTTGAGTAGATATTGCAGGATGCCCAACGGATGTCGGCACCTAAATCTTTCAAGGTTTCAATCAATACCGCGGTTTGGATGGTCATATGTAGCGAACCGGCGACGCGCGCGCCTTTGAGCGGGAATTTGCCTTTGTATTCATTACGAATCGCCATTAAACCAGGCATTTCGATTTCCGCAATGGAAATTTCTTTACGGCCCCAATCGGCCAGTTTGATATCAGCGACTTTATAATCGGATGTGGGTTTGACAACAGCATTCATGGCATCACTCCTATTTGCATATGAGTGAGCGCCGTTCTAAAAGATAGAGCCGTTGCCTTGAGCCTGACAGAGCATGACTCTGCTGCAGCGCCCCTCAAGGTGTGCTCGTTGGGAAAAAGAATTTTAGCAGGTTATTCGAATAAATCTCCCTTTACTATTACAAGGGAATAAAACCCTCCCCTAACGGGGAGGGTGAGTCAATTACTTCTTGATACCCGCGGCATCGCGCAGAATTTCGGCCTTATCGGTATGCTCCCAGGTAAAGTCCACATCCGAACGACCAAAGTGGCCATAGGCAGCGGTCTTCTTATAGATAGGCCGCAGCAGGTCCAACATTTTGATCAGGCCCTTTGGACGCAGATCGAAGTGTTTACGTACCAATTCAACGATCCGTTCATTGGAGATTTTACCGGTGCCGAAGGTATCGATAGTGATCGAGGTTGGTTCGGCCACGCCAATGGCATACGACACCTGGATTTCGCAGCGTTCGGCAATGCCGGCAGCCACGATATTCTTGGCAACATAGCGTCCAGCATAGGCGGCGGAACGATCCACCTTGGAGGGATCTTTTCCAGAGAACGCACCACCACCATGACGGGCCATGCCGCCATAAGTATCGACGATGATCTTGCGGCCGGTCAGGCCGGAGTCACCTACTGGACCGCCGATCACAAAGCGACCGGTTGGGTTAATGAAGTATTTGGTGGCCTTATGCAGCCATTCTTTGGGCAGGACGGGTTGAATGATCTCATCCATGACCGCTTCCTGCAGGGTTTTTAGCTGAATGTCGGGATTGTGCTGGGTCGAAAGGACGACCGCATCGATGGCCACCGGCTTGCCACCTTCATAGCGGAAGGTAATCTGGCTTTTGGCATCCGGACGTAGCCATGGCAGCGTGCCGTTCTTGCGGACTTCGGCCTGGCGCTTCACCAGTCGATGCGCATAGGTAATCGGGGCGGGCATCAGGACATCGGTCTCGTTGCTGGCGTAGCCGAACATCAGGCCCTGATCACCCGCACCTTGTTCATGATCCTTGGATTCATCCACGCCCATGGCGATATCCGCCGATTGCTTACCAATGGCGGACAGAACGGCACAGGATTCCCAGTCAAAGCCCATATCGGCGGAGTTATAGCCAATTTCCTTGATGGTCTGGCGTACCACGGCTTCCATATCTACCCAGGCACTGGTGGTAATTTCACCAGCAACGAGGACCATACCGGTCTTAACCAGCGATTCGCAGGCCACGCGGGCATGCTTGTCCTGGGCCAGAATAGCGTCCAGTACCGCGTCGGAAACCTGGTCACAAACCTTGTCTGGATGTCCTTCAGATACCGATTCCGAGGTAAACAGATACTGCTCCGCCATCTTATGCTCCCCATGGGTAAAGTGAGGACGCGAGTTTAACGATTTCGTGCAGCGCTGAACAGTATCAATTCACTGGCTAGGGCCTGCCGATGGTTGCAAGGAGGAACTGTCCCTCTCGATTAGTTAAGAACCAGTGAATACAGGCCGATATGAGAAAGAGCTACAGCGTAGCTAACCCGAAGCCCGCGAATTTCAGATAAGAATATTAGCCACATATGAGTGATAAATTACAGGACTGGGTCCGGCGTATCAGCGAAGAGGATTTACCCATCTTCAAATACACGGCCGATTCGATAAGCCGTATTACCGCCAAAGAAGACACTTCCAGCGGTGAATTGGCGAATGTTATTTTGCAGGATGCCTCGCTGACAGCGCGCATTCTAAAGCTGGCTAACAGTGTTTTTTATAATCCCACGGGTGCACCCATCAATACGATCAGCCGCGCGGTGGTGTTTATTGGATTTAATTTGGTACGCGACCTGGGCTTGTCACTGGCGATTATCGATGCACTGTTAAAGAACAAATCCAAGTCGCGTGTGATGGATATCGTGGCGCGTTCCTTTCATGCCGCGGTTCAAGCGCGCAGTATTGCCGCTGCCATTGGTGATGAATCGCCGGAAGAAGTATTCATTGCCACCTTGCTGCGTGAACTGGGCGAAATGGCGTTCTGGTGTATCGCCCGCAAGGAAGGCGAGCAGTTATTGGATGCCATGGATGAAGCGGACATGACAGCGGAGAAGGCACAGGAAAAAATTCTCGGGTTCACCTTCGCGCAACTGACGCTGGGCTTAACCCAGAATTGGCATCTTGGAGATCTGCTCAATAGCGCCATCAATCGTCCCAGTCTTAAAAATCCACGTATCCAGAGTATTATTTTTGCCACGGCGATCAGCCATCATGCTATCGAAGGCTGGCAAAGCGACGCTGTCAACAAGCAGATCAGCAAACTTGCTCACTACCTGAATATCGACGAAAAGGAAACTCGCCAGCGCGTGCTGGATAATGCCCAGATGGCCGTGGAATTGGCGCAGACTTATGGTGCAGGTGATGCGGCCAGATTGATCCCATTGCCGGATAACAACACCATCCAGGACGATGAACATTCCGTTGTTGTCACTCTCTATCCAGAACCCGATCCGGTTGTGCAGCTGAATGTGCTGCGTGATTTATCCAATTTACTGGAGACCAAACCCAATCTGAATTTGATTCTGGAACTGGTGTTGGAAGGGGTTTATCGGGGCATAGGCATGGATCGCGCGCTGTTTTCACTGCTGACGCCGGAAAAAAATCAAATCAGGGCAAAGTACGCGGTGGGCAGCGGAACTGAAAATCTATCAGAAAAATTCATTTTCCCAATTGATACCGGTATGCCGAACATTTTTGCCCGTGCGCTTTCTGAAAAACGTGCCATCTGGGTTAAGGATGCCAGTGCTGGCGAATATGTAAATTATATGACGCCACATATCAGTAACACGATCGGCACAAAAAGTTTTTTCCTGGCCCCGATTATTGTCAATCAACGTGCCATTGGCTTGTTTTTCAGTGATCGCCATGCCAGCCATCGACCGCTGGATGCAACCGCCTTCGAGGGGTTTAAACATTTCAACCAACAGGCCTGCCTGGCTATCGAGCATTTAAGCCGAACACGTTAGTGCGCATTCTATTCAATTCGTTCTGGTCGCAATCTTTTGTACGATTCACCTGGTAATAAAGCAAGGGCAGGTATGAGTGCTCAGAATAGATCGGAAATAGTTGAACTGGTTGCAGTATGGCAATAGGATCGGCAGTACTCATAAATATGAATGCTTGAGGTATCTGTTATGGTTCGCATGGAAACCCCTGTCTGTGATTTTGGCAAACCCGCCCTTGATTTCGCTTTGCCCGGCGTGGATGGCAAGACCTGGACATTAAAGCAATGTGCCGGTTCTACCGGCTTGTTGGTAATGTTCATCTGTAATCATTGTCCGTATGTGCAGGCGATCCGGGATCGCATTGTGCGGGATGCCAATGAATTACTTCCCTATGGCATTAACTTCGTGGCGATCAGTTCCAACGATGTGGCTGATTATCCGGAAGATTCTTTCGATAATATGAAAAAAGTGGCCACCCAGTTTAAATTTCCATTTCCCTATTTATATGACGAATCACAAGAAGTCGCCAAGGCTTATGGCGCCGTGTGTACACCGGACTTCTTCGGTTACAACGCCAATTTGCAATTGCAATACCGTGGTCGCCTCGATGCCAGTCGCAAGGAAGCCGCCGCTGCTGATGTGAAGCGGGATTTATTTGATGCGATGGTGCAGGTCGCCAAAACCGGCAAGGGACCGGCTGAACAGATCCCCAGCATGGGTTGTTCTATCAAATGGAAAGGCGATGCCTAAAATAATTAATCGTGACATCATCCGCCCGATATGGATGATCATCGGTATTATGTTGATCGTCTCCGGCGGCAAACATGTGCTAACACAGCAGATAGTGAACCGTATTCATATTGGTGGCTCGCCTGGAATACACGGTTGGAGCGCGGTTGTATTTGGTAGCGTGGAAATCGCGATTGGCGTATGGCTGGTTGTGCGTTATTTACGGCAGCGCAAGCCACATTAATTCTAGCCAGAAACAAAAACGCCGTTGCTGTTTAGCAACGGCGTTCATGTAACAGTTACTCGGAAATATCAGGCCGAGTTTTGAATCTTGAATTGATTGATCAACGATTGCAGTTGCGTGGCCAGACGCGCCAACTCTTCACTGGCGGCCGTGCTTTGTGCCGCACCGCTGGCGGTTTGTTCGGCGACATCACGAATACCACTGATGCTGCGATTCATTTCTTCGGTCGTGGCATTCTGTTGTTCCGCTGCCGAGGCAATCTGCGTATTCATCTCGTTAATTGTAGTGACGGCACGAGTGATCGCATCCAGCGCCTGCGCGGCTTCATTCGCTTGTTTTACCACAGCCTGGGTTTGTTCGCGGCTGGTTTGCATGACCGTGACTGCCTTGCGTGAACCATCCTGCAAACGTGCGATCATGGTTTCAATTTCCTGGGTGGATTTCTGTGTGCGCGATGCCAATGTACGCACTTCATCTGCAACCACGGCAAAACCACGACCTTGTTCACCGGCGCGCGCCGCTTCGATAGCGGCATTCAGTGCCAACAAGTTGGTTTGTTCAGCGACGGCTTTGATGACATCCAGAATAGAACCGATCGCATCGCTGTCTTTTTCCACTGCGGCGATAACTTGCGCCGCACCGTCGATTTCTCCGGCAAGTTTACTGACTGATTGAGTCGCCTGATTCACAACGACGCCACCGCTCTTGGCTTCGTTATCGGCATTGGCGGCCGCACCGGCAGCCGCTGAGGCGCTGCGTGCCACTTCCTGTACGGTGGCGGCCATTTCATTCATCGCCGTGGCAACCTGATCGGTTTCGATACGCTGACGATCAACACTGGTCGCGCTATCACGCGAGACAGCGGCAACTTCTTCAGCCGCCGAAGATAATTGCGTTGAAACACTGATGATCTGTTGCACCAGCGCCTCGAACTGCTCCGCCATTTTATTGAAGCTGGTACCAATGACGGACATCTCATCATGAGTTTCCAGTTCCACGCGGGCGGTTAAGTCGCCGCGTGCCAGGCGCTCCGTGCCTGCACTCATCGCATCCACAGTATGGCGAATCGACAGGAACAGGCCTACGAATAAATAGAAGATGCCGAACAGCATTGCAATGGAAAGCGCAACTGAGACATTGCGGGTGCTTTGAGTGCTGGCAATACGTGTAGTGAATAATCCATCGAGCACCGGTACGGCTGCATCGAAAGTTTTGAATGCGTGAGTGATGCTAGTTGTGGCCAAATCAAAGACGCTTTTGCCGTCAATACTGATTTTTTCTGCATCGAGGATTTTATCCGTTAACATCCCGGTTAATTCCTGGGTTGCCCGATCTACTTCCCCCATCAGTGGCGCGAGAACTTTGCCGACTTCAGCATTGTCCTTAAAAGCCGCATCCAATCCTTTTACTACTTTGACCTGGTTTCTTTGGGTGACATTCACTAATACCGCCAGACGTACCATTTGTTTGGGATTCATCGCGCCGGAACTGGCGATGGCAGATCCGATGGCACGTGATTGGCCCATGCTTTCGGTGAGTGCCGGTAGACGGTTAACAATCGCATCACCGAGGTAATAACTGTCGAGCTTGGGATCCAGTGCGATTTCCGACGTATTCGAAACATGCCCAATCAGATCGATGAGGTCGGCAATCAACTCACTGTGTAACCGGATATTATCATCCGGTTTCAGGCTGCTTACCTGGCCTTTGATGGCGTCCCATTTACCCAGAATCGCCGTGGTTTTGCTGCCGATCTCCAAGGCCTTATTCAGTTCCTTGTCGACATTCTGTAATTCTTGGAAAGCACGATCAACGTCGCTGCGTTTTTGTGCTGCCCGATCCTTGAAGCTGGCATCGCCATTCAACAACGCCGCCATCATGCCGCGGTGTTGCTGGATAAATTCGATGGGTTGACGGGTCGCCATGATGTAGGCTAATCCCTGCCGCTCATGCTGCAGAAAACGGATTTGTTCGTTCTGGTCTTTGAGCATGAGTCCACTGAGTACCAGCAACGGTGCCAGGACCAAGATAAAAATCAAGCCGAACTTGATTGGAAAGCGAAACCGGTTCATCAGTGCGGTGGCCGGAGCAAAAAGCATATTCATTTCTAATTCTCCTTAGATAAAATAAGGGATAGTCGAACTTGCGGGGACATTATTCAGGGCACAGCAAGCATATTGATGACTTCCACAACGAGGGTATCGGACTTATTAATGTTTACTTTAGAACCAATCTGGTGCGTAACACCGATTAAGCTGATGGAATGAATAGATTTATTTCTCACATATTAAATGCATTCTTTAATTTCCCTTCAAGTGAGTTATGGGTCATTACGATTGACTCCTGCTTGTGCAGGACAGATGCATGCAGTAATGTGACTCATCATCGAGAGCTGTAGATATAACTCATTGTATTCATAGATAAACCAGCCTTATAAGGCGTATGCAGAAGACCGGCCTATATCCCCCCTCGGTATTGCCCCCACAGGGCAAAAAGTGGGAGAATCGCCCGCTCATTTCGAGGCAGGCTCGCACTGATGGTCTGCCGTTTCGCGGTCTTCATGCGCACTACACCAGGCGCTGCAACCGCTGGCCGTTGGGACATCCCGGCGTGAATATGGTTACCGCGCAATAAACGGCGCGGATGGATTCTTTTTCAACTTTTGGGGCAATACATCATGAGTACAACTACCGCTAGCAAGAAGAAGGTCGAGATATCCCGCTCTCCCCGCCGCGATCTGGCCAACGCCATTCGTGCCTTATCAATGGATGCGGTACAGAAAGCCAAATCCGGTCACCCCGGCGCCCCGATGGGCATGGCCGATATCGCCGAAGTGCTGTGGAATGATTTCATGCACCATAATCCGGCCAATCCAAAATGGCCTAATCGGGATCGTTTCATCCTCTCCAACGGTCATGGCTCCATGCTTATATATTCGTTGTTGCATCTGACCGGTTATGACCTGTCGATCGACGACCTGAAGAACTTCCGCCAATTGCATTCCAAGACCCCGGGCCATCCTGAGTATGGTTATGCCCCTGGCATTGAGACCACCACCGGCCCACTGGGCCAAGGCATCACCAATGCGGTAGGTATGGCAATCGCTGAAAAAATTCTGGCTGGCACCTTTAATCGCGATGGTCACCACATCGTGGATCATTCCACCTATGTGTTCCTGGGTGATGGCTGCTTGATGGAAGGTATCTCGCATGAAGCCTGTTCACTGGCCGGTACGCTGGGTCTGGGTAAGCTGATCGCTTTTTATGACGACAACGGCATTTCCATCGACGGTCATGTGGAAGGCTGGTTTACCGACGATACGCCCAAGCGCTTTGAAAGCTACGGCTGGCATGTGGTCCGTAATGTCGATGGTCATGATGCCGAAGCGATCGCCAAAGCGGTCAAAGAAGCCAAAAGCGTCAACAATAAACCGTCGATGATCTGTTGCAAGACAGTGATTGGTTACGGTGCGCCGAACCTGTGTGGATCGCACGATTGCCACGGTGCGCCACTGGGTGATCAGGAAATTACCGCGACCCGTGAAAATCTGGGTTGGGCGCATGCACCGTTTGTTATCCCCAAGGAAATCTATGCCGGTTGGGATGCCAAGAGCAAAGGTGCCACGGCCGAAAAAGCCTGGAATGACAAATTTGCCGCGTATAAAAAAGCCCATCCCGAACTCGCTGCTGAATTTGAACGTCGCGTGATCAAGGGTGAGCTGCCTGCCAATTTTGGCAAAGTCACCGCCGATTACATCAAGGCGTGTAACGACAAGGGTGAAACCATCGCTTCACGCAAAGCTTCACAAAATACCATCGGTGCTTATGCGGCAGCGATGCCGGAATTACTCGGCGGTTCAGCGGATCTGGCTGGCTCCAACCTGACCATGTGGAAAGGCAGCAAGCCGGTTTCCAATACCGTGTCAGATGGCAATTACATGTACTACGGTGTGCGTGAATTCGGTATGAGCGCGATCATGAACGGTATTTCGCTGCACGGTGGTTTTGTACCGTACGGCGGCACCTTCCTGATGTTCTCGGAATATGCGCGCAATGCATTACGCATGGCGGCATTAATGAAAGTGCAATCGATCTTCGTTTATACCCATGACTCGATTGGTCTGGGTGAAGATGGTCCAACTCACCAGCCGGTTGAACAAACCGCCACGCTGCGTTTGATTCCGAACATGTCGGTATGGCGTCCGTGTGATACCGTCGAATCGGCGGTGGCCTGGAAATTCGCGATCGATCGTCGCACCGGCCCTAGCTGCTTAATCTTCTCACGGCAGAATCTGCAACACATGCAACGCAGCGAGGCACAGATCGCCAACATAGCACGTGGTGGCTACGTTCTCAAAGACAGCAATGGCAAACCTGATGCAATCGTTATTGCTACCGGTTCCGAAGTGGAATTGGCAATGAATGCGGCTGCGGAAATGGAAAAGCAAGGCAAAAAGATTCGCGTGGTGTCGATGCCGTCGACCAATGCGTTTGACGAGCAAGATGCGGCTTATCGTGAATCGGTGTTGCCGGCAGCGGTCACCGCACGTGTCGCAGTGGAAGCAGGCGTAACTGATCTGTGGGCCAAGTATGTCGGTCTGCAAGGCAAGATCATCGGTATTAACCGCTTTGGTGAATCCGCTCCGGCGGGTGCGCTGTTCAAGGAATTTGGATTTACCGTGGACAACGTGGTCAAGGCTATCCAAGCGGTTTTATAAAAATTAAATTTTAACTAAAGAAATGGGAGAGTAATCAAATGGCAATTAAAGTTGGCATTAATGGTTTTGGCCGCATTGGCCGTATGGTGTTCCGCGCAGTCGCCAAAGATTTCAAAGATATCGAAATCGTTGGGATTAACGACTTGCTCGAACCAAGTTATCTCGCTTATATGCTGAAGTACGATTCCGTGCATGGCCGTTTCAATGGTGATATCGCTGTGGATGGCAACAACATGGTCGTGAACGGCAAGAAGATTCGCATGACTGCTGAGCGCGATCCGGCCAATCTGAAGTGGAACGAAATTGGCGCCGACGTAGTGATCGATTGCACCGGTTTCTTCCTGACCACCGAATCCTGCCAGGCGCACATCAAGGCCGGTGCGAAGAAAGTTGTGCAATCTGCACCGTCCAAAGATGACACACCGATGTTCGTCTACGGCGTGAACCACAAGACCTATGCCGGTCAAGCGATCGTATCGGCGGCATCTTGTACCACCAACTGTTTGGCACCGGTCGCTAAAGTGTTGCACGACAACTTCGGTATCAAACGTGGTTTGATGACCACCGTGCATGCCGCAACCGCTACCCAAAAAACCGTTGACGGTCCATCCAGCAAAGACTGGCGTGGTGGCCGCGGTATTCTGGAAAATATCATTCCTTCTTCTACCGGTGCAGCCAAGGCCGTGGGTAAAGTTCTGCCAGAGCTGAACAAGAAGCTCACCGGTATGGCCTTCCGCGTTCCGACCTCTGATGTGTCTGTGGTGGATCTGACTGTCGAATTGAATAAGGACGCCAGCTACGAACAGATCTGTGCAGCCATGAAGAAAGCCTCTGAAGGTGAACTGAAGGGTGTACTGGGTTATACCGATGAAAAGGTGGTTTCTACCGACTTCGTTGGCAACAGTGCTCCTTCCACTTTTGATGCCGAAGCCGGTATTGCGCTGGATGGCACCTTTGTGAAAGTTGTGTCCTGGTACGACAATGAATATGGCTACACCTGCAACATGATGCGTTTGGTGCAGCACGTCGCCAAGTAAAAAGGCAGATAGGGTGGGCAATGCCCACCCTATGTTTTTATACAGAACAATATTCCAGAGACATTCGCCAAACCTTAGTGAGCCATCACCCGGTTTAGCCAATTTTTTTAAAATTAAAGCGGAGAACTATCCATGTCTGTGAAGAAGCTTGTTGAACAGAATCTCAACGGCAAGCGTGTGCTGATCCGTGCGGATCTGAACGTGCCAGTGAAAGATGGTAAGGTGACCTCGGATGCGCGCATTACCGCTTCGATGGCGACGATCAATCATTGTCTCAAACAGGGCGCCAAAGTCATGGTGACCTCGCATCTGGGTCGTCCCACCGAAGGTGAATGGTCCGAAGAAAATTCCCTCAAACCGGTAGCTGATAATATTGCTGCGCGCCTAGGTAAACCAGTGCGCTTGATCAAGGATTGGGTCAATGGTGGATTTGATGTTGCTGCCGGTGAACTCGTCGTTTTGGAAAATTGCCGTATCAACAAGGGCGAAAAGAAAAATGTCGATGAGACTGCCAGGAAATATGCCGCACTCTGCGATGTGTTTGTGATGGATGCGTTTGGTACCGCACATCGTGCTGAAGCCTCAACCCATGGTGTTGCCAAGTATGCTCCGATTGCTTGCGCCGGCATTCTGTTGACTGAAGAACTCGATGCACTGGATAAGGCGCTGGCCAATCCCAAACGTCCGATGGTGGCGATCGTTGGTGGTTCCAAGGTATCAACCAAGTTAACCGTACTGGAATCACTTTCTGAAAAAGTGGATCAAATGGTTGTTGGCGGTGGTATTGCGAATACGTTCCTGTTAGCTACCGGCAAAAAGATCGGTAAATCACTCTGCGAAGCCGATCTGGTTCCTACCGCGAAGAGCCTGATGGATAAAATGAACAAACGTGGCGCCAAGATTCCGGTGGCCGTGGATGTGGTCGTGGGTAAAAAGTTTGATGCTAATGAGCCAGCAGTTCTCAAAGATGCGGGTGCCGTTACCGATGACGATATGATTTTTGATATCGGCCCCAAGAGCACGCAGGAACTGGTCGATATCATCATGAAGGCGGGTACGGTAGTCTGGAACGGTCCGGTCGGTGTATTTGAATTCGATCAATTCGCTGATGGTACCAAAAAGATTGCCGAAGCAATCGCCAAGACCAAGGCATTTACGTTGGCCGGCGGCGGCGACACGATTGCCGCTATTCAAAAGTACGATATCTATGACAAGGTATCTTACATTTCCACTGCAGGTGGTGCATTCCTGGAATATCTGGAAGGCAAAGTGTTACCTGCGGTGGCCATTCTCGAAGAGAGGGCAAAATAAAAGGACCAAGTGGCGAGTGACAAGTAACGAGGTATAGATTTTAGAATCCTCGTCGCTGGTTCCTCGATTCTCGTCCCTGACACTTATGTTACGACGCACAAAAATTATTGCCACGATGGGGCCATCGACAGATGACCCTAAAATGCTCGACAAAGTAATCGAAGCCGGTGTGGATGTGGTACGGGTGAATTTTTCCCATGCCAATGAACAGGAACACATCGACCGCGTTGAGCGCATTCGCAACCGCACCCGGGCCCATGGCCGGCAGGTAGGTGTCCTTGCCGATTTGCAAGGACCAAAGATCCGCATTGAGCGATTTACCGGTGGTAAAGTGATCCTGGAGGAAGGCGATACCTTCGTTCTGGATAATAATCACGACATGAAAGCCGGCAATAAAGAGCGTGTCGGTTTAAGTTACAAACAATTACCACAAGACGTCAAACGTGGTGATACCTTGTTACTCGATGACGGTCGCATCGTATTGTGGGTGAATGAAGTTACCGCTAGTGAAGTAAACTGTCGTGTGGTTATCGGCGGTGAATTATCCGATCGCAAAGGCATCAATCGCCAGGGTGGTGGTCTCACCGCACCGGCATTGACCGATAAAGATCGCGCTGACATCATCACTGCTGCAAAAATGCAGGCGGATTATCTGGCCGTGTCATTTGTACGTTCTGCTGCCGATGTATTGGAAGCACGCCGTTTACTGCGTGAGGCCGGTGGTCATGGTGGCATTATTGCCAAAATCGAACGTGCTGAATCCTTGAATAATATCGAAGCCATTATCGAAGCATCCGATGCGATTATGATCGCCCGTGGTGATCTGGGTGTGGAGATCGGCGACGCCGCATTGCCGCCGGTACAAAAGCGCTTGATTCGTACCGCCCGCGCAATGAACCGAGCCGTGATTACCGCAACGCAGATGATGGAATCGATGATTTTTAGCCAGTTACCGACACGTGCTGAAGTCTTCGACGTTGCCAATGCAGTACTGGATGGTACTGACGCAGTAATGTTATCGGCGGAAACCGCCACCGGCAAATATCCGGACAAGGCCATCGCCGCCATGGATCGTATCTGCCGCGAAGCGGAAAAACAGCGTGAAGTGACCCATTCGGATCACCGTATCGACAGTACGTTCAGTCGTATCGACGAAGCCATTGCGATGGCGACGATGTATACCGCCAACCATTTGCATGTGAAGGCGATTGCTTCACTGACCGAATCCGGTGCGACAACCCTGTGGATGTCACGGATTAGTTCCGGTATCCCTATTTACGCCTTGACGGGTCAGGTCGAGACGCGTAGAAAAGTGACCTTATACCGGGGTGTTTATCCCATCAGCTTCGAGCAAAACAGCACTAACCATGCCGAAGTGAATCGCGATGCGGTCGATGAATTATTGCGGCGTGGCGCGGTACGTGAAGGGGATTTGGTGATCATTACCAAAGGCGATCTAATGGGCGTCCTGGGTGGCACCAATGGTATGAAGATTGTGCGTGTGGGTGAATTGCCGACGGTTTAATCGCGGTAATGTACCAATGAATTGAAATTAAAATTGATTACATTTTACAAACTTAAATCTTAAAGGAGGTCCATCATGGCCATGATTACATTACGTCAGTTACTCGACCATGCCGCTGAACACGGTTATGGGATGCCGGCGTTTAACGTCAACAACATGGAGCAAGTGCATGCGATCATGCAGGCTGCCACAGCGGTTGATAGCCCGGTAATTTTGCAAGCTTCAGCGGGTGCGCGTTCTTATGCGGGTGAGCCGTATCTGCGCCATTTGATTGTAGCCTCCGTCGAAATGTATCCAAATATTCCAATTTGTATGCACCAGGATCATGGTTCATCACCCGGCGTGTGCTTCCGTTCGATTCAATCCGGCTTTACCTCCGTGATGATGGACGGCTCGTTGATGGAAGACATGAAGACCCCTTCATCGTATGAATACAACGTCGATACAACCCGTAGCGTGGTAGAACTAGCCCATGCCTGTGGTGTATCTGTTGAAGGTGAATTAGGTTGTTTAGGTTCGCTCGAAACCGGTATGGCGGGTGAAGAAGATGGCGGTGGTGCAGAAGGTGTACTGGATCATTCGCAACTGTTGACCGATCCGGAACAGGCTGCCGATTTCGTTGCCAAAACCGGTGTAGATGCACTGGCGATTGCCATTGGTACCTCACACGGCGCATACAAGTTTACCCGTCCACCTACCGGTGACATTCTGGCGATCAAGCGCATCAAGGAAATTCACACGCGTCTGCCAAATACTCATCTGGTTATGCACGGTTCTTCCTCTGTTCCACAGGAATGGTTGCAGATCATTAATAGCTTCGGTGGTGACATGGGCCAAACCTATGGTGTACCGGTGAAAGAAATTCAGGAAGGCATCAAGAACGGTGTACGCAAGATCAATATTGATACCGATCTGCGTATGGCATCAACCGGTGCGGTGCGTAAATTCCTCGCTGAAAACAAGAAAGAATTCGACCCACGTAAATGGTTGAAGGCTTCTACCAAAGGTATGGCGGATATTTGTAAGGCGCGTTTCGAAGCCTTTGGTTCGGCAGGCCAGGCGTCCAAGCTCAAGGCCATTGGTCTGGAAGCCATGACCAAGCGTTATGCCTCCGGTGAACTCAATCCGAAGGTGACCAAAGCCGCGTAAGCAGCTTGGCTATTCGCGTTCTACCCAGAAACGGGGCCCATGTGGCCCCGTTTTTGTATCTAGCGGTTTTTCCCTGCCTTTATATTTATGTGATCACGCTAACAGTATTTGGCTAGCGCCAAACCAGAAAAATAGACAAAGCGCAGAGCAACTCCCTGTTTATATTGAGCAATGTTAGCTACGGACTGTGAATTAACAGCAAATCCCAGACATTCGATATCGTTATATATGATCAGTAAACTGCTTGTACATTAAAGCGACAAGTTACTCAGACGATAACCTCTTCAGGTACTAACCATTTAGTCTGCCAACCAGCAGACAGGAAGGGATTATGCGTCAATCGCCACGATATCAGCCCAAGGCAACCAGCGTTGCCAAATCGGCAGCAGGTGCAAACCAGCGCAGTGGCTCGTTCCTGTTACTGCTGGGAATCATATTACTGATAATGATCGTGAATGTTTCACATGCGACCGTGCTGGCGAGTTTATCCAGTATCACGAATTCAGTAGCGAGTCCCGTTGGCTATGACAAGTTGGTGGCCCACAAACAGTATTTACAGGCTAATCATGCGTATGACGATGGTGATATCTATCTGGCTCAACGCATCTGGTTAGGTCTTGCTGAACAAGGTTATGCCGACGCCGCATTTAAAGTCGGCATGTTGTACGACCGCGGTGAAACCGTCAGCCATGATCCAGCGCAGGCAGCAACATGGTATATCCGTGCTGCCAAAGCTGGCAATGTATACGCACAACATAATCTTGGCGTCGCTTATGCGAATGGCGATGGCGTCGAAGTCAATATTGGCAAAGCCGTAGAATGGTGGATTCAAGCCGCAGAGCATGGCAATGTGGATTCGCAATACAATTTGGGTATTGTGTATGCCATGGGTACACAGGGATATGCACGGGACACGAACAAGGCAGCACAATGGTGGCGGCGGGCGGCGCAAAAAGGCGATGCCATGGCGCAATATAATCTCGGTGCGTTATATGCGAATGGTGACAAGAATATGCGCAATGTCTGCGAAGCGGTACATTGGTTACAGCAGTCTGCCTCAAAGGGTGTGACACAGGCAAGCCAGGTGCTGGAAGCCATTAAAGTGCAAAGCGAATCCCGTTTATGCCATTAGACAAGATTTAAATTAACCTGGAGTGAGTGTGCGATGAATATCAGAGCTATCGGGCTGATTCTGTTGGGTCAGCTTTTTGCGTTTATGGGCCAGGCTGCCGGCACAGATGAATTTCCCGGGCGAAAATCATTCCCTGCCGTTCCCTATATTGAACTGGAAGAGTTACATCAGAAACGCGATAAAGTCATTATTGTGGATGTGCGTTCGGCTTACGAATATGACACGCTGCGAATCAAGGGTGCAGTAAATGTGAATGTGCATGATTCCGGGTTCCTGGATGCGATGCAGAAATTGCGCAATGACAATCCGGATAAGGAACTCGTCACCTATTGCAATGGGCGTACCTGCAATAAGTCATATGAAGCCGTACAAAAATGTCGTAATATTAAAATAAATAACGTCACGGCTTACGATGCCGGGATTTTGGATTGGGCAAAAAAGTATCCACAAGATGCAGAATTGCTGGGTAAAAACCCCGTAGATCCTCGCAAACTGATTGGTAATGATAAATTCAAGGAACATTTGTTGGACCCAAAGAAATTTGATTCCATGGTTGCCAATGATAATGTTATCGTGCTGGACGTGCGTGATCGTTTTCAACGCGAGGCTTCGTCAATTTATCCGGGTATTGATAAGCGCGCCGCACTGGACGATAAGGCCGCCCTGGATAAGTATTTCGCCAAGGCTAAAAAAGATCGCAAGACCTTGCTGATCTATGATGCGGCAGGCAAACAGGTTGAGTGGTTGATGTACTACCTCGAAGATCAGAATGTATCGAGTTACTACTTTATGCATGGCGGTACGGTTGCCTACTATAAAGATCTGCGCAAGCAATTTGCCCCATAATTCATCTTGCGTCATTCCCGTAGCCTATCGGGTATAAACTTCAGGCGGGAATCCAGTCAATTCAATGCCTGGATTCCGGCTTTCGCCGGAATGACGAATTAATCAGAGGCGCCATAACTGCCGCGACGTGGTCGCGGCAGTATTTTAGCCGCGTAGCCAGCCAAATCCGGCCAGAGCGGAAAGACATAATTCACGCAGTCGTTGTGCCAAAGCGGTAATATCTTCTGTCCTGTTTTGATATAAAGTCCGGTTTAATCTAAAGATTAATTCTTTCGCTTGATTATTAATGCCGTATTTATTCTGCCAGTTATGTAACCAGGTGGTGAGTGGCTGGTTTTCCGGCCAGGCTTCAGTTGCGGAAATATGGCGTATTAATTGGCGCAGATCCTGCGCGCTAGTGGCATGGCCTAGTTGCTGTAAGATACGGCGATAGGCACGAATGCGCATAATGCTGCGACGCAGCTTGCGCATTAAACGCAAAATAATTGTTCCACCCAGGCCAAGGCATAACACTCCAATAAAGATGGCTAGCCATGGGGAAACCGCAAATTGATCCAGCAATGATAAACGATAAGTTTGCAACCTGCCGCTGACAGGCTCCAGGCTTTGAAGGCGCAATTTCCCCGGCGAGATTATGCCTGACTGAACCAATGAAAATGGAATGACATAGTTTGTAGTGGTGACTAGGGAATTGCTGGTGATGGCTTGATGTTGTTGATGCGTCCCGGTTAGCAAGGTAATCGCGGTAGTGGACGGCAGTTGTGATTCCAGTTCGGGTATATCACTGGGAAGCATGTCGATGGCGTGTGATGTGATACCCAGAGTATAGAGTTGCTGAGTAAATAGAGAATACGTGGTAGGGGCGGTTTGTTGCAGGACAAAACGACCCACAGGCAGAGTTGCAGGGAGATAATGTGGCAGTGGCTGAACGTCAATTCTGCTCGGGCGAATATAGAAGGTATGTGTGATGACGCCATCGCGTTGCAGCGTAACCTGCAGAGGGCCGACGGATTGTACCCCGGTGCGCTGCGGAAACCATGTCCAGCCGATGCGATGGCGAGTAAGTTGCGTAGCGATGAGTTCGTGCGTGACAGGTTGGATAAACAGTATGCCGTTATCTGCGGTGGGATGACTGGCATCCAGCACCAACAAGGGTACGGTTGCGTCAATTTCAGCGTTGATATGCAACGCTTGTTTGAGCCACAGTGTGTTCGCTGAGACAGTGGAATTAAATTCCATAGCTGTGTGTGTCTTGGGATCGATTGGAGAAGTCACCGTCACTTGCATGGAAGGAGTGCGCATTGATGCCAACTCTAATTCCGGGAGTGTCACTATGCCTGTCTGGTAGGGATATAAACGTAATTGCCAGCGTTGCTGCTGTCCGTGTCGTTCGCTGCTGAGCGGGGCGATGACATGGAAATCTCTTTGCAATGGTGCGATGTCCAATGTGTTGAGAAGTGGACGCCCGGACTGGTAGGTAATTGTCAGTGTCAGTGGTTTGCCGAGTTCAACTGTCGTGGTATTGATCCGGGCTTGCAATCGTTGCGGTGTGCCCGCCATGACGACAGAATTTTGCCCGAACATGAAGAGCAGCAGACATACAGGCCACGAGTAGAATCTGTTTACCACGGTGGAACTCCTGGTAAGGTGTGTGGATCTTTTACCGGAGCAGGGTAATTTTCTTCCCATTCGAATAAGCGCTGCCAAACATAGCTTTCATTCTGCTGTTGCAACAACGCCGGTAGCCGGGTTTGGTCTACATGTTGAATGTCATAGGTCCAGTCACGATCTTCACCACGCTCAATATTGCTGGCGGCAGGTTTGGCTTGAGTCAAACTAGTCGTAGTTTGCTTGTCGATCGTATCATCGAGTATCGGCAACGCTACATCACTGGTGCTATTGTCCAGGGTAACGGTGCTTTGCGAGACAGGCATATCGGCAGGCGCGAGTGCGCTACGCGGACCTCTTCCGGGTGATTGTGCAACGGTATCATCAGTCGCAGCCCGTTCATGATAGAGCGCTTGTGCATAGCCTAAATTTATTTTGGCTGCGGGCATATCCGGCTGGTAACGCAGTACATCACGGTATGTTGCCATGGCCAGGGCATAATGCTGTTGTTGATAATAGCAATTAGCCAGATTAAACAAGGCATGCGCACGTTGTGGATCATCATCTGCCTCTAAGGTGGCTTGAATGAATGCCATGCTGGCTTGCGGATATCGACCAAGACGATACAAGGCACTGCCTTCCCCCAGGCGTGCGGAATAACCGGTTAATTTTGCAAAGGTCTGTGCCGCTTGTGCATAGTGTTGCTGTACATAGTCGGTATAAGCATCACGATAGGATAATTCAGCCGCCAACAATGGTGAGCTTGTATCAGCCAGGAACAACACCAATGCTATCAGACTCAACAGTGATGGGCTGGCCAAGTGTTGACGCCATGGTGATATTTGCCAATGAGCCAGCATGAACAATAACGCGCCAAGCAATAAAGGATAGCCATAGAGTTCCCGCCAAACTATCAGTGTGTTGTTGTTTGTAACACGGCTATTATCAAGCAAGGGTAGCAGATCATCATTGAGCAGTTCCTGCCAGCGATTCCGGTTATCACTCACACTATGGTAATGACCATTACCGCGCACTGCCATTTCCTGTAATTGTTGCGCCTGGAGTCGACTGATGACGGCTTGTCCCTGATATTGCAACCAGCCTTGTTCAGCATCGATCAGTGCGGCGCCGGCGGTAGTACCCAGGCCCACCGTGTTCAATATAATGTGTTTGACTTTCAGGTTCGCAATGCTGGCGTACAATGCTTGCTGTGCTAACGGACTTGCCGGTGTGATTTCACCATCGGTGAAGAGCAAAATGGCGCGGGGTGTCGTGGCAGAGTCCGAGAATTGCCGCGCGCTGAAATTAATCGCCTGTGCCAAATCACTGCCTTCGGTAGGCAGCATGCGGCTGTGGAGTTGTTGCAGATAATGATTGAGTACGACCGTGTCGGTGGTGGGTGGGCTAAGCAGATGTGGCCGCGCCGCAAAGGCGATCAAGCCGATGCGCAGTGCTGGTTTTTGTTGCAATATTTGTGTGATCTCCAGTTGTGCTCGTGCCAGTCGATTTGGCAGCACATCCATGGCTGTCATACTACGTGAGACATCCACAAGCAGAAAGATTTCCGCGATATCAGCGTCATCGCTGTGATAAATATGTTCGGCCAGTCGCGGTCCGGACAGAGCGATCGCCAGACAGAGCCACGCCAATACCAACAGCATATGACGTACGCTTTGTTGCCACAGATACTTGCCACGCGGTGCGCGTGCCCAGGGCAACAGGGCTGCATCACAATAGGCAGTCCGGCGCAGGCGACGTAGCATATACACGACGACAAGCAACGCAATTGGTTGCAAGGCCAGAAGCAACCAAAGCGGTTCACGTAATGCAATATTGTTGAATAATTCCATCAGGACGAGCGCCCCACTAAGGGCAATATTTGCCAACCGCACAACCACACTACCGCCAGCAATAACGGCCATTGATAAAGCGGTAAGGGTATATACTCGGCTGCAACATTGACCGGGCGTTGCTCAGCGCGCTGGATTTCATCCAGAGCGCTATGTAATTGTGCGGTGTTCCTGGCCCAAAAGAATCGGCCCGATCCCGCGGCCGCAATATCCTGCAGCAATTGCATATTGATCGGGTGATACACCAGTCCCTGCAGAGTCGTGTCTTCGGCAGCGTAGCTGGCCGCACCAATACCAACCACATGCAGGTGATAATGCTGTTGCGACAGATAGCGTGCAGCTGCGCGGGGATCGATATGGCGATTGGGGCGGGTGGCATCGGTAATCAACACCAATAGCGGTGGTTCACTTGCGACATGAGTGAACTGTCTGGCGCTATAGAGCAGTGCCAGACTGACGTCACTACTGCGGCCAGTCAACACGGCCGGTTCCAAACGTTGAATCTGATAGCGTAGTAAAGTGTAATCGTTGGTGAGTGGCACAAAAGTATATGGTTGTTCGGAAAATGCCACCACAGCCAGACGATTGCCGTGTAATTGTTGAATAAAATGGTCCAGCACACCTTTGAGCATGATGATCCGTTCGGTGCGTTGGTCATTAACGAGGTAATCACGCAGTAACATGCTCACCGACGTATCGACAACAAAGACAATATCGCGTTGCGGTGGCGGCACTGGAATCTTCTGTCCGTAATGAAACGGTTGGGCCAGACTCAAATGTAGCAAAATCAAAAATACGCTATAGGCCAGCAGCCTGGAATAGTGCGTGGGCACAGCGGATGCATTTTGTTTGGCGGTGGCGCTAACCAGCTGTGGCAATAACGGATGCCGATAACGTTGTCGAGTTAAGCTGGTATAGATTGCGTGCCATGGTAACAAAAAGTTCGGCCGTTTCCATAGCAGTACCGCAACGGTGACGAGACTCAATGGTAACACCCAGAGTGCCAGCGGTTGTGCAAAATAAAATGTGGTATCAGCGGGCATGACGCAAGCGTGATTGCCGTAACCAAAGGTGAGCTTGATGAATCAGCTCGCTCAATTGGTTTGCGGTGGGAGGCTGTGCTTGATAACACAGCAGTGTCAATGCATTGATATAAACCAGCCAATCGCTTTGCCTTTCCATATGAAAGGCAAGTTCCATCAGGTTATTGACATGCAAGCCTGAACACAGGCTATGCCGCAGTTGAAATCCCAACTGGCGTATATCCGCATCTGGTTGATCTTTCAGGCGGTGCAGGATACGCAATTGTCTAAGCGCACGTTGCCGGGGTTGTCGCCACCACCAAGATAAAAATAACGCGATGCAAATGAGCAGTGTGATGCCAAATAACACGATTTGCGTCGTACTGAACAACGGTGGCGGCGCGAGTGGTTCGAGGATGTCAACCCAGGCGTTATTATCGATTGGCGTCGGCATGTGCTGCTGCGGTGGTAGGTTGCAGGGAATCCGTTGTAGTCAACCAGCGTTGATATTCCGCACCACCCTGGCGCAGCCAGGTTGTGATATTGACCTGATGTTGTTGCAGGGACAGCGTGGCTTGCTGTCGTGCGGCATTATCGTCACAATTTAACCGTAGGGTGGTTTGGCTTGCCTCATCCCAAAGTGCATAGTCACCCTGCGGTGGTGGTGTGATTTCAATCGGGTCAATGACGTGACAGGCGATCACACGATGGCTACGCGAAAGTTCCAGCAGCTGTGGGACATTGGCTGGCTCCAGGTCGTGAAAATCGCTGATCAGGAAAATGATACAGCCGGGTGGCAACTGTGTTTGTAACTGACGAACTACCTGCAACAGATTTATCTCGGCAGTGTGCTGTGCTACCGCCGCTGCGGCGAGCAGGGTGTCTTGCAGATTTTGCAGTGCCTGTGACTGGCGTACCGGTGGGAACCATTGTGCCTGCTGATCCACGATCACTGCACCGCATGGCAACTGTTGCCGCAGTGCGCGATACGCGTGAAACATCGTCAGGCGTGCGGCCTGTGTGATTTTCAAACGCCGCTGTGTGCCAAAACACATAGGCTGGCGACGATCCACCACCAGCCATACCGGCGGGCGGCGTTCTTCAATAAATAATTTGCGATACAGCTGACCGCTGCGCGCGTATAAACGCCAGTTGATAAAACGCATATCGTCACCGGCGTTATAGAGTCGGTTATCCGCAAATTCATAACCGCTGCCGGCAAAGACCGAACTGCGTTCGCCCAGCAAGGGATATTGCACTTCACGTTGTGCGGAAAGTGTAGGCGCGGTATTGGCGAGTTGCTGTAATGCCAACAACTCAGCGGGCGACAGCAAGGGTGCGGTGGGGGCGGCGAACTGCTGTTGCCAGCGGCGACGCCACTTCTCAAAGCGATGCAGCAGGCGTGTGACCAGCATGTGATTAGGGGATGGGGACGAGTTCGATTAATTTCTGGATGATCGCATCGGCGCTGATGTGATTGGCACGAGCGGTGAAACTGACAATGATGCGATGTCGCAACACATCGGCAGCAATGGCAATCACATCTTCAGGAATCACAAAATCACGACCGAGTAAATAGGCATGCGCACTGGCGGCGCGCACCATCGCCAGTGAGGCGCGCGGTGATGCGCCGTATTCAACATAACCCTGCCAATCGCTGTGCCAGTCCTGCAACTGGCGGGTGGCATGCACCAGTGTCACGATGTATTTTTCCAATACCGGTTCGATGTGCATCTCGGCAACCTGACGACGGGCTGTCAGGATTGAAGCTGGATTTAAGCGTGTCTCCAACGGCGGGTGGTCCACACCAAAATGCGAGCGCCGATCGCGTTGTACGATCTCCAGTTCTTCGGTCGCATTGGGATAGTCCAGACACACGTGCAACAAGAATCGATCCAGTTGTGCTTCAGGCAACGGATATGTACCGGCCTGTTCCAATGGGTTCTGTGTTGCCATCACTAAAAAAACATCCGGCAGCATATGTGTTTTACCACCGACGGTGATCTGATGTTCTTCCATGGCTTCTAATAATGCGGATTGGACTTTGGGTGGGGCGCGATTGATCTCATCGGCCAGAATAATTTCATGGAACAACGGCCCCGCCACAAACCGGAAGTTACCGGTGGGCGGATCAAATACATCGCTACCAGTCAAATCCGCCGGCATCAAATCCGGCGTGAATTGAATACGTTGAAATTGTGCGTGCACGGCATTCGCCAGGGTTTTTACGGCGGTGGTCTTGGCCAGACCAGGTGGACCTTCTAGCAAGATATGTCCGCCAGTGAGCAAGCCGATCATCAGCCGATCCAGCATGGCCTCCTGACCGACGATAACGCTTTTTAAATGATTCCGGACATTGCTGAGTTGCTGTTGGATCTCATCCATGAAGGATTTTTCCTGCGGGAGTGGTATTGGTTGCATTGTGCGTCTGCCAATCGGCAAGCTTCGCCAGTATGTCCAGAATCTGGGTATCGTACAGACAGTAATAAATAAACGCACCGCGTTTTTCGCCTTTGACCAATCCTGCCTCGCGCAGGCTGCGCAGGTGGAAGGAAACATTGGTTTGCGACAAGCCGGTCTTGGCAATGATGGCGGAGACCGGCACACATTCCAGCCCCATGCTGCAGAGGATGCGCAATCGATTGGGCTCACTCAAAATTTTCATGATGCCGGCCAGATCGTTGACGGGGAGCTTGGATCTTGTGGTATTATTCATATGCGTCATTGCTCATATGCGAATTCACTCATATTAAGCGGTAACCCTGCGGGCTTGTCAAGCTGTAAGTGGAGATTAAGCATGTTTTTCAAACAGTTAGCAACCAAAGAAGCGACCTTGTCGTATTTATTCGGCTGTGGCGGTAAAGGCAAGGCCGTGGCAGTGGATGTGGTAGCCGGGGATGAAGCCTGGTTTGTCGAGCAAGCCAAGGCACAGAGCGTGGCTATCACTCACGTCATCGATACCCATGTGCATGCCGATCACTATTCCGGTGGCCGCAAATTGGCGGAGATGGTCGGTGCGCCCTATTGTTTGCATGAAAGCGACCGCCAGTTCGTCAAATTTACTTTTCAGCCGTTGCACGATAACGAGGTAATCGAAGTCGGTAATGTGTTGGTCAAAGTGCTGCACACCCCCGGGCATACACCCGACAGCATTTGTTTGTTGGTCACCGACAAGCGCCGTGCCGAAGAACCCTGGTTTGTGTTGACTGGCGATACATTGTTTGTCGGCAGTATCGGCCGCCCCGATCTGGCGGGTCGCGAAAAGGAAATGGCCGGGCAATTATTCGAGAGTTTGCAGCAGCGCTTGCTGACCTTGCCTAACGATGTTGAAATATTCCCCGGTCACCAGGCCGGTAGCGTCTGCGGTGCGGGCTTGTCAGGTAAACCGTCATCGACAATTGGATTTGAAAAACGCTTTAGCGCCGGACTACGGATTACCGATAAACAGGAATTTGTGCGGCATCTCACCAGCGAAATTCCGCCCCGCCCCGCTGAGATGGATCGTATTGTTGCCGCGAATATCTCTGTCTGACTACGTTGTATGGACACCCAAGCCTACCAATTCGGCATTCGCAATAACCTCGAACAGTTTCTGCATCAATTGTTGCAGGTGCTGTTGGTCGGTATGACGCTGGGGATGATGCGCACCGTGATCCCGGCGTTAGCGGAACGGGAGTTTGGTGTCCCGAAAGGCTCATTCCTGATGTTAATGGCCTTTGTGGTGGCGTTTGGATTTGTCAAAGGCACGCTCAACTTTGTTGCCGGACGTTTATCTGAACGCATTGGCCGCAAACAGGTGTTACTGTTTGGCTGGCTGATTGCGTTACCGATCCCGCCAATGATCATGTATGCGACAAGCTGGAACTGGATCGTCGCGGCAACAATATTATTGGGCATCAACCAGGGGCTAACCTGGTCGATGACACAAACTGCCAAACTCGATATCACCCATCCACAACAACGTGGCCTGACGATCGGACTGAATGAATTCTCCGGTTACTTCGGTGTAGCGCTGGCTGGCATTATCACTGCGTATTTATCCCAATGGCTGGGTGCACGCATCGGCTTGATGTGGTTTGGCATGAGCACGGTGGTTATTGCGATCATCACCACGCAGCTATGGGTACGCGATACCTTGCCGTGGGCACACTCCGAGGCACGGGCACATGCAGCAGGTCGTGCAGTTGGCCCCGTGCCGCGTTACCCGAAAAATATTTCTGAGTATCCCGGTACCTGGGAAGTATTCAGTTTAATGAGTTGGCGTGACAAACGCATGTTGGCTTTGAGTCAGGCCGGACTGGTGGAAAAATTTGTCGATGCCTTGATTTGGGTGTTTTATCCGGTGTATTTATATCAACAGGGTTTGAGTCTGGCGAATATCGGCTGGGTAGTCGGAATGTACGGATTCGTTTGGGGTGGCTCGCAGTTTGTCACCGGTAAATTATCCGATCATATCGGACGACGCTGGCCGATCATCAGCGGCATGTGGCTATGTGGTATCGGAGTGGGACTAACCTTGATGGCTGAGGGTTTGTATTGGTGGTCATTCAGTGCTGCGCTAACAGGTCTTGGTATGGCACTGTTATATCCCAATTTAAGTGCCGCTGTCGGCGATATCGCGCATCCAAACTGGCGTGGCTCGGCGATCGGTATTTACCGTTTCTGGCGCGATCTCGGTTATGGTATCGGTGCATTGTTATTGGGCGTTGCGTCAAATGCCAGCGGCGTGTTGAGCACCGGCTTCTGGCTGGTGAGTTGCGCGATGCTGCTATCCGGATTATGGGTCTGGATCGCCTGTGAGGAAACTCATCCACGTTTAAATCCGGCAGATACCATGCTGTCTAAATAATGAATGTTAATGCACTATGGTTTGTAGTATTGGCAGTTTGCAAACAGGAATAAAAATATGACAATTCGTATTCGTGTAATTTCACATGTCCCCCCTTGCAAGCGCTGTTCTTTATATATGGGCTATGCGCAAGTCATGGAACGGTACCTAAAGGCGCGGGTAACGACGGAAAACAGTGAGCAACTGGATGAGCACGGTTTTGGTTTCCCTTCGTTGTTGATCAACGATATCCCGGTGTTACCCGCAGACAAGCAAATGCTGATGCCGATGGATGTGATCAATGAGCTGCAAGTGTGGGGAAAAACCGCGTGGGAATTAACCGAGTTAGCCGAAGCACTGGAGACACCACTTAATCGTATGTTGGACAGTGCAGCCCGCTGATTACGAAGCGTGGTATCACACTCCGCGCGGTGAGTGGATCGGTACCACAGAATTTTCCCTGTTGTGTAATTTGTTGCAAGCCAACACCGCCGATTCTTTGCTTGATGTCGGTTGCGGCACCGGCTATTTCACGCGACACTTTGCGCAGCAGGGTCTGCACGTCAGCGCTATCGATCCGGATACTGCGATGCTGGCCTATGCCAAAACACTAAGCGCTGACATTGCTTATCTACAAGGCTCTGCGTTATCCCTGCCTTTTGCGGATCAACAGTTCGATCATGTCAGCGCGATTACCAGTTTATGTTTTATTGCTGATCCGCAGCAAGCTCTGCACGAGATGTGGCGTGTGTGTCGCAAGACGGTTGTGCTTGGTTTATTAAACCGTCACAGCTTGTTGTTCCTGCAAAAAAACAATCGCGGTGCATATCGCGGTGCGCGCTGGGATGCGGCAGCTGATGCACAGAACTGGACGAAACAATTAGTTCCACCAGTGGCAAGTGTAGCGATACGCAGCGCCATCGTCATGCCAGGCGGAAATGCGATCGCCCGCGGAATCGAATCGCTCTGGCCGAGCTGGCTACCCTTGGGTGGATTTCTGGCGGTGATGATGCGTAAATCAGCCGAATAAATTCAGCTGGTTATTTTAGGTGGCCAGTTATGCGTTTCGGTCTGGCAACTCTGACACCACGCATACAGTGCATCATAGAGCAGCATGCCATGGCGTAACATTTCGTGATCGTCAGTAAAATTATGAGATAGTCCCAGTGAGATGGCATATAAACCTGCCGACTGCGGCGAGAGATCCAATCGCGAGGTATCCGCACCACGTACAATCGTCGCCAGTTGTTGCAAGGCGGGATCGGTTAACTTGTACTTTTTCAAAAATGCATCGAAGCTGCACAGCTCACCAACATGGCTCATTTCCACACCGGGAATATCGTAGGGTACCGCGCCGGTATCCTTGGCAATCTGAAGCACTTGTTCCGCTGGTACATAGAGAAATTCCGCTGCGCTATCGATAAACCGTGCGATCAACCACGGGCAAGCGATGCGATCGATCTTGGGACGTGCACGAGTGATCCATTTCATCGGCGTAAACTCCGTTTAGAATCCGTCTTCCTGACTTTGCAAATAGGCGTTATAGGCATTGCGGTGTGACAACTCTTTGTAATTGGCGAGGGACTGCCAGGCGGTATCATCGAAGCTATCGATAGCGCGATTGATCTCAACACCATCGTGCACCGCCTTGTCCATGTGCGTCTTGAGCGCAGTCAAGTAAGCCTGCGTGGCGTGATCAAAGTTGGCCAGCGGACCAGCCTGGCCGTGGCCTGGAATCAACAGCGCCGCGTTGAGCTGGCGTAAGCGTTGATAGGCGGCTAACCAGCTTTTAACATGGCTATCTGGCAATACTGCCAATAGGCGGCCGCCATACAGGACATCTCCGGCAAATACGGTACTATCAGGTTGCACGTCAACAACGAGACTGCCACGTGTGTGCGTGTGACCCATATCATGAATCATCAGTTGGACTTCACCCAAATCCAATGCCAGCGATTTTCCAGCGTCGATGAGTTGTGTCGGTGGCGCCGGAACTGGGATAGAATTTTTAGCGCTATGCAGTGTGGTGGCAATGGACGCCGCGAATTGCGCGCCATTTTCCTGCATGCGCACGGCGGACGCTTGTGCGGTGATGATGATCGCACCGGCCTGGCGGAACACATCGTTACCGAAGTAGCGATCCGGTTGTGAGTTGGTATTAATCACATACTTGATGGGTTTAGGTGTGAAATCCTTGATCTGTTGCAGCATTTCTTTGGCCATCGCCGGTGTATAGCCACTGTCGATAATGGCAATGGCATTTTTGCCGACGACAAACCCCATGTTCATCCGGAAACCCTGATTGGTTTTGCTGGGTGGGCCGTAAGGGCCGATCCACGCCCAGGTGTGTGAGGAGATTTGTTGTGGTTCAGGCAGGATGCGCGCCTGTGCAGAATTCGTCAGCAGGAGTAACCCGTAGCTAATGATGACGACCAAGAGTTTTGTCTGCATAATTTATTCCTCCAGCGGTGTCGATGAATTAGATCAATAATGTTCGCAGCAATCCCAGTAACGCACACACACCAATGACTTTCATGATGTCGATTTTGTATTTCCACAATGCAACAAATGCCGCGATTGCGATCACCAGCGGATACCAATCAAAACTGCCAAAAAATGGGGCGTCGGCTGTGCCATGTGGCCAGAAGGTATGCCATGCAAAAAAGACCGCGAGGTTCAATACCACGCCGACTACCGCTGCGGTGATGCCGGTCAGGGGTGCAGTAAATTTCAATTCATTGCGTGTGGCTTCCACCAACGGGCCACCGGCGATGATAAACAGGAATGATGGTAAAAATGTAAAGAAGGTCGCAATTGCCGCACCGGTGACACCGGCGAGGATCGCATTACTCACCATGCCTTTACTGACACCGCCTAGATAACCTACCCAGGTGACGATCATGATCAGCGGTCCGGGGGTGGTTTCACCCAAAGCCAAACCATCCATCATCTGTGGGCCGGTTAGCCAGTTAAAATGTTCAACGCCGCCTTGGTACACATACGGTAGTACCGCATAGGCGCCACCAATTGTCAGGAATGCGGCTTTGGTAAAGAACACCCCCATGTGTAACATCGCCGGATAGGCACTCAGTAACAGTAAGCCAGCTGCGCCGACAAACACAAAACTCCCGACGGTGATAAGAGTTTTGTCCAGCGAGAATTTCGCATGCTCGGGCGTGGGTGTGTCATCATCGATGATCGCCGGACCATATTGCTTGTTGCTTGCGCCGTGACCACCACCGCTTTTGAATTTGGCCGGTAACAGCTTGCCACCAAGCGCACCGATGATCGCCGCGGCTAACACCACCCACGGAAAACCAATCTTAAAAAAGAAAATCGCGACAAACGCCAGCGCCGCCATGCCCCACAGGATTTCATTTTTCAGTGCGCGTGAACCAATACGCCACGCGGCAAATAACACCACCGCGACCACCGCCGGCTTGATGCCGTAAAAAATGCCCTGCACTAATGGTACATTGCCCCAGGCCAGATAAATCGCGGCGATCACGGACAACAATACAAACGCCGGTAAAAAGAACAATACGCCCGCAACAATCGCACCGCGCACGCCGTGCATCAGCCAGCTTATATATATCGCTAATTGAATCGCCTCCGGTCCTGGTAACAGCATGCAGTAATTCAGCGCGTGTAAATAGCGATGTTCGGAAATCCAGCGGCGCTTCTCCACCAGTTCCTGATGCATCATGGCTATCTGCCCGGCGGGTCCACCAAAACTGATGAAACCCAGCTTCAACCAATATTTGAATGCTTCTGCCAGTGTTACTGGTGCGGGAGGGGTAGCAGGGATAGCAATGGTCATCGTACTGTCTTATCCAGGTTGAAGTTGTTATTAGGGCCGTCGGGGCGTGTGCGGCTGACTATATATTAAGTGTAATAGAGAAGTCATGGGGGGTGATGGGATAGAAAGTGGTACACTGGCGTTCCTTCCCACCGTTCTACCCACCTAAAGGATTCCCCCATGGTCAAGCCAAACTACTCCTTTGCAAAACGCCAACGCGAAATCGCCAAAAAACAGAAAAAGGAAACCAAGCGGGCGCAAAAAGTCGAGGCACAGGAACAGACTTCAACCGCTGACGTATCTAACCCACACGTTGAGAAGCCTCAGGAATAACCGCCAGATGTTCGATACGCGAGTTGGCACGACAGGGCGGTTATTTCAGAGTTCCACCATGTTCTTTAATGTGGGCCTTAAGATCAAAACTGATTTTGAGTGCAAGCAAGACAAGTAATGCCCATACTGGTGACCCCAGTGTCATCGTGATGCCGCCGCCGATAATGATGGTAATGTGCAGCAAGATAATGCGTTTGTATGGCCGCCCCATCAGTTCACTCAGCGCCGCACGCCGAAACTCGCCGCGAATCAGGTAATTCCATATAAAAGAAAATATATGACTGCCCGCCAGTACCGCAAGTGGCAGCACTATATCGAAATCATGGATGGCCTGCACCGCGCCTTCGATGGGCCATAGGCCTTTGTCAAGGCGTTGATAGGCTTTACCGCCGAACATTTGGATTACGAAACTGCCATGTATTGCGGTAAACATGCCGTAATGGAAACAAAAGAACGGAACCATGAATAACTTGCCGGCCCATAACACGGCATCGGTCACGTCAGCCATCAGCATGCGTAAAACATTGAGCGCACCGATTACGACATTTTCAAGCCAGAATAGCAGTAGCAGTGGAAACACCGGCCAATCAAGTGCAAATACGCCATAGAGTGGCAGCAAGTTGGCGGCAATCAGCAGCAGCGACGAGGGGGAAGCCCAGGTAACTATGATGCTGTCATCATTCGGAGCGGAAGAATCGACTTTGGCAGGTAAACGGAGTGCGACTGCATCGAGCATGCGCTGACCCATCTCATCGGTTGGATTTGCCTTGGCGCGCATCCTGGCAACGATCTCGTCCGCGCCCAGCCCGGGATTTTCCTTGACCATTTGCCGCGCCACGATGCGGGCAATCATCGGCATCAGCAGGCGTGTTAACCAGAGCGGGGCCTGGATGGTTTTATTGGTGTCTTGCATAGATTACAGGATAGCAGTCAAAGAACTATGGTGCCAAAAAAAGAATTTTTTCTGACAGAATCACTCCAAAGAGATAGTAAATATCATGATCTGGTACAGTACGCAAAATGCTTGCCTCCATGAGAGAATATTGATCGGCGCCGTTATATTTCGCGTCGTGAAAAGTTGGGTGAAATTAGCGGGACTGTTATAACTATAATACGGTGATGCGGCCAAATATATGTTGAATCAATTATTGTTAGATAGCATTAAATTCTTCAGGAATAATCTCTTCTTCATTCTGAAGATCAGTTTGCCCATGTTTATTGTTATCGAGGCATTTGATGTCTGGTATGTGCATAATTATATTCTGGATCAAACAAAGTTAACGTCGAAAATTATCCTGCCTATATTGCTGGGTATGATGTTGTATCCAGTCTATACGGCAAGCCTCATTTTTTATATCGATGCCATTATTCATGACAGGCCGATTAATGTTATGGCTTGTTGGCGTGCTGCACTTGTCCGTTGGGTACCGATGTTTGTTTTGTATGTCATGTACGGGGTGGTGGTGATGCTGGGTGTGCTCGCATTTATTGTTCCGGGTGTTGTATTTATTGTCCGGTTTGCTTTCGCGGAATTTAATCTGTTGCTGGATCAGCGTGGGCCAATCTCAGCCATGAATGTTAGTCGTGAGCAAACCAAAGACGTGTTTTGGCTTGTGTTAGGTGGCTTTCTGGTTATCACTGTAGTAATCCACGGGTTCTATTATGGTTTGATACTGTTGTTCCAGGTTGCTAATGTGACTAGTCAAATTATCGATAGCTTGCTCAATGTACTGCTGGCGGTGTTGTATCTTTTCTATATTGTATTTTCCTACCGGGTTTATCACTATGTGCAAGAAAGTGCTGGCAAAATTGGTGTGCCAACTTAACAATAAATTATTCTGGTGCAGAAAATCGCAATTCGACGATTTATATTCATCAAACAATACTTAAAAAGTATGTCAAAGCGCCGCTAATTACCCCTGATACCGAATAAAAATACAGCGTTATATACCATATATATAATATGGTAATGAATCTTCGCCTATCGCAGGGCTTATCTGCGCGCGGTATCGATGACTAAACTGCTACGGACTGACTATAAGAGGTAAAACGTGGATTATCCTTTGTGCCTGCTCTACGGCTTCACCCAAACCCGAATTGACGAGATGTTACGGCTAATGGAGCTGGGTGAACGCGATCAAGGTATCGCGGCGCAGCTGCAAAGTCAGGTGATACTACCGGGATTGTCGGAAATTACCGAAGAATTTTACAAATATCTGCAAATTCATCGCGAGTTCTATGAATATTTCACCGCCGGTGAGCAATTAACACGCATGACAGAAATGCAACAGCAATATCTGCGCTCGCTCGGGGTTAATTTCCACGCCCCTGGTTATTTTGAAGATCGTCTTAGAGTGGGCGTTACACATAGTCGTATCAATATGCCACCACGCTTGTACGAGTGCGCCTATACCAAACTCAAGCAATTGATCGTTGAACGCATACCTGTAAGTATGGATAAAGAAAATCGGAACAGCCTGCGCGGCTTTCTCGATCGTATTATCAGTCTGGATATGGCCTTGGCACTGGAAAGCTATTTTCAGAGCCGTATCGATACGATGCAAGCTTCGCTCAGTGAGCTTGAAGCCGCGCAGGAAAAAGCGCGCAAACAATCGATAATCGATATGGCCACCGGGGCCGCCAGTCGCAATGCTGTATTGGGATTTATCAAGGAATGTCTGTCTACACAACACAAAGGCGGTGAACCCATAAGCGTTGCAATGTGTCGACTGGAAGATATCCAGCAGGTAAATACCGATTATGGTCGGATGGTCGGTGATGTGGTGCTTAAAAAGGCGGTTGAGAAGATTTTACCTTTGATTCGTAAGAGTGACATGTTGGGGCGTTATGGTGGCACGGAATTCCTGCTTGTACTGCGTGCGGTAGATTCGGAACGGGCGGATAAAATTATGAAAAAGCTTGCTGATAATTTTGCAGAGGCACCTATCACCATTAAAGATAAACAGTTTTCAATCAAGCTCAAAACCTGGTTGACCAGTACGATGGACAACGATGAATTACCTGTGGTGTTGTCACGACTGGATCAAGTCGTGCGTAGCAGATAAGCAGACCTCGGCACGATGCGCGTGTGTGCATATCTTGACGACGGACTAAAATCACGCAGTAAATACAAGTGATTTGTACGATATGAATTAGACTTATTCTTGATTGTCGCCCAACCCCAATGTTAGGCTGGGACTCTGCCTGAGAAAACAGGAACTATCGCAAAGAAAATGGCAGTTCCAGGCATAAGCGTGGGTTGCCAAATAAAAAAACAATGAAATTAAATACAACAAAATCTATCGCTGGCTTATTTGGAGTCTTCCTTGGACTCTGGCTGATGTTGTCGTGGGTTGTCGCCGAAAACAAGATCATCGCCGATTTCCGTGAGTTATCGCATGATACCCAGCAGGACCTGGATGTCAAAGCAGAATATCTTGCCAGTATTATAAAATCACGTATCGAACACCTCAGCAATGTGCCGCAGTTGGTCGGCAAAGAAAAAAACGTCATAAAGGCATTATCGCATTCCTCAACAAGTAAACAATCTGTGTCTAACCAGGTTGTCCAGAATAAAAAACGCTGGTCTGCCATTCCCTTATTCAAGTCAACGAATGCTTATCTCGATAATCTCGCCAAATATACCGATGCGGGGGTCATTTATGTGTTGAATAGTGAGGGAGATTGCATACTTTCGAGTAATGCCGACAAACAGGATAGTTTTGTCGGTGCCAATTTTAACTCCAGGATTTATTTCAAGGAAGCCGTGTATGGTCGAGATGGATATCAGTATGCCATGGGCAGGGTGTCCAATATTCCCGGGTTGTATTTCAGTTCGCCCATCGTTAAAAATGGAAAATTATTTGGTGTCGCCGTAGTCAAGATAAATCTCAGTGATCTGTCGCCATGGATAAATCAGGCGAATGCGTATCTCACTGACGAATACGACATAGTCATACTTGCCTATGATAAACATTTGGAAATGAAATCACTGGCGGGTAGCCGTATTAATACGCTATCAAAAGAAAATCGGCTGCAGCGTTATAAACGCAGTGATTTACCACCACTCGGGATCATGCCATGGCCGCACATGGGGTTATCTGGCATACATCAATTTGATCATGAAAAACTTCCGATTTTGATTTCCAGCAAGCCAATACATAAAGAGCTTGATGTGCATGTAACGCAGAGCCTGGACCAGGCTGCTGCATTCGAAACCAAACGTTTTGAATTATTTGGTTTGTTTGCGCTATCTGGAATGCTGGTTTTTTCACTGGTCATATGGCGATTGTTTGTTATTAGAACTCGAGAGCATGTGGATGAGGAAATCAGCAAGAGTGAAGCTCGTCTCAAGACCGCGCAACATATTGCGCACGTGGGAAGTTTTGAATGGTATCCGGACAGCAGCGAGCTGCTATGGTCAGATGAACATTATCGGCTGCTTGGATTAGAGCCCCGAAGCGTAACGCCCAGTCTGGAATTATTTCAGCAAAGCATTCATCCCGATGATTTGCTAAAAATGCAGACGGCACATCAGCAGGCGGTGGCAGGTGGTGGCAATTACGATTGTGAGCATCGCATTATCTGGCCGGATGGCAGTGTGCATTATGTGCATGGTCGTGGCGAAGTGATATTTGATGCGAATAGACGCGCTATTCGTATGTCGGGTACGTTGCAGGATATTAGCGACAGCAAACGCGCTGAAGAATCACTCATCGCGGCAAAAAAACAGGCAGATGAAGCAGTCAGAATGTTGTTCACTGTGCTGGACACGATCCCGGTGCGAATCTTTTGGAAAGATCGTAATTTAAACTATCTCGGCTGTAATCTTTTATTTGCAAAAGATGCAGGCAAAACTTCGCCGCAAGAATTGATCGGCAAAGACGATTTTGCCATGAGCTGGCATAAGTCAGCAGAATTATACAGGAACGATGATGGCAAGATTATTGAGCGCGGATTACCAAAACTCAATTATGAGGAAGCACAGATTCGTGCAGACGGTACCACCATGTGGTTACGCACATCTAAAGTGCCGTTGCGAACCACTGAAGGCGAAGTGTTCGGGGTGTTGGGCACATATGAAGATATTACTTCAAGAAAGAATATTGAGCGTTCACTGATTGAGGCACGCGATGATGCTGAACGTGCCAATCAAGCCAAATCCGAATTTTTATCAAATATGAGTCATGAATTACGCACCCCACTCAATGCCGTGCTCGGATTTGCCCAGATTATGCAATGTGATAACGCGTTGCCAATTGAACATAAACAGCATTTGGAAGAAATTATCAAGGCAGGCAAGCATTTATTATTGCTCATTAATGACATATTGGATCTGGCAAAAGTGGAATCTGGCCGAATTGATTTGTCGATTGAACCCGTTGAAGCAGGTCCGGTGATAGAAGAATGCGTCAGTATGGTTAGCACCTTGGCGCAAAAACGTGGTATTCAGATAAGCAGCACAGATGAGCTGCATTTGGTAATTCGTGCCGATCGTGCACGGCTTAAGCAGGCGCTGTTAAATCTACTTACGAATGCCATAAAATATAACCATGAAGGTGGGCGTGTAAAACTCGAAGTACAACCATCCGGCGGAGATCGAGTGCGTATTCGAATAACCGATACGGGTATAGGCATCGCCCCGGAACGAATTAATGAATTATTTCGTCCATTTAATCGGCTTGGTTTTGAGAATAGCGGTATTGAAGGTACCGGTATCGGCCTGTCTATTACACGCCGGATCATTGAAACAATGGGCGGCAGCATAGCCGTAGAAAGTGAGATAGGTGTTGGTAGCAGTTTTTGGCTGGAATTGCCTGTTGATGCTCAACCTGGTTCTGAGCATAACCTGTCATTGTCAGGTAGCGATGACGCCACTTCGATGCATGATATTAATTTATCGCAATATACGGTGCTCTATATCGAAGACAACCCTGCCAATTTAAGGTTGGTGGCTCAAATGCTGGCCCAGCGCCAACATATCACTTTGCTGACAGCGCATACCCCTGAACTGGGCATTGAACTCGCCAGGGAACGTCATCCTGCGTTGATATTGCTCGACATCAACATGCCGATTATGGATGGCTACCAGGTACTAAAATTATTGCAAGCCGATTCCAAACTGAAGGACATCCCCGTTATTGCTGTTACTGCCAATGCGATGCAACGTGATATTGAGCGGGGTATGCGTGCGGGTTTTGCCGACTATCTGACTAAACCACTGGATCTGACGCGATTTAAAGCCGTGATAGACAAATATTTGCGGCATGCTGGTCAGGTATAAAATGCGACTGATGACAATAAATTATTATCTTAATGATGTAATATAAATCTTGATTCTTCGAAAACAAGAATAATTCTTATTTGATTGTCAATGCCAGCGTGCAGCGGGGTATGCATGTTTAATCCATTCAATTGGCTCAGGAATATCTGGTCCGGCCATCAGGTTGAGTCTGAACCGACCGATCTGGTGGCTGCATGGCGTAAACATGTCCGGGATTGGCATGTGCCATTGCAAGCGCAGGCGAGTGCCGCTTGTATGCCGTTTATTATGGCGTGTGAACAACAGCGAGAGCATCTTAATGCAGGGCAGCCTGGTGACAAAGAAATACTCCAGCAGGAATTTGCGGCGTTAATCCATGAAATGGTTTTCTTCAATCAATACATGAAGGAAGAGTTCTTTAAATGGTACAAATCACAACATGCAGCAGCCTGGCGCGCCAGGCTTGAAGAATTAAATGCGGTGAGTGAATATCTTATGATGGCCAAGGAAATCCTGGAAGAGGCGACGGAAACGATCATTCTCGCCACGCAGCAGCAGGCAATGGATTTGATAACGAGCAGTGAACTATATACTTCCTGCATCACGAAAGAAGCTGCCTTGGCGCGCGAGCATTGCCGCTGAAGAGTAAAATTAACCCGTACTCCAACCCCGTGGCATCCGCAGTCCGGCAATTTTGCAAACCTGTTGCAGATAACCATAAGGAAATAAATCATAGAGTCGTCGGCGTGCCCGTTTGCCGTAGCCAAGCTCGTCGGCGAGGAATTTGATCACAAAGCGGGCATCGACGGCGACGTGGTGTTCGGTGTAATGCTGACGGATAAAATCCAGCACTTGACGGTGTTCAGCACCCAGTTGCAGATCTTGCTGCTGGGCTATTACCTCCGCCACCTGATAATTCCAGGCATCCGGGTCGATTAAAAACCCTTGATCGTCAGTCGCGAGTTCCACTCCATCAACTTCAAGTGCCATACCGCTACTCCTGATTAAATGACTTGTTGTATATATAGAATATAAGCCGGTGTTAATGTAAGACAAGCGATATTTATTGGACTTTATTATCGGAATATCCGATATTAAATCCCATGGATATGGAGCAGGTTCGAACTTTTCTGGCGGTGGCCTCCAACGGCAGTTTCCTCGAGGCAGCAAGCCGTCTGCACGTCACTCAGTCCACCGTCAGTGCTCGTATACAGAGCCTGGAATCCTTCCTGGATGCCACGCTGTTTCTGCGTAATCGATCTGGCGCGACATTGACCCCGGCGGGTAAGCGATTTTTGCGCCATGCCAAATCATTGCTGCTGACGCTTGAACAGGCGCGGCATGAGGTGGGCCTGCCCAGTGGGTTTCGTGCCAGTATCAGCGTCGGAGCACGAATTGCCTTGTGGGAAGGATTCCTGCCGCAGTGGGTAGGAAGTATGCGCGCCTCGGCACCGGATATTTCTATTCGCAGCGAAATCGGTTTTGAAGAAGATCTGATGCGTCGGCTAATCGAAGGCACGCTTGATATCGGATTGATGTACACACCGTTACACAGTCCCGGTTTGCAGGTAGAACATCTGTTTGACGAAACACTGGTGCTGCTGTCTACCGATCCACTCCGGCCCTGGCCGGATCCGGATTACATTTATGTCGACTGGGGCCCGGCATTTTATGCGCAACACACGAATAGCTTTCCCGATTTGGAACGACCGGCACAAGTAGCCAATATTGGCTGGTTGGGAGTGCAGTTGTTATTGAGCAATGGGGGTTCGTGTTTCTTACCGATTCGTATGGCACGCGGACTGATTGAACAACAAAAACTTTTTCACGTATCCGCAAGCCCGAAATTCCAGGTGCCTGCCTACATGGTATATGCACGTCATAGTGAGTCTGTCGTGTTAGCGCAGGCTGTTGCTGCACTACGCAACCTGGCTAAGAGCGAGCAATAATTCTCACATTAATTATTATGGTGTTCGGATCTTGCCGGTGGAAAAGAAATATCCGGCCATGGGTCTTATATTTGGTGCGTATTTCTTGAGATCCCATCATGAATTATCGGTAGTTGATTTGCGTGATGCTGTTCCCGCAGAAGACATACCGCAGTTACCCGGTTAAATTGATGTGGTAGACCTCATGCTACGGTAGGGCGTGATAACACGACAATAAATATGTCTTATTGATACAAATTCTGAATAAACCGCCTGTGATTCCAGGCTGACGTGAGTCAGCTACATACGAATTTTGTTCAATTTATGATGCAGGTCCTGTTTTAAGCGGTGTATCGCGCTGTACTTACAAGGCAAGTGTCTACAATCAAGCGTGCAGCAGGAAGTTGCACAGAAAATTATTCAATACTATACATTGGGAATACAGCCACTGACGACAGAATATATTGTCTGACAGTCGCGCAAAGGAAGGAGGAACGATGCAGGTAGGCATTCCGATGGAAAGCATGGCAGGTGAAACGCGTGTCGCCGCAACACCTGAATCAGTCAAAAAATTACGTGCTGCGGGCTGCAGCGTGGTCATTGAAAGCAACGCCGGACTGGGTGCGCACTTTACCAATAAAGCCTATCAAGAAGCCGGTGCCGAAATCGTAGATGATGCACATGCATTAGCTGCCGATGTGGTATTTAAAATTCATAAACCGACACCCGCAGAAATCCGGCGGATGAAACGCGGTGCTGTACTGATTTCTTTATTGGATATGTGCCACGACGATGGCACCTTCGATATGCTGGCTGAGCAAGGGGTGGACAGTTTTGCACTGGAGATGATGCCGCGCTTGTCACGATCCCAGACGATGGATGTGTTGTCATCGCAAGCCAATATCGCCGGTTACCGTGCAGTATTGGAAGCCTCGCGACTATACGGACGATTTTTCCCGATGATGATGACCTCGGCGGGATCCGCCAAACCAGCGCGAGTTGTGGTATTGGGTGCTGGCGTTGCGGGTTTACAAGCGATTGCCACAGCGCGGCGATTGGGCGCGCAGGTCTGGGCCTATGATGTGCGGCCTGAAGTCAAAGAACAGATTCAATCATTAGGTGCAAAATTTATCGAGTTTGATCTGGGCGAATCGGGTTCTGGACAGGGTGGTTACGCCAGGATTCTTTCGCAAGATGCACAGAAGAAGCAACAGCATTTGTTGCAACAGGAGCTCAAGAAAGCCGATATTATTATTTCCACCGCATTAATTCCCTGTATGCCGGCCCCAATTCTGATTACCGAGGAAGCGGTGCGAGAGATGCCAGAAGGCGCGGTGATTATTGATCTTGCTGCGGGCAATGGGGGTAATTGTCCATTGACCGAAGCGGATAAAATTATAAAAAAATATGGCGTAATAATCTGTGGTTATACGAACTATCCGGCGCTGATGCCCAGTGATGCAAGTAATTTCTTTGCGCGCAATGTGTACAATTTTTTGAAGCTGATGCTTGACGACAATACAGTCAATCCAGCGTTCAAGGATTATTTCGCGGATGAAATTACATCGATGACCCTGATTACGCACAATGGCAAGACCCGTTTTGAAACGACGCACAAGGCCAAGAAGGTCAAGGTAGGTTAACCATGTCAGAACCGATCATTGCACTATATATTTTTGTGCTGGCCTGTTTTATCGGCTATTGGGTGATTTGGGGGGTGACTCCTTCACTGCATACGCCATTGATCGCCTTAACCAATGCAATTTCCGGAATCGTTATTGTTGGCGCGATCCTGGTGGTTGGCGTCAACGGTGCCAGCCGCTATGCGCAGATTCTGGGGTTTATTGCAGTATTGTTGGCCTCGATTAATATTTTTGGCGGTTTCATGGTTACACAGCGCATGCTGGCGATGTTCAGGAAGAAAACCCCGGAGGCGCGCAAATGACACTGAGTATTAAATTAATTTCACTGGTGTATCTGGTTGCTGCGGCACTGTTTATATTCGGATTGAAAGGGCTGACACATCCCGCCTCGGCGCGGCGCGGTAATGTCTACGCCATGATTGCGATGTTATTGGCCATCGTTGCCACGTTATTTCATCCCGCCGTTAAACACTACGGTTTCATTGTGGCGGGACTATGTGGCGGTGCGGTCATCGGTACTATCATCGCGCTGCGCATCCGCATGACCGCAATGCCGCAATTGGTTGCAGCCTTGCATAGTTTTGTCGGGTTCGCTGCCGTGCTGGTGGCATTAGGTGCCTATCTTAACCATGCTACGCGTAATGCAGCGTCACAATTATTACTCACGGAGTTATTTGTCGGGAGTGTGATTGGCGCATTGACAGCAACCGGTTCGGCGGTGGCCTTCGGTAAATTACAGACACTGTTACCAGGACGACCAATTCTGTTGCCCCAAAGGCATCTGGTGCATTTGTTCATGGCGCTTGTGGTAGTGGCGTTGGGTATCGACTTTGTCATATATGGGCATTTTGCCGCGCTACTACTGGCCAGCTGTATTGCATTGGTTCTGGGCGTTATGTTGATATTGCCCATCGGTGGTGCTGATATGCCGGTGGTCGTGTCATTATTGAATTCCTATTCCGGTTGGGCCGCAGCAGCCACCGGTTTTACCTTGGGTAATCATTTGCTCATTATCGTCGGGGCAATCGTTGGTTTTTCCGGTGGTATCCTCTCTTATATAATGTCACGCGCAATGAACCGTTCAATCGTTTCGATCATGCTGGGCGGGTTTGGCGCGGGCAGTGCAGCCTCCAATACACCGTTGGCTCAGGCGGCAGATCAACATATTCATGCCGCCGCTGTGGAAGATGCGGTATTTCTATTGAGCAATGCCAGCAAGGTCATCATCGTGCCGGGCTATGGCATGGCGGTTGCGCAGGCCCAGCATGCTCTCAAGGAACTCAGCGAAATTCTCGGGCATAAAGGCATTGATGTGCAGTTTGCGATTCATCCCGTAGCCGGGCGTATGCCGGGACATATGAATGTATTGCTGGCAGAGGCCGATGTACCGTATGAGCAGGTGGCGGAGATGGAGGACATTAATCCGGAATTTGCCCGTGCCGATGTGGTGTTGATTATCGGTGCCAATGATGTCACCAATCCGGCGGCCCGGACCGATGCCAGCAGTCCGATTTATGGTATGCCAATCCTGGAAGTCGGCAAGGCCAAACATATTTTCTTCATCAAGCGCAGTATGAAACCCGGTTACTCCGGCGTGGAAAATCTGTTATTTCAAAATGAAAACTGCTCACTGGTGTTTGGTGATGCCAAATCGGTGTGTGAACAAATGGCGACGGAACTCAAAACGGCTGCATGATGCGCCTTGCATGAAAGATACCCAGCGAGGGCGTCGGAAATACGTCATGGTATAACGCTGTACGTTGGATGAATTATCCGATGAAATACGGTAGACTTTGTCACTCGGGGGAATGAGTGTGACAAGTTATGGATGATTCAAATAAGAACGACAATGCCACGGTCATTCGGCCGCACCCCGCAAAACCATCAGTTCCTGCCGCTGCAAATTCAGCGTCGTCTGCCACTGTCATCAAGAAAACCGGTCCCAGCCTCGATACCGGCCAGGCGCGCGCACTGACCCAAATTGGCAAGGCACTTAAATCCAGCGACAACAGTACCGGTTTTGAAAAGGCACGCCAGGCAGCAAATGCCGCCTTGGCCAACAATAAAATCATTCTCAATAACCGCTTTGTGCTGGATTCAATTCTCGGCGCTGGCGGTATGGGTACGGTGTACAAGGCTCGAGATCTGCGCAAGGTTGAGGCCGATGATGCCAATCCTTATATTGCCGTGAAAGTATTAAATCAGGAATTTCAGAGTCATCCCGATGCGTTTGTGACCTTGCAACGTGAAGCAAGCCGTTCGCAAATCCTGGCGCATCCGAATATTGTGCTGGTCCATGACTTTGACCGCGATGGCAGCGTAATCTATATGACCATGCAGCTGCTGGAAGGCCGGGATTTGGATGCTTATATCGAGTCGCATCTCAATCGTGGCCTGCCAACGGATGAAGCACTGCGTATCATCAAGGAATATTGTGCGGCGTTAATCTATGCGCATAATCAAAACGTCGTACATTCAGATTTAAAGCCCGGCAATATCTTCCTGGCGAAAGAAAGTGTCAAGGTCTTGGACTTTGGCATAGCACGACTTAGTGCGGGCAGTCAGGCTAAAGACAGTTTTGATGCGGGCAAATTGGGGGCACTAACCCCGGCCTATGCCAGTCTGGAAATGTTCAATGGCGAAGCGCCGGATCAGCGTGATGATGTATACGCAGCTGCGGTAATCGCCTATGAATTGTTCAGTGGCAAACACCCGTTTATGCGCAAAACTGCCCAGGAGGCGTTACAGCAGAATCTGAAACCTGAACGCATCAGCAAGCTAAGTGCGCGTCAATGGTCTGCACTGGAGACTGCGTTAAAACTGAAGCGCAGTGAACGTACACCAACCGTGGCGAATTTTATCAGTCAGCTTACCTATACCCGTAAGTATGTTTGGTTGAAGGTCGCGGCTGCGGTATTATTGCTTACCTCTATGGTGCTGGCCTATCTCGAATTTTATGCACCCGATGAATTATCAGCGGTAATTGCCTCGACATTGCAGAAAGGCAAACAGTGCCTTGACAGCAAGGACTATACCTGTGGCAAGGAAAGCGCCATTGCGGTATTAAAAATGGCGCCAGGAAATCAGCAAGCAAAAACATTATTGCAGGTATCGACAGCGGCGTTGCAACAATCGCAGGAAACGGCGACCTATGATGCTGGTTTAACCTGTGTCGCGGAAGGTAATCTGGATTGTGCGCGAGCGAAACTATCTGCATTGACTCAACTGGCACCTGCCTCTGCATTGCCGGCAAAACTCGAAGGAAAAATTCAGTTTAAAATTGCTCAGGATACTGCAACCAACTGCTTTGCCGAGAAACGCTATGACTGTGTAATGGAAAGTACCGCAATAATGCTCAAGATCGAGCCGAATAATGAAAAGGTATCTGCATTGGCCAGTCAGGCCAGCACGCTGCAAATGCAATCGCAGCAGAAGGCGGCTAACACCCAAAAAAATTACAGTGAAAACTTCGCGACTGCCCAGAAATGTTTTTCAGATAGCGATTATGACTGCAGCATGAAGTTCGCCAAACAGGCATTGCTTGCCAAACCGGCAGATGTTCATGCCGAGATGCTATTTCAGAAAGCCACCTATGCTCAGGTTCAACAGCAGGCGGCACAAAGCAAGGCCAGGAATGTATTTGATCAGGGCTTAAAGTGTTTTAACCAAAAGAACTACAGTTGTGCCATCGCCAAATCCGAGTCGGCGCTGGAATTTGTGCCTGGCTATAAAGATGCTCAGAAGCTCAAGCAGGACGCGCAGCAGGAAATTGCCAAATTAAAACAGTCCATTAAAATCGAGTAACATGCAAAAGGAGAGAAAAGTGAAGATAAATACATTGCACAAATTGACGCTGACAGTTGCAGCGGTGGGGTTATTAAGCGGTTTCGGTCTGGGGGATATCACTAATAAAATATCATCCGGTGGTGATTGCAGTGGTAGTTCCGATCCAAAAAAATGTGAAAAGGAACATGAGCTGAAAACAGCTGCCAAGGTTGCTGCGATTGGCCTTGCCGCAAAAATTATCGCGGATATGATTATTGATTATCGTGCTTCGCAGACCAGTGGCGAGGAGCAGGTGGTGCAGAACTACAAGAAAGTTCATGAAATATTACCACCTGAGCCGGAAGTCGTCGAATACACCAGCAGTGTTAAGCCCGGTGAAGTAGTCAAGGCGGGAAGCGAGGTGATGATTAGCTCGAATCTGGTCGTGGTACCTGGTGCAAAATCCAAGTCGATTGATATCCAGGAGCAGATTACGATTTATGATAATGAAAAAAATGACAAGTCACTCAAGTCGCTGACCAAACCCGTTAATGAAAAGACCAAAAAAAGCGGCGCATTCAAAAACGAGTTTAAATTCAAGCTGCCTGTCGGTATGCCACAGGGTGTGTATCCAATAAAAACCCTGGTTATGGTGAATGGCAAGGCGTCCAAACCATCAGATAATAAGATGCAACTTGTACTGAATGTGGATAAAAATCTGCAATACCAGATTGTCGCTATTAACCGTTAAGTCACCTTAAGGTACGGCCACGTTGCTAGCGCAGCGTGGCCGCCTCCTGTTCTCAACGTATCTTCAAGTACTCCAGCTATGAATTGGTTAATAATCCAATCGATATGGATTATCTGTCAGCAGGGATCGCAATTTATTCCTTGTTGTCTGTTTTATTGAATCAAGGTATATAACTTCGAGTAGAGCCAAAGCGTATTGCTGCCGTTGTGGCAGGGAAATTGACAGCGGTACTTACAGACTTGGGCTAGAATCAGGTAGTATCAGGCTGAATGTGCTATTGATCCGATCGAGAGAGGTGATGATTTTATGGCGTGGAATAAGTACTTGACGATATTGTTGATAATGCTGGCTATCGGTCCATGTGTAGCCGAGGAAGAGCTTGTTACGACTGCGCATAACAAGGACGATAGCGTAATTCCATATGTGCTGAATTATAAAAATTTATCTCCGCGGTATGTGGTTATCCTGTTTCCGGGTGGGAATGGGGCAATGAATCCTCATATGCAGGATGGCGAGCTCGTTTATAAATTTAAAGGCAATTTTGTCATTCGAACCCGCAAGCACCTCGTCGATAATGATTTTGCTACAGTCGCCACCAACTCATCACAAGTGCCAGAACGGATCCAGGCAATTTTGGATGATATCAAGCAACGGTTCCCTGCTGCCAAAATATATCTGATGGGTACCAGCAATGGTACGTTTGATACAATGCACCTGGCGGATTATTTATCTGAACGGATCGCCGGCGAAATTCATACCTCATCGTTGGCGAGCATCGCGTCATTTAATGCCAAGCAATACAAAAATCGACATTTAATTGTACATAACAAAAATGATGAATGCCGCGCAACACCGTTTACTGCTGCCGAAAGTTCTCATTTAACCTACGGTAATGATTTTATCGCAATGGCAGGTGGGCAAGCCCAGGGAGACCCTTGCGAGCCATTTGCCTACCACGGGTTTCATGGAATTGAAAAAGAAACGATCGATGCAATCAAGACCTGGATAAAAAAAGGTGGATGATTACGGACTGACTACTCAGGGATATCATGCTGCGATTAGGTTGATTTCCACCATTGCGCAATTAACTCACCCATTGCCGGATTGACAAGATACCCGTAGGAACGATGGCAATTCAAACCTTCTTCATTTCGAAAGGTATTATAAATACCGTGGCAGTGATCCTCGATTTCTTCAACCAGGCCCAGGTCGATCATAGGTTTAAAATTGTCGTGCAATTCCTTATCGAGGGCGACCATATCGCCAGTCGCCACCAGGTTGTACCAATGCCGAATAAGATTAGGGTAACGACGTACCGAGGGTTGATCGTGGCCGCTTAAACGATGCTGGATATAGCGCAATCCTAACGGACTACCAATGGTGAGTAAGGTTAGTTTGCCGTGAGTATTTTCCAGATGTGACAATTCCCACAGGGTGTCATAGGCAATCACCGATCCCATGCTGTGTGCAATGATAAGTATGTGATCGCCTTTATTCAATGGGTCACGTAGTTGTTGTTTAAGTAACTCACGGATGTCACAGGCAATATTGTCTGTATTACAAAAATAGCGTTGTAATTCTTCGGCGGATTGGCGGACTGGTTCTGGCAACAAATGAATTAGCAATGGCAAACGGTCTGCTATGTTGATTAAAATAGTATCAAGTTTCTTATGCCAGTTATAAGCTTCCCGAACATCCTGCTCGCTGGGACCATGGGTGTTAATTATCCGATCAATCCAGGGGAGATCCTGCGTGAGGTCTTTATACGTGTGATAATACAGCGGGTTCCATGCCACCAGTTCAAAGCGTGTCTCTGCTGTGGCAATCTGTTCGGCAATTTGTGGTTCGGCCCGTCGTACACCTTCAAGTAGTGCGCGCCATAATACTGGCTGGTGCTGTTCCGGCAAAGGCTTGGGGTTTTTTCCCGGAAGGTAAATTATTCGTTTTGATATCATTTATATAATGCAGCTACTAAATTAGAGAGTATAGTTTTCTCTTTATCCTACTTGCTGTCAATGCATGGGGCGTTATGCTGAATGATAAAATCCTGATTCTTGGGCATGGTGAAATGGGGCATGCCTTTGAATATTTACTACGCCAGCGGGCAGAAGTCGCTATCTGGACCCGCGCAGCGGAAATGGCCAATAAATTACAATTGGAAAATCTTGCAGGCGATGCGGCAATGGTCATATTCTGTTTGCCGGTAGTGGCACACGCCGCTATCGCGCAACGACTTGCCAAATCAGTGTCTCTGCAATCGATTTGTATCACGATCGCCAAAGGCCTGGATGAAACCGGCCGACCGGCCATCGCAATTATGCGCGAGTGCCTCCCGGCACAACGTCATGCACTGATGTATGGCCCAATGATTTCCGAAGAAATCCGCGCCGGCAAGCCGGCATTTGCCCAATTGGGGAGCCATGACGCCGCCATCGCACAGCTGGTTGCCGCAGTGTTCAAGGATACTTCACTTTATTTACAAGCAAGTCGCGACATGCTCGGAATCAGTTGGGCTGTTATTTTAAAAAATGTTTATGCCATTTTGTTTGGTGTGGCGGATGAGCTTGGCCTGGGCGATAACATGCGTGGCTTTCTGGTTAGTCAGGCGCTAGTTGAACTAGCAGAAATATTGCAAATCAAGGGTGGCGAAGCAGATAGTGCATTTGGTCTGGCTGGAGTGGGTGATTTGATAACCACCGCCACCAGCGAATCTTCACATCATCACAGTCTGGGGCGTTGTCTGGCACGTAATGACTGCGAAACTATCCGTGGTGAAGGGGTGCATACGGTAGCTATGGTCGAGAAGCATCGTTTATTTCCAATAGAAAAATATCCATTATTTGATTTGTGTCGTCACATTCTTGCAGATCCTCAACACTGCGAAAATCGAATGGAAGTATATTTGCGAGGTCTGTTACGGATATGAGCTCGTTATTTCCCTGTTCAATTCAATGTCCATATTGTTGGGAAACAATCGAAATATTGGTTGATACATCAGTACCGCAACAAGACTATACTGAAGATTGCCAGGTATGCTGCCGGCCGATCGAAGTCTCGGTGTTGATTGATGCGGATGGCGAACCACTGGTCGAAGTGTCCAGTGAGGATGAGAGTTAATCAGAAATTATTTATCTGCCGCAGGTTTGCCACTGGTGTAAAGTAATTGTACAGGTTGATCGGTTTGTTTACTTATCCACACCAGATGCATTTGACCTGATTCATCAAAACAAATAGCCGGATTGGTTTGCTCGCCATCGCCGGAAGCGGGTGCAGGGCTGGTATCGTCACTCCATTTATCCGGTTCGCGCCAGGATAACCAAATGTCGGGTGAGTCATAGCGATTGTCATCCCAGGCGACCGTGATCAAACCTGCTGGATCGATAGCAACGGCGGGATGCCATTGCGGCAGGTTTTCCATGCCACTGTCTTCGACCAATTCATTTTTACCAAAGGTCTTACCGCCATCGTGGCTCACACTGGCATAGATGTCATAACCGCCTAGAAAGGCACGTTTGTCCATCCAGGTGGCCGCCACAATATTTTTATGAGTCGCCAGCGACACACGTGTGACACCAGTACCTCGACCAAATTTGGGATTTTGTGGGGGCAAGAATTCATTGAGTAATTTATAAGGAGAGAAGTGCACGCCATCTTGGGAGAAGGCAAAGAACAAACGGGTATGTTCAAAACGTCGATCTTCCCAGGCCACCACCATACCATCTTGCGAGATAGCCAATCCGGGATAGAGCTGATCCTGAGTGAGGGTGGTCGAATCAGGTATGACCAGCGGCGCAGCACTGAGTTGAGTATTTTTTAGAGTTATACGAGTGGTTACAATGCGGGAATACTTACCATGCTGCTGTGACCAGGCTGCATAAATGTTATTGTTGCTACTGGATGCAAGGGTGACTTGTGCAGATGGTTGAGTGTCAAGCTGCAAGGGTTGTCCCAATGTTGCGCTGTTGGCGACACGCACCCAGATATGTCCCGCCTGTTCCCATGCGATTATAAAATTGTCGTTTTCCAAATAAACCAGTGTGGGTTCATAGGCATCCGCCTGCGTACTGATTTGTTGTGGCGCTGTAAACGTCGATGCCGACGCTTTTTTAAATGCGACATAGACTTGAGCGGAGCCACTACGATTATCTTCCCAGGCTACGGCAACAGTTGTGGCAGATGCCGCCACATTCTTTCGCCCGGATGAGTCGACATGATAGAAAACACCGGTCTGTTTCGTTGTAGAGACGGGTATGGCATGAGTAAATTGCCAACCGCTGGACCATGCAAAGTTAACCAGACCACAAAGGAGGAGGACTGGTGAAATTAATTTCATTTGCGTGTCGCCGAATATTCACTCAGAGTCTGCGATTTATAGTGGTTGTTATAGACATAGTCATCGAGTTCGATGAATTCTTTCACGGTTTTAAAACCAGGCGCCTTATATATCATGGTGCCATCCGGTTCGAGGTAAACAAAAACCGGGGTGGCATAGACATTCAGGCGTGCGCCTAATTCCATCTCAGTGATGCGCTCGCCACTGGGCAGATTGATACGGTTACCGCTTTCCGCATCAGCGTAAACCAGAATGTAATGTTGCATAAAACGGTCGCGCAGTGCTTTGTCGGAGAAAGTCTGCTTGTTGGTCATATCACAAAATCCGCAGCCAAAACGCCCAAAATAGACAAAGAGTTTTTTATGTTCACGTTGAGCCTGCTTGAGCCCGGTGTCGTATTTGCTGAAGGGGTAGTTATCCGGGGGTTCAGCATACAGCGCGGTGCTGATGAATATAACCAGCAAGACAAATCCCAACTTGGCGTACTGGATTTTACGAAGCTGCGAGAAGGATATAGTAGAACGTGTCATACAATCGGACATTCAGTCTACGAATAGAAACCGTGTTTCCATAGTAAATGGAGACATCTGTAGTGTCTACGGATAACTTGCTTGGAAACAGGCCCTGCAACCGTCAAGCTACAGGGCCGGGCAGAGTGCGTCGTCATTGGTAAGATGTTGCGACGATGTTAGTAACCACTCCAGTCGAGAGATGCCGCGCTCTTTTTCTTTTCAGTTTCCGCGAGTTTCTTTAATTCGGTAGCTTCTTTATTGGCAGGCACAAGCTGCAGGGCGTCGTCAGATTTGGCAATCGCACATTTATAATCCTTGTCCTTGAAGCAGCTATGGCCTTCTTCCAGCGTTTTCTTCACCTTGGCCATCATTTCTATATGTTGATTTTTAGCATCGGTCGCTTTTTGTGCCAGAGCGGTGGCTTTGGGATCTCCGGATTTTAATGCCAGGGCTTGTTGTGAATGACGGATACTGCAATCGAAGTCCTTCTTATCCAGACAACTTTCAGCCGATGTTATTGCTTCAGTATATTTTGCTTCAAGAATCTGGGTCTGGGCTGCGGTGGCCTGCTGCATTATGCTGGTGGCGGAACTGTCATTCGGTTTAATACCAAGCGCCTGTTTCGCAAATTGTAGCGTGCAGTCATAATCCTTTTTGCCAAAACAGCTCTTGGCTTTACTCAGCTGTTCATTAAAGCGCGCATCGATCAGTTGTTGTTTGCCGGTGTTGGCGGCTTGAATCAGCTTGTTGGCAGACGTGTCATTGGCATTGTAACTGAGCGCCTGTCTGGCCTGACTGAGAACGCAATCGAAATCCTTCTTGCCCAGGCAGGTTTGTGCAGCGTCAATTGCTGCAGTATATTTTTTCCTGTTTAATTCAAACTCAGCCTGCTGTTTTGCCTGGATGGCCTGGATTTTTTGCGTCAGTTCTTTGGCAACGACATTGGCCGGATCCTTGGCCAGAATCTGATTGCTGCTGGCAAGGGCACAGTCATAGTTGTTTTCATTAAAGCAACGAGTAGCCGCGATCTGCGCGGTTTTGATCTCGATGATTGCATCGATCTCACCCGCCACCGATGATGACGGGAAGGATTGCTTGATAGTCGCCAGATTGGTTTTGGCACAATCCAGATTATCCGCTTTCAGACAGGTAAAGGCGGCATCTGCGTATTTCTTTTCCTGGGATTGCTGATAAGCCAGGGTGGCTTGTTGCTGCAGGGACTTGGCAGCCTGATTCTGAGGATCGAGTTTCAGGATGATATTTGCACTTTCTAATGCACAATTAAAATCCTTTTTCTCGATACATTTCAGTCCCTTCTGAATCATGGTGTCCACGTTTTGCGAGACACGATCCGGCATAACGAACCCGAAATAACCCAGTGCAGCCATTGCCGCAAACGCCGGTATCGCTGCCAATTTAAGCCAGGTGTTTTTGCGTACATGGGTCAAATCGTCGAGGAATTTCTGGACTGTTGGCGTACGCTCATCACGACGTAATTTCAATCCGGATTCCAGTGCTTGCCATTGCCGTGTCGATAATCCTTCAATACGTTCGGGTTTGATTTTTTCGTAAAGTGCTTTTTGAGCATCTTTTTGCTCAAACGGATGTTTGCCGGAAAGTAATTCATAGGCAATGACTGCAGCGGCATAAACATCATCACGTTGATCCGGTGGTTCACGGTTCAACATTTCCAGACTGGCATAAGCGGGAGTTAATGCGCCCAACGAACCGGCATCGAAATTATCCTGCTTGGGCGCATTAGCGCTGATGCGTGCGATACCAAAATCGAGCACTTTGGCGCCATCTTTAGTGATGAAAATATTACTGGGCTTCAGATCGGAATGAATAATATTTTTCTGATGGGCGTAGATCAGCGCGGCACAGAAGTCTTTGATGATCTTGAATGCCTCGGATTGCTTGAGGCCGATACCGGCATAGCGTTTGACCTGATGCTCTACATCCATGCCAGCGAGCAATTCCATCGTCATATAAATAATGGAACCATCGCGATCAAAATCGTGTACGGAGACGATATTCGGGTGGGCGAGAATCTGGGATTTATTGGCTTCGCGCTGCAATGTTATCAGTGCGTCGGGATGATTATGAAAATCGTCATTTAACACTTTCACGGCGACATGCGGATCGACGGCATTGGCTTCCATTTTACGCAGATCACGGGCTTTATACACCGTACCCATGCCACCGCTGCCGATGATGGAATCCAGTACAAAACGGTTGTTCAGAATGATTTTATTATTCGCGAGAGCGACATTTGCGGCCTGACGGGCCACCTCAAAACCGACGCTGTTATTGCTGGCTTCCAGCGAATGATAAATCTGGGTCAGTGCACGGGCCTGCCCGGTATCCAGACTCCAATTGGTATTCTCAGGCCGGGAATTATTGGCGGCCGATTTTCCCACTGGTGGCGCAGCTGGTGGCGTCGCAACCGCAGTGTCGCCATTCTGGCCGCGGATTAGGGTGGCATTATGTTTGGGGGTTTGGTTGTTTTTGCTCATGAAAGCTCATCCTTTAACAGTCGATCGAGCGTTGACTAATAAACTTAAGTGTTAGTACGCTGTATTTAATGACATCCATGCGACCCATTCTGTATACTGGCGCACACCTTGTAGACCGATATTCTGTGTTGAATTCGCGGTTAAATGGCTTTAGTCTATGGCCTGTTGCGTGCCTGATTGGCGATAGTAAATTTAATACAGGTACATAGCAGATGTCACGTTTAATTGGTATTACACTATAAATAATAATGACTAAATATATTTTGTGGGTATTTTTTCGTGGGGTTTGAGCATTTCCTGCTACGACATTGTTCAGCCTAAATAAAATAACTAGCTACATTCCTGTTGCGTGTTCTTGATTCGTTATACCCAGAATAAAATGGGATTGCCAAAATTGGCACAGGAGCAGTATTGTCATGGAAGGATAAAAATGAAACCGTCTCAATTATCTTACTTTGCTCGCCGTACTGTTTTTGCTGCAATTATTACTTTGTTATCGGCATGTGGTGGTGGTAGCGGTGATGGTGGTACAAGCGGTGGTGCAGTATGTGAGAATGCGCCTTCATCACCTTCTCCCACACTACCACCCTTAACGAGTCCCGCTACGGTTCAGGTTAGTGTGACGGTATCTGATATTGGCGTAGCAGGTGGAACACTCCATTATCAGTGGAAATCCACTGATGGCACAATTGCTGATGTTAATGCTCCGACAACAACCTGGTCACTTCCAGGCGGCCCCGGGCTGCATTTTGCCTATGTATTGGTGTCCAACGGATACGGCGGCTACACCGAGCGTCGAATTGCGGTAAATACAGATTCATTTGGATTGTCGGCCGTGGTTCCTACCCCGGTCGATTATGTTGCGCCGGTCAAAGGCCTTCCCACTGGTAACTATCTAAGTAGCTACATCGATGGCAACAGTATTTTTTCTAATCAACTTTATGGTGCTAGTGAATTTCGAACTAATAAACCTGATGTGCTGGTGTATGTAAAAAATAATATTACCAATCAGGTATTTCCTGCGGGTGGTACGGCAAATCCAGTTAAGACCGATATCCGTGGACAATTTATTATCCCTGGTGTTTTGCCTCAACCTGAGCCAGCTGACCCAAATATTGCTTATGCCTATGATATTCAGTGTTCGGCAGATGCAGGCGCGACGTGGGGTTCTTGCGGTGGCATCCTCGCCATGCCGGATTACGCGCTTAACGAAAGAAGTAAAACTGGTCGGATAAGCGAGTATTCGATAAATGGACGGTTCCGTTTGGCGGACAAAACCGCTTGTGGTGTTGTAAATGAATTCTTTGATAAGCAGAGTACGCCAACCGCAACATTGCTAAATCAGCTGAAGATTCCACTGGGTAATCCTATCCGGATAAGTGAGGAAGGTGATTATACTTTCCCCCAACGGCCGGAAGCCGCATTCGTACAAATCAACTGTGAGAGTAATCCGCCAGTCCTAATCCCTGTAGGACAGAATGATGTGACCATGAATAGATTCCTGGGTATTGCCACATTATCAAAAGTACGCGCCCCGACAATTGACACGATGACGGCGATGATCAGTTCTGTTTCCGTGGGTCAATTTCTGCCACCACCAAGCGGTTTGCCATCAGATCTATTACCGGATAAGGGTCAATTTTTATCTTATCGTGGTCTGGATACACGTAAAGGCGCCTGCCAATATTACAAAGCAATAGGCGCAGTCAAAAATTGTGATGCGCAAGGGAATTTAGTTGGGGCGATCAGTTTTGATGACTGGCAGCGTACTACCCGCATGGGTAAGTATGCCGCAGCAGGGACGACAGAATATGTGGCGAATTACATTAATCAGGTGGACCTAAACTTGACACGTAACCACCACTCTATTTCCTATGGACCGGGAGATACGGCGGCTTATGTGTGTAATTATCTTGGACCAAAGGATGCTTCGCCGGGAGAAATTAACACCGCCATTGATAATTCAGTAAAAGGCAAGAATCTGGTCGCCTGTGTTGCGATGGATCATCGCGCCAGCCCTGGGGTAAATAATAATCAAGCCTTTACACGATTCCTGGTGTTTGGCCCCAGTGGTAACTTATTGCCTTCCATTAACCTCGATGGTCGGAGTGAGAAATTTGTACCTGGTACCTGTGTGGTGTGCCATGGCGGAGATAAATATGCCGGTAAATTCCCAGAGGACAGCAGCGGCTATGCCGATATAGGCGCACATTTTCTTCCATATGATGTCGGTAATTTTGCATTCTCGTGTCAGCCAGGATTAACGCGTGCTAATCAAGAAGAAGCGATTTATCACTTGAATCAAAACGTACTTGACACTGGACCCACGCCAGCCGCCTTGGAGTTGATAATCGGGTGGTATGCCGATGGTACACATAAGTTAAACGATGCATATTTACCTAGCAGTTGGGAAGAAGCCAACCTCCCCGTCGAACGTCAGGGGCGGGAATTGCAGAATGCGTATTATACTCTGGTTGCACATAGCTGCCGTACCTGCCATGTCAATTTGGCAGAGGAATATAATTTCGATCATTATGTGAATATGGCGGCTTACCTCAATTCGACTGTATGTGGTAATACATCGAATCAACTTCGCGCATATTCAATGCCGAATTCTTTAGTGACATTTAATCGATTTTGGCAATCTCCAGCACAGATTGCCGCGTATGAAAAAATCAAATCAAGCTGTAAATTAACGAATAGTATTGACCTGAAAATAGGCGATCTTTCCGCAGGCGATGCACATACCATCAATATCAACGCCGACGGGACATTGTGGGCACGGGGCAATAACCAATTTGGACAATTGGGCGATGGAACTAAAGTAAGCCGCGCCACGCCTGTTCAGGTTACTAGTGATTTAGATTGGATCAATGTCGCTACTGGAGCAAATCATAGCTTGGCAATAAAAGCAGATGGCAGTCTGTGGGCCTGGGGTGACAATAGCTCTGGGCAATTGGGTGATGGCTCGACGATATCACGCCAGACGCCTGTGAAAGTTATAGCTCCAGCCGGTATCATTAATCCCGTTTGGCGATTAGTCGTGGCGGGCGAGCGGCATACGGTTGGAATTGTATTTGATCCTAAGCTAGGCGATACCCTGTGGGCATGGGGTGATAATACCTATGGCCAATTGGGAATTAATAGTAGTGTCACAAACGTATCACAACCCACACAGGTGGGTAACGCGGTAGGCTGGTTAAATATCGCTGCCGGGGCCAATCATACGTTAGGTATTCAATCGGCCTACGATATTCCTAACAATGCATATCTCAGGATACTCTCGGCATGGGGAGATAATTCATACGGTCAATTGGGTTTGGGCGAGGCATTGGTTGGGTCGAAAATTTATACACCTTCGCCGGTCGGGTCCGATACCAACTGGTCTGTAGTTTCTGCAGGCAAGCATCACAGTATGGCGAGTAACTATGTGGCCATACCCAATAATTACGCCAGTACACTATGGTTGTGGGGCGATAATACCCAGGGTCAATTGGGTGATAACACAACCACATCCCAACATAGTCCCAGCCAGCTAGTAAATACTATCGTAAACTGGAGTCCAGTTGCTGCGGCGGGCAATCATACAATTGCAACTAGTTCTGCTGGCCTGCAAGGCTGGGGAGATAATTCGAAAGGTCAACTGGGAAATAATTCAACCATTACCCCTTTTGTTCCGGTTGTGCTGGATATCACCAATAGTTTTAACTGGGTTGATACTTGGGGACATGCAGGCATTGGAGCCGGAAGCAATCATACCGTCATGTGGGACTTCCCTGGGTATCTTTGGGCCTGGGGAGATAATTCTTTCGGTCAATTGGGCGACGGAACGACGGTAGGACATTTACTTCCGACACGGAGTTTGATGGCTCCTATCATCAGTAGCATTCCTGCGGCGACGAGTATTCGTGTGGGATTTTATTATCAGTATAATTTTTCAGGATTCAGTCCTGATTCCAAGTTGCTCACGTATAACTTCGAAAGTTTGCCAACTTGGTTAACATATACTGTAGATTCAGGACTTGCGAACACGGTAATTATTAGTGGTACACCAGTTAAGGTAACGCCAGTAGCTACTCCTGACCAGGTTGTACTTACCGTCTCTGATGGTGTATTAACAACCAAATATTCTATAAAGATTAATGTTGTGCCATGAGATACGTGGTGTCCGTGATGGTATCACGGTGACAAACAACATTGTGCATGCAGTATCACGTCAGCGCGGCACGATAATATATCATTAGCTAGAAATATAATAACTCAGGGAGGAAGATCATGATTTTATTTAAAAGAACCCACGCGATTGTGTTAGCTATATGTATTGCTGTGTTAGCTGCATGCGGCGGGGGTCATGGCGCCGTTTATAAAAACGTATACACCGACGACAACGATTAAGTCAGGTTTCAGGTATCAATATAATTTCTCTGGCTACGATGTGGATGGCCATGCTTTGACATTTAAAGCGGTAGTACCGAATTGGTTAATGTTTTCAGCAGATTCCAATTTTGTCAATACAGCCACATTAACTGGAGTTCCTGGTGCGGCAGAGATTGGTGTACCACAGACTGTGACAGTGTATGTAAGCAATGGGATTATGACGACGCAGTATTCGTTTACGATTAATGTCACGCAATAATATTTTAAGTAAAGATTATTCAGGCAAAACATTAAGAATCTTTAGTACAGTTGTTATGTATAAGAATTGCAGTGTAATTATGATGCCCTCTTTGGGTAATGGAGATAAAATAAAATGACAAGGTCTGATTCTTTTCGACTTATTGAACTTATTGCTGTCAGTGTGCTGCTTTCTATGTTGTCGGCTTGTGGTGGGGGTGGTGGCGGTACTAGTGGTGACGGTGCTGTCACGCCAGTCTGTGATACAACAAATTTAGCGACAGCATCTTTGAGTGTGATAGTTAGTGATCCGGGTGCCACTGGTGCAACACTGAATTATGAATGGAAATCCTCTGATGGGTGTATTGTCAATGTCAACGCACCCAAGACGAACTGGACGTTACCTGCAGGACCAGGATTACATTTTGCTTATGTTTTGATATCAAATGGTATGGGTGGCTATACAGAACGGCGGATTGCCGTTAATACGGACAACTTAAATATACCGAAAGTTATTCCAACGCCAGATGCAACAAAATATTCAGCACCTGTTGCTCCTGCTCCGCAAGGGAATTATTTTCATGGCGGTGTTCTGTCACATGGGACCTACGAAAGTATTGATACAGCACATGTGCATGCCTTTATGCCGGATGTGTTGGTCTATTTTGCCGATACCGACCCTGCAAATCCACGCATGTTTCCTGCGGGGGGTCCATTATCGCCTGTAAAAACTGATATACGTGGAAAGTATGTTATCC
>JAHECZ010000042.1:0-14318 GCA_024641475.1 Gammaproteobacteria bacterium
CAAGCTCAAGTTGAATTTTATCTTCTGTATCAGATAATAATTTGAATAATTCGTTGACTGTTTTTCTTGAAAGTATTACTTCTTTTTTACCATGTTCTGAATCAAGTACAGCGCTGGTATAAGCCAATCTATGGCCGTCTGTTGCTATTAATTTAATCAAGTTACCTTCAATAACAAACAATACACCGTTTAAATAATATCTAATATCTTGTTGCGCCATTGCATATTGAACAGAACCTAATAACTTTTTTAATAATTTTTGCTCAATTTCAATTGTCGTTGAATTTTGTAATTGTTCACTTATTTTTGGAAAATCTACTGCAGGAAGTGTTTGCAAAGTAAATTTACTTTTTAAAACCTTGACCATCAAACGTGAATCTTGAATATCCAAAGTTATATTGCTGTTATCTGGCAGGACTCTCAATATTTCTTGCAGTTTTTTAGCAGCAACTGTTATCGATTGTTCTTCTGCTGTTTTATAATTATCTTTAATCTCGGTTGCTATTTGAATTTCAAGATCAGTCGCTACAAAACGTATACCTGTTTTTTTCTTTTCAATTAAAACATTGGAAAGAATAGGCAAAGGTTGTTTTCTTTCAACTATGCCTACAACAGTTTGTAGAGGCTTTAACAAAATATCTTTACTGATCTTTTCAATAAACATTCTTATATATCCTTAATAATAATAATAACTATACTAAAATTTGTTAATAACCAATAAAATCTTTTATATACAAACAATTAAATAATAAAAATTTTTGATTAAAATGTGTATTTTGATGTTAAGTAAATGTTAATAACTTTTATCAACTTTTAAATTTCTTATGTTATCCACAATTAATACAATATTATCCAAACCTTATTAATTAATTTCTTAATGTCTGATTTAAAATATTAAAATCAGAATTTAACACTTGATCTGTATTTCTCAAATCTTCAATCGTTTTACATGCATGTAACACAGTTGAATGGTCACGTCCTCCAAAGGCATTACCAATATCAGGTAAACTTAATTGCGTTAATTCCCGAGCTAAACACATTGCGATTTGTCTGGGTCGTGCTATTGATCGTGTTCTTTTTTTTGATAGTAGTTCTACAACTTTGAGTCTATAAAACTCTGCTACGGTCTTTTGTATGTTTTCAATTGAAACTTGTTTATTTTGCGCAGATAACAAGTCTTTTAATGCTTCTTTTGCTGACTCTACAGTAATATTTTCCTTATGAAATTTTGCATAGGCCAATATCCTGTTCAAAGCACCTTCCAGCTCACGTATGTTAGAACGAACATGCTTAGCTATAAAAAATGCGACTTCTTCTTTTATAGGATGATTTAATGTATTTGCCTTTTGCAACAATATGGCAACACGCATTTCTAAACCTGGCGGTTCGATTGCAACAGTCAATCCACAACTAAAGCGTGACGTTAACCGCGCTTCAATTCCAGCTATTTCTTTTGGAAACGTATCGCACGTAATAACAATTTGTTTATTATGATCAATTAGAGAATTTAGAGTATAAAAAAATTCTTGTTGTGTACCTGGCTTATCTGCAATAAATTGAATATCATCAATTAACAATAAATCAAGAGAATTGTAATATTGTTTAAATTCATCAAATTTTTTTGTTTGAAATGCTCTTACAACGTCTGATATGTAGTTTGTTGCATGTACATAACAAATTTTTGCTTGTGGATTTTCTGTTTTAATTAAATTACCAATAGATTGTATTAAATGTGTTTTTCCAAGACCAACACCGCCGTAAATGAATAATGGATTGTAAATAGTCCCAGGAAAATTGGCGACTTGCATAGCGGCAGCATGAGCCAATTGATTTGCTTTTCCCGTAACAAAATTTTCAAATGCTAAGGATCCATTTAACTTACTGTGATTTTTGTTTTCTTTTGTGTTGGATAATTGAATGTTTTCAACAGGTTCTATTTTGGGCGATGAAAGAGTAACAACTTCTTTGCCGATCTTGAATTGAAAATGGGGCGTTATTTTTAATAGTTTTTTGCTTAATTTAGTTATTTCAGTCAAGAAGCGCTCTTGAATAACTTTTAAGATAAAAGTATTGGGAGCCGTTAATGTAATTATTTCACCTTGTATTTCACAGGTTAGCGGTTTAATCCATGAATTAAACTGTTGAGCAGGAAGTGTTTCTTCAAAATGAAGAAGGCAGCTTTCCCATAATGTTGCTTCAGGCATATTATGGCTAAATAAGTTACTTTTTCGATGAAATGTATTCTACAGCTTAGTTGAAAAGTTATCCACAGCTAATAAATTGTGCTTGACAAAATTGCTGTAAAATATTGTAATTGCAGGCTTTCGAAAACTTAATCAACAGGATCTTTATCATGAAACGTACTTACCAACCATCAGTCATTAAAAGAAAACGTACACATGGATTTTTAGTACGTATGAAAACGAAGGGTGGACGAGCTGTAATTGCTGCGCGCAGAGCAAAAGGCCGCGCACGTCTGGCGGTATAACGTTATCCAGATGCTAATAAGTTTGTGAGTTTTGCCTTTCGTGACTGTAACAGAATTAAAGAAAGTAAGGATTTTCTACAGGCTTTTCGTCATAAAGGTTTCACTAACAAATGGTTTACTATTAACATAGTTGATAGTAAACATAATGTACCTAGACTTGGTATGGTGATAAGCAAAAAAGTTATCGCCAAATCTGTCAGTAGAAATCTTGCTAAACGGTTAATACGTGAAATATTCAGACATCATTCAGAAGAACTGCCGCCCCTGGATTTCATCGTTCGTATCCGCCGAAAACTAACAATACATTATTGCTTAGAAGCAAGAGAAGCATTATTGGAATTAATGCTGAGCGCAAAACCACATGATCAAATTCATTTTGCTTCGATTAATAAAAGCATATCAATTCCTAATTAGCCCAATGTTGGTGCCGAGCTGTCGCTTTACGCCCAGTTGTTCAGTATATGCCACGGAAGTAATTACTAAACATGGTCCAATTCGTGGATTGTGGCTAAGTATAAAACGTATATTACGTTGTAACCCTTGGAATGCTGGTGGTTACGATCCTGCTCCTTAAAACTATAAAATAGGCTATAACTACAATGGATTTTCAGCGTGTTTTTCTTTTTCTTATTTTCTCATTTTCTATTTATATTTTATGGGATGGATGGGAGAAACAGCAACACCCACAGGTGCTTGAAGCTACTTCACTTTCAGCGACATCTACTCCGGTTGCAAGTCCTTTACTTATTAAACCAGTAGAAAATTTTAAATCAATTGATGCACCTGTTTCAAAGTCTGCTCAAATAGGGCAGACAATTAGTGTCAAAACTGACTTGTTGTTTGCTGAAATTAATACGTTAGGTGGCGATATAACACGTGTCGAATTAATGAAACACTTCGATACTAATGATAAAAACAAGCATTTCGTTTTGTTGGAAAATGATGCCACCCATAAGTACCTTGCTCAGTCTGGTCTATTGGGAAATAGTTTGCCAAATCACAATACATTATTTTCTGTTCAAGATAATCATTATGAGTTGCTTGAAGGCAAGGATACTGTTGAAATTCGTTTAAACACGAAAGCCGACAATGGTATTAACGTTAGCAAAGTTTTCACCTTTCATAAAAGCAGTTACTTGATTGATGTTAAGTTTGAGATAGCTAACAACGGGAAAATTCCCCTTTCTACATCTGCTTATTACCAGCTGGTTAGAGATGATAGTGAGCCTGCAGGCGGCTCAAAATTTGTTCCTACTTATACAGGACCGGCGATTTATACAGACAAGGAAAAATTTCAAAAAATTGACTTTCCCAGCATTGCCAAACATAAAGCAACAGTTCCAGCCTCTGCCGATAATGGTTGGGCAGGAATGTTACAACACTACTTTGTCTCGGCATGGTTGCCTACGGGAAATATACAACGAGAGTTTTATGCAAAGCAGATTGAAACTAATCACTTTTCGATCGGTTTAATATTGCCTGTAGCCAACATTGAACCAGGTAAAGTTGTTGATGTTACAGTACCTTTATATGTAGGCCCTGCCAGTAGCCAATTAGATCACATAGCAGAAGGACTAGGCTTAACAGTTGATTACGGCTTCCTAACGATCATTGCCAAGCCTATTTTTTGGTTACTGACTTTTATTCACGGTGGTGTTCAAAATTGGGGCGTTGCGATTATCTTGCTGACCATTTTGATTAAATTAGCCTTTTTTCCGTTGTCAGCAGCAAGTTATCGTTCAATGGCAAAAATGCGATTAGTCGCGCCTAAACTTGCAAAAATCAAAGAACAGTTTGGTGATGATCGCGAACGTTTGAATAGGGCGATGATGGACCTATACAAAACCGAAAAAATTAATCCTCTTGGTGGCTGTTTGCCTGTTGTAATACAAATTCCCGTATTTATTTCCCTGTATTGGTCCATATTATCAAGTGTAGAGATGCGCTATGCGCCTTTTATAGGATGGATTACAGATCTTTCAAAAGCCGATCCTTATTTTGTTTTGCCCGTAATTATGGGGGTAAGCATGTTGATTCAGACAAAACTGAATCCAACGCCACCGGATCCCATGCAGGCAAAATTAATGCAAATTATGCCAATTGCTTTTAGTGTAATATTTTTCTTCTTCCCGGCGGGTTTAGTACTTTATTCTGTTGTCAATAACGTGCTGTCCATTCTTCAGCAATGGTATATAACACGACATACGGAGGCAGAAGCCAAAGGTGTTGCCAAAGTCTGATGTAATCGCTGCAATAGCCACGGCACCCGGTCGTGGCGGCATTGGTGTTATCCGAGTATCTGGGTATCATTTAACAGATATGGTTCAAGCCATTACTGGCAAACAGCCGCAACCTCGACAATTCAATTATGCTTCTTTTGTTGATGCAAATGGAATCATCTTGGACCAGGGCCTTATTCTTTTTTTTCCCACACCCCATTCATATACCGGTGAAGATGTGATTGAATTACAAGGGCACGGTGGCCCAGCTGTTTTACAACTTGTATTGCAACGTTGTCTGGATTTGGGTGCTCGATTAGCACTACCCGGTGAATTCACTCAACGAGCTTTTTTAAATGACAAACTGGATTTGGCACAAGCTGAAAGTGTTGCTGACTTAATAGATGCAACAACAAGTCAAGCGGCTAAAAGCGCGATGCGTTCACTCATGGGTGATTTTTCACGCGTCGTTCATCATTTGGTTTCTCAGTTGATTGATTTGCGAATGCTAGTTGAGGCCATGCTCGATTTTCCTGAAGAGGAACTTGATGCCCCTGATTATAGTAAACGCGATACCAAGCTGAAAGCGATATCTGAACAACTACAAAACACACTTATTGTTGCGCAACAAGGTAGTTTATTACGTGAAGGTGCTCAAATTGTCTTAATAGGACAACCTAATGTTGGAAAGTCTAGTTTGTTGAATTGTTTATGCGGTGAAGAAGTTGCTTTAGTAAGCGATGAACCCGGAACAACACGTGATGTCATTCGTCAAGCGATACAAATAAAAGGTGTCCCATTACATATTCTTGATACGGCCGGCTTACGAGAATCCAACGACAAGGTTGAGATGATGGGTATAGAGCGTACCCGTAGTACTATAAAAAAAGCTGATGCAATCATTTTGATGATGGACGCCAATTTAGGCATATCGATTAAAGATGAGCAAATTTTGAACGAGTTACCCATAAACACGCCACGTATATATATCTATAATAAAATAGATATATTGGGCGAGCAGCCTCGAATAGAAAATAAAAACACAGAAACGCTTATTTACCTATCAGCCAAAACCGGCGCCGGCATTCAACTATTGCAGGATAAGCTGTTAAGTGTATTAGGGTGGCATCATGAGGCTGGTGTATTTATGGCCAGAGAGAGGCATATTCGTGCTTTGCTCAATGCACAAATTCATTTAAGCAAGGCCTTAGAAATGAGCAATATGGCTGAATTCTTTGCTGAGGAATTACGCTTAGCTCAGGAATCTTTAAATTCGATTACTGGCGATTTTTCTGCGGATGACTTATTAGGAGAAATTTTCAGTCGCTTTTGTATAGGCAAATAAGTTAAATATTGTTCCACGTGGAACACTCAACCTCAAGAATTCTTACGATTAATATATTTAATGTATTATGCGCACCTCAATGAGGATGTTGTCAATGAACTACCCTAAAGAATTTGAAGTAATCGTAGTCGGTGGTGGCCATGCTGGAACCGAGGCGGCCTTGGCTAGTTCACGCATGGGGCGCGCAACATTATTACTAACCCATAATGTTGAAACCTTAGGCTTAATGTCATGTAATCCTTCCATAGGCGGAATTGGTAAGGGGCATTTGGTAAAAGAGCTGGATGCATTGGGGGGCGCCATGGCGTCTGCTACTGATGAGGCGGGCATTCAGTTTCGTATATTGAATTCTTCAAAAGGGCCGGCGGTACGAGCGACTCGTGCTCAGGCTGATCGTGCTCTATATAAACAGGCGATACGTTCTCGTTTGGAAAATCAACCTAATTTATGGATTTTTCAACAAGCTGTTGATGATTTAACGGTTGAAGGTGAAAGAGTAACGGGTGTGATTACTCAATTGGGCTTGCACTTTAAAGCAAAAAGTGTCGTACTTACTACGGGTACCTTTTTGTGTGGTTTGATTCATATTGGATTAAGCAATTATCAGGCGGGCCGTGCGGGTGATCCACCTTCGGTCAGCTTATCGCATCGCTTGCGAGAATTGAAGCTGCCAATTGCCAGATTAAAAACAGGTACACCACCACGTATTGATGGGCGAAGTATTGATTATTCCGTAATGCTGGAACAGCCAGGAGATAATCCAGTGCCGGTATTTTCGTTTATGGGCAATGTAGCGCAACACCCTCAGCAGCTACCATGTTGGATAACGCATACCAACCAACAAACTCATGAAATTATACGCGGTGGTTTGGATAGATCACCATTGTTTACAGGTGTTATAGAAGGGGTGGGTCCTCGATACTGTCCATCTATCGAAGATAAAATTACGCGCTTTGCGGATAAAACCTCACATCAAATATTTATTGAACCTGAAGGCCTGCATACTCATGAGGTATATCCAAATGGCATTTCAACCAGCTTGCCTTTTGATATCCAATTAGCCTTAGTACAATCGATTAAAGGGATGGAAAAAGCACATATCACCAGACCGGGTTACGCAATTGAATATGATTATTTTGATCCGCGTGGATTGAAGAAGTCACTTGAAACAAAAGCAATAGAAGGGTTGTTTTTTGCCGGACAAATTAATGGAACAACAGGATATGAAGAGGCGGCAGCTCAGGGAATTTTAGCGGGGATTAATGCTGGAAAACATGCGCGAGATGAAGAAACCTGGTGCCCACAACGTGATGAAGCTTATCTTGGCGTGTTAGTAGATGATTTAATAACGCGTGGTGTTACTGAACCATATCGCATGTTTACCAGTCGTGCAGAATATCGTTTGCAGCTGCGAGAAGATAATGCTGACCTACGGCTAACAGAAATAGGGCGTAAACTTGGCGTTGTCGATGATGCACGTTGGGCTGCGTTTGACTGTAAACGAGAAAAAATTGCACGCGAGCAAGAGCGCTTGAAAGGTACTTGGGTAAATCCGGATATATTGGCTCAGGCTGATGCTGAACGCGTATTGGGTAAAGCTATAGAAAGGGAATACACGTTATATGATTTATTGCGTCGCCCAGATGTAAGTTACGCATCGTTAATGACATTACCTGGTGTCGGTCAGGGTGTCCAAGATAAAGATATAGTCGGGCAAGTGGAAATACAAGCCAAATACCAGGGATATATAGACCGTCAGCGCGAAGAAATTCAGCGACAGGAAAATTATGAAAATACAATATTGCCAATCAAGATGGATTACAGACAGGTAAGGGGTTTATCGATTGAGGCACAACAAAAACTTAATGAGCATCAACCCGAAACGATGGGCCAAGCAGCCAGAATTTCAGGCATAACACCCGCAGCTATATCCTTACTATTGGTCCATTTGAAAAGAGGTTTCAGTACGTCCATATCAAATACAAATAAAGATAGTAAAACCGAGATCAGTGCATGAATTATGAGCTTGCTCTGGAAAAAGGAATTAGTAATCTGGAATTAGAGCTATCCAAGAGTACGCAACAAATACTATTGAGATATCTCGAGTTGCTGCAAAAATGGAACAAGGTTTATAACTTAACCGCAATACGTGACAAAGATCAGATGGTCAGCCATCATTTATTGGATAGTTTGTCGGTGTTACCCCATTTGTCGGCGGGAAATTGGCTGGATGTGGGTTGTGGTGCCGGCTTGCCAGGATTGATACTTGCAATTGCAAGGCCAGATTGGACATTTACTCTAATTGATAGCAATAGCAAAAAAACCAGCTTTGTAAAACAGGCAATAATAGAGTTGGGGCTTCAGAACGTTAAGGTGTTTAGTAAACGAGTAGAAGATTTTGAAGCAGAAAACAAGTTTGACGGTATTATTTCACGGGCATTTGCAGAAACGAGTGATTTTATAAAAATAACTCGGCATTTATTGACAGAAAAAGGCAAGTGGGCAGCGATGAAAGGTACGCCGGAACAAGAATTGCAACAATTGCCTGATGATATTGTTGTTGAAAGAGTTATTCCTTTAAATGTGTCTGGTTTAGATGCTGCACGGTGTCTTGTTATTTTGAAAGTGAAATAAATGGCCAAAGTATTAGCAATTACCAATCAAAAAGGTGGTGTTGGTAAAACCACAACGACAGTTAATCTTGCCGCAAGTCTGGCCGCTGCAAAAAAACGTGTATTGTTAGTTGATCTGGACCCTCAAGGTAATGCAACGATGGGAAGTGCTATAGATAAAGCCAAACTGAGTACAACTATCTACGATGTATTATTGGGCAGTAAAAATGTGCAGACAGCTCGTATATATTCAGAAGCGGGTAAATATGACATTTTACCTGCCAATCGCGAATTGGCTGGTGCGGAAATAGAATTGGTAGATATTGAAAATAGAGAAATGCGATTGAAAGATGCCTTATCAGACGTTCTGGAAGAATATGACTTTATATTGATAGATTGTCCGCCGGCATTGAATCTTCTTACTCTAAACGGATTATGTGCAGCTAAATCAGTCATGATTCCGATGCAGTGTGAGTATTATGCATTAGAAGGTTTAAGTGATTTAGTAAATACAATTCGTAGAGTAAGAGCTAATTTAAATGCGGAACTACAAATAGAGGGTTTGTTGAGAACGATGTACGATCCGCGCAACAGCCTTGCTCAACAAGTTTCAGAGCAGTTATTACAACATTTTGGGGACAAAGTTTATAGAACAGTAATTCCTCGCAACGTCAGGTTAGCAGAAGCACCAAGCTTTGGCTTGCCTGCGTTATATCATGATCGTGAATCCAGAGGTACGCAGGCCTATCTGGCTCTGGCAGGTGAATTGTTAAACAATCTCGTTGCAGAAACGGTTTAGTTTAAGAAATTTAATTATATTTAAAACAGGAAATAGTTATGGCTAAGCCAAGCAGGGGACTCGGGCGTGGGCTGGATGCTTTATTGTCCGGCAATAGCGAAGAAAAAGTTGATGATACATTGCGTGACTTGAAGGTAGATCAACTCAAACCAGGCAAGTATCAACCACGTTCACATATGGATGAAGCCGCATTGAATGAACTGGCGGCATCCATAAAGTCACAGGGTGTAATCCAACCAATTTTAACGCGTCAACTTCCGGATGGAAGTTTTGAAATTATTGCGGGTGAACGGCGTTGGCGTGCTGCAAAACTGGCTGGATTGTCATTGGTTCCAGTGCTTGTTCGCAAGGTAGAAGACAATGCTGCGCTGGCAATGGCGTTGATTGAAAATATTCAACGTGAAAATTTAAATCCGCTGGAAGAGGCGATAGGAATACAAAGACTGATAGATGAATTTTTAATGTCCCATCAAACTGCAGCAGATGCGGTAGGTAGATCACGCAGTACCACAACTAATTTACTACGATTATTAAAGCTGCCGCAACTCATTCAGGACATGGTGATGGCAGGTCAGATAGACATGGGCCATGCGCGCGCGCTATTGGCGTTGGAAGGTGCGGAACAGGTAACCGCAGCAAATAAAATTGTTGCTGATGGATTGTCGGTGCGTGAGGCGGAAAAACTGGTCCAGCATCTTCTTAATCCGCCGCCAATACATGTAAAAGAAAAGCCGGACAGAGATATATTGAATTTGCAGGAATCAATTTCACAGCGTATTGGTACTACAGTCCAAATTAAAATCGGCAATAAAGGCTCTGGAAAATTGATTATAGATTACAGTAGCCTGGATCATTTGGATGAGTTGATAAAAAAATTAAATTAATCATTGTATTGGTAACGATAATATTTTTTTAAGCAAATATCATGATCTTTGTCGCTGATGATGATTTCAAGAATAAAAGTGAGATTTTCACATGGCAAATAAGAGATTTGTTGATAATTGAAAACAATTCATAATTTTTTGACAGCTAATTAATATGCTGCTAATATAGTGAATTCTGTAGGACGAATATAATGCGCTCTGATTTTGCTAGATTATTAGGCTTAAAAGGGGTGGTGTTGGTATTTGGCACAACCGTAATATATTTAATTGACGGTTACTCTGCTGCAAAATCGTTCGCATACGGAAGTTTGGTTGCCATGATAGGAGCGCTGCTGTTGATTTGGCGCCATTGGCAGGTTGTTCGGCGCGTGAACGATAGTGCTGAAACGGTTTTGCGTCAAGCGTATAAAGTTGCAATTGAGCGTTATTTATTGTCAGCTGTATTGCTGGCGCTAGGATTCAAAATATTGGAACTCATGCCATTATGGTTGATGGCGGGGTTTGTGGTGGGGCAGGCAATTTGGTTGTTTGCTTCGGTATGGATGAGATTGAGAACACAAAATGACAACTGAAGTGCTGACCTCTGCAGATTATATTAGGCATCACCTGCAAAACCTCACATGCGGATTGCACGAAGGACAAATTCATTGTGCACATAATGCCGAAGAAGCCAAGGAAATGGGATTTTGGGCGCTCAATGTTGACACTTTTGTAGTTTCACTTGTTTTGGGTCTGTTTTTTACGCTGTTATTCTATCGTGTTGCAGTTAAGGCTAAGCAGGGTACGCCAAGCGGTGCGCAAAATTTTATTGAATGGATAATTGAGTTTATCGATAACAGCGTTCGCGGTTCGTTCACAGGAAGAAGTGCTTTGGTGGCACCGTTAGCGCTTACAGTATTCCTGTGGATATTCCTGATGAATTTGATGGATCTGGTACCTGTAGATTACATACCGTATTTGGCTGAAAAGGCCGGTCTAGGACATTTCAAGCTTGTGCCATCTACAGATCCCAATGCAACCATTGGGATGTCATTGGGTGTTTTCTTCCTTGTAATTTATTACAGTATTAAAATAAAAGGTATTGGTGGATTCTTCGGTGAATTGGCGTTAATGCCATTTCAAAGCAGTAACAAGCTGGTTCAGGTGTTATTCATGCCGGTTAACTTGTTGCTTGAAGGTGTAAACCTTATCGCCAAACCTGTTTCACTTGCTTTGCGTTTGTTTGGAAACATGTATGCGGGCGAGATGATATTTATACTGATTGCATTATTGCCCTTCTACGCGCAATGGACGTTATCTCTACCTTGGGCAATTTTCCATATTCTGATTGTAACATTGCAGGCATTCATCTTTATGACATTAACAATTGTCTATTTGGATATGGCGCATCAAGAACATCATTAATTTCAAAATCAAAAACAACTTAATTTAAATTTTAGGAGAAATAAAAATGGAACTCGCAACCCCACTGTTGTACATCGCTGGCGCTTTGATGATGGGTCTTGGTGCACTGGGTGCATCTATAGGTATTGGTATTCTTGGTGGTCGCTTTCTGGAGGGTGCAGCTCGCCAACCTGAGTTGATCCCAATGTTGCGGACACAGTTTTTCGTTGTTATGGGTTTGGTTGACGCGGTTCCTATGATTGCCGTTGGTTTGGCAATGTATGTACTGTTCGCAGTAGCCAAATAATTCAAGCACAAGCTTATTATCAATAAACAAGTAAAGGTTTATGCATGAATATCAATGCGACCCTTCTCGGACAAACGATCATGTTCGCCATGTTTGTTTGGTTCAGTATGAAGTTTGTATGGCCTCCAATCATGGCGGCATTGGAAGAGCGCAAAAAGCAGATTGCTGATGGTTTGGCTGCTGCTGAGCGCGGTAAGCATGATCTGGAATTGGCAGCACACCGTTCAGCAGATCTGATACGTGAAGCGAAAGAAAAAGCAGCAGAGATTATTGCTCAAAGTGACAAGCGCGGATCTGAATTAATTGAAGCGGCCAAAATACAGGCACATGCTGAAAGTGAGCGCATTGTAACTGCGGCTAAAGCTGAAATTGATCAGGAGGTTTTCCGTGCAAAAGAACAATTGCGTATGCAGGTGTCTGCAGTAGCTTTGGCCGGAGCCGGTAAAATTCTGGGTCGTGAAATCGATGCGAAATCGCATAACGATCTACTCGAAAAACTTGTTGCGGAAATCTGAACGACATGTCTGAAACCATCACAGTTGCTCGACCATATGCACTGGCTGCATTTGATGCCGCCAGCAAGAGTAACGAATTAAAATCCTGGTCTGAGACATTGCAGACGGCTACTTCAGCATTAGAGAATGCGCAAGTTTATGTTCTTATTACGAGCCCGCGCATTGCAAGAAAACAACTTCAGGATTTGATGCTTGCAATCTGCGGCGGTGATAAGCTGGGTAAACAAATTGCTAATTTCATCAAAATGCTGGTTGAAGCGCAGCGCTTGGTTTTGTTGCCTGAAATCACAGCTATATTTGAAGTAATGCGAGCTGAAGCCGAAAAAAGTATAGATGTTAAAGTCACTTCTGCTTTTGAGTTGAATGAAACTCAAAAACAAAAGATTGTTGCAGCAATGAAAAAACGTCTGGGACGTGAAATCAGACTTGATTGTGAAACTGATCAAAAGCTATTGGGCGGAATAATTATTCGTGCAGGTGATAAAGTCATAGACGGTTCCGCACGCACCCATCTTACCGAGCTGGCACATGTGCTAGCTTGAAAACAGATTAATCGAAATTAAGGAAAAGCAGATGAAGCTCAACCCTTCTGAAATTAGTAGTTTGATACGAAGCCGTATCGAGAACTTCGAAGCGCTGACAGAGGCGCGTACTGAAGGTACTGTAGTTAGCGTTACCGATGGTATTGTACGTATACACGGACTGTCAGATGTTATGCAAGGTGAAATGCTGGAATTTCCCGGCAATACATTTGGTCTCGCGTTGAACCTCGAACGCGATTCTGTTGGTGCCGTTGTTCTCGGTGAGTATGAACATATCAGTGAAGGCGACACTGTAAAGTGTACAGGCCGAATTCTTGAAGTTCCTGTAGGACCGGAACTTCGCGGTCGAGTTGTTAACGCGTTGGGTCAGCCAATTGATGGCAAAGGTCCAGTAAACGCGAAGATGACAGACAAGATTGAAAAGGTGGCTCCAGGTGTTATTCAGCGTAAGTCGGTTGACCAACCTGTACAGACAGGTTTGAAATCAGTTGACTCAATGGTGCCAATAGGCCGTGGTCAGCGTGAATTGATTATTGGTGACCGTCAAACAGGTAAAACAGCCGTTGCTGTAGACGCGATCATCAATCAAAAAGGTCAGAACATGACTTGCGTGTATGTAGCTGTTGGTCAGAAAGCATCAACAGTTGCCAACGTAGTACGCAAGCTGGAAGAGCGTGGCGCAATGGAATACACCATTGTAGTGGCGGCAACCGCTTCTGACTCGGCTGCAATGCAATTCCTGGCGCCATATGCAGGATGCACTATGGGCGAATATTTCCGTGATCGCGGTGAAGATGCATTAATCGTTTATGATGACTTGACCAAACAAGCTTGGGCATATCGTCAAATCTCTCTGTTATTGCGTCGTCCACCTGGCCGTGAAGCTTATCCTGGCGACGTGTTCTATCTCCACTCACGTTTGCTGGAGCGTGCTGCACGTGTGAATGCAGAATACGTAGAGGCATTTACAAAAGGTGCAGTAAAAGGCAAAACGGGATCGTTGACTGCATTGCCGATCATTGAAACAGCGGCTGGCGACGTATCTGCTTTCGTGCCTACAAACGTGATTTCAATTACCGACGGACAAATATTCCTTGAAACGGACTTGTTTAATGCGGGTATTCGCCCAGCGATTAACGCCGGTGTTTCCGTATCACGTGTAGGTGGTTCAGCGCAGACAAAAGTAATCAAAAAACTCGGTGGCGGTGTACGTCTGGCCTTGGC
>JAHECZ010000042.1:14418-22451 GCA_024641475.1 Gammaproteobacteria bacterium
CTGGTTGTTAACAAAATGAAGGAAATGGAAGCAGGAGCAACAGGTATTCGTGTATCACCTATCGGTAACAAAGGCTTCAGTTTCATGTCCAGAATAGGTGCAAGGATAGAATCGCATTTAACCGGATTAGGTGATACGCCTCACGTTGAAAACCTAATTGGCACAGTTAAATTAATGCTGGATGCCTACATTAAGGGTGAAGTGGATGCCATTTATCTGAGCTACAACCATTTTATCAATACCATGAAACAAGAACCGGTATTCGAGCAACTATTACCTCTTTCAGGCGATTTAATGACGGAAAAAAGAGGTGCAACCTGGGATTATATTTACGAGCCAGATGCGAAAGTTGTTGTTGATCAATTGTTGTTGCGCTATATGGAATCATTGGTGTATGCCGCAGTAACTGAAAATCAGGCATCCGAGCAAAGTTCTCGGATGGTGGCGATGAAAGCAGCATCTGATAATGCCAAAACGGTTATTGGTGAACTGAAATTGGTTTATAACAAAGCACGCCAGGCAGCAATTACAAAGGAAATTTCCGAAATCGTTGGCGGCGCAGCTGCTGTAAGTTAAAGCACACGATTAAATCAGTATATAAATGCTGAGTTGTCGGGGTGAACAGAATTAATAAATTAATGTGGGGAATCTTAAAATGAGTCAAGGCAAGATTGTTCAGTGTATCGGTGCGGTTGTTGACGTGGAATTTCCACGTGATCAAATGCCAAAAGTATACGACGCGTTGAAGGTAGTATCTGATGCAACATCCGTTGCAGAAAAAGATCTGACCTTGGAAGTTCAACAACAAATTGGAGATGGCGTTGTACGTACCATTGCCATGGGTTCTTCAGACGGTTTGCGTCGAGGAATGGCTGTAAACAATACTGGAAACCAGATTACTGTTCCGGTAGGTGCTGGAACACTGGGCAGAATCATGGACGTGTTGGGTCGCCCAATTGACGATGCCGGTGAAGTTAAATGTGACGAGCGTCGCTCAATTCACCAGAAAGCACCAAAGTTTGATGAGCTTTCTCCTTCAGTAGATTTGCTGGAAACAGGTATCAAGGTTATTGACTTGGTATGCCCATTTGCAAAGGGTGGTAAGGTCGGTCTGTTCGGTGGTGCGGGTGTGGGCAAGACCGTAAACATGATGGAATTGATCAACAACATAGCCAAACAGCACGCTGGTTTGTCTGTTTTTGCAGGTGTTGGTGAGCGTACACGTGAAGGCAACGACTTCTACCACGAAATGAAAGACTCAAACGTTCTGGACAAAGTTGCGATGGTGTTCGGTCAGATGAACGAGCCTCCCGGCAACCGACTGCGCGTTGCGTTGTCAGGTTTGACCATGGCTGAGAAATTCCGCGATGAAGGCCGTGACATCCTGTTCTTCGTTGACAACATTTACCGTTACACATTGGCCGGAACTGAAGTTTCCGCGTTGCTGGGTCGTATGCCATCTGCGGTAGGTTACCAGCCAACACTGGCTGAAGAAATGGGTCGTCTGCAAGAGCGTATTACATCCACCAAAGTGGGTTCGATTACATCGATTCAGGCTGTTTACGTTCCTGCCGACGACTTGACTGACCCGTCACCAGCAACAACCTTCCTGCACCTTGACTCAACTGTTGTTTTGTCACGTGACATCGCTTCATTGGGTATTTACCCAGCGGTTGATCCATTGGATTCTTCTTCACGTCAGCTTGATCCGCTGGTTGTGGGCGAAGAACATTACACCGTTGCGCGTGGTGTACAACAGACATTGCAGCGTTATAAAGAACTGCGTGACATTATCGCAATTCTGGGTATGGATGAATTGGCACCTGAAGATAAATTGGCCGTTGCACGTGCCCGTAAAATTCAGCGTTTCCTGTCACAACCATTTAACGTAGCTGAAGTATTTACCGGTAGCCCAGGCAAATATGTCACCTTGAAGGAAACCATCAAGGGCTTCAAAGGTATTGTAAATGGTGAGTACGACCATTTGCCAGAGCAGGCTTTCTATATGGTTGGCACGATTGAAGAAGCCATTGAAAAGGCCAAAACGCTATAAAAGGAAATTGAAATGGCAATGACCGTACAAGTAGACGTTGTAAGTGCTGAGCAATCTCTTTTCTCCGGATTGGCTGAAGTTATTATCGTTCCGGGCGAAATGGGTGAGTTGGGTATTTATCCTCGTCATGCGCCTTTGCTTACACGCATCAAACCGGGTTCTGTTCGTATAAAACTGGCAGATATAGCTGAAGAAGAGTTGATATATGTATCTGGTGGAATGCTGGAGGTTCAACCTAACCTGGTAACGATCCTGGCAGATACAGCAACACGAGGTGCAGATCTGGATGAAGCAAGGGCAATTGAAGCTAAACGAGCTGCTGAAGAGGCAATGAAAAATCGCACATCAGATATTGATTATGCTGCGGCTCAAGCAGAGTTGGCAGAAGCCATTGCGCAATTGCAAGCGATACATAAAATGCGTAATAGAAGCTCACACTGATAAATTATGTAAATTACTCAACAAGGAAAACGGCTAAGGCCGTTTTTTTTGTTTATACTTAATAATTATATAAATTCATTCAAACGCTATGCTAAATATCGTTATTCTTGCAGCGGGTAAGGGTACTCGTATGCACTCTGATTTGCCTAAAGTATTACATGCCCTAGCGGGAAAACCACTTCTGCAACATGTAATGGATACCAGCATGAGCTTGACACCTGGTAAAACATGCGTTGTGTATGGGCATGGTGGAGAAATCGTTCCAAAAACCATGTCTCAATATCCTGCAAGTTTTGTATTGCAGGAACCGCAGCTTGGAACAGGCCATGCCGTACAACAGGCCATGCCTGAACTGCAAGATAACAGTACAACATTGATACTTTATGGTGACGTACCCCTGATACAAAAGGCTACATTGCAGAAATTGCTCCAGAATCCCGAACATTTGAATTTGTTAACATTAACCATGAAAAATCCATCCGGATACGGTCGAATTATCAGGGATAAGATGGATAAAGTTTCAAGCATCATTGAAGAAAAAGACGCAACTAAAGAACAACGTGCAGTAACTGAAATTAATACGGGCATATTGTCAGCACCTACACATCTGCTGCGAAACTGGTTAAACAGTTTGAAAAATAACAATGCACAAGGTGAGTACTATCTTACCGATATTGTTGCTATGGCTGTATCTGAAGGAATTGAAGTAAGTACCAGTCAACCTGATCATGATTGGGAAGTTATGGGCATCAACAGCAAAGTACAACTTGCTGAATTGGAAAGAATTTGGCAAAGTGAGCAGGCACTTCGTTTATTACAACAAGGTGTAACCTTAGCTGATCCTCAGCGGATAGATATCCGGGGAAAACTAATTTGCGCTCGAGATGTAGAAATTGACGTGGGATGTATCTTCGAAGGCGAAGTAACATTAGGTAATAGGGTTAAAGTTGGCGCATACACCGTGATCAAGAGCTCAAATATCGATGCAGGAGTTCAGATTGCGCCTTTCAGTCATATTGAATCTTCGAACGTGGGTAATAACAGCATCATAGGTCCTTATGCTCGCCTGCGTCCCGGAACTAAATTGCATAACGATGTGCATATAGGAAACTTCGTTGAAGTAAAAAACAGTGAAATCGCTTCAGGAAGCAAGGCAAATCACCTGAGTTACATTGGAGATACATCGATAGGTAGCAGGGTAAATGTGGGTGCGGGAACCATTACCTGCAATTATGACGGTGCAAATAAACATCGAACCATCATAGAAGATGACGTATTTATAGGCTCAGATACTCAATTGGTTGCGCCTGTTACAGTAAAGCGTGGAAGCACAATAGGAGCAGGATCAACTATCACCAAGGAAGCACCTGAAAATGCGTTGACATTATCGCGTGCAAAACAGGTAACCATAACCGGGTGGCAGAGACCCGCTAAAAAGCCAAAATAAAAAAAGTTATAGTTAAAGGTAAGCGTTAAATAGCAATTTATCAAAAACCAGTTTTTTACAGAAAGATAAACTATGTGCGGTATTGTTGGTGCCTTATCACAGCGTAATGTTGTACCCATTCTTTTACAAGGTCTGCAACGTCTTGAATATCGTGGTTATGATTCTGCCGGATTAGTGGTTGTAGATGAAAAACAATTGAAACGTGCCCGTAGCACGGGAAGAGTTGCAGACCTGACTCAAAAAAGCAGTGATATCAAAGGCCAGCTGGGAATTGCACATACACGTTGGGCAACTCATGGTGTGCCGAGCGAACGCAATGCTCATCCTCATTTAAGCAGTGACAGCATCGCAGTGGTACATAATGGCATTATAGAAAATTACGAGGAATTACGAGCACACCTGAAATCAGTTGGATATGTATTTACATCTGATACTGATACGGAAGTCATCGCTCATTTGGTGCATAGTCATTACAAAAAAGGGGGCACATTACTGAGTGCGACACAGGCAGCCCTGGGAGAGTTAGTCGGAGCTTATGCAATAGGTGTAATTGCTATAGATAATCCACAACAATTGATTTGTGCACGCAAAGGTAGCCCATTATTGCTGGGTGTAGGCAATCAGGAAAATTTTATTGCTTCAGATATGTCTGCTTTGCTGGCAGTGACAAAAAATGTAGTTTATCTGGAAGAGGGTGATGTTGCAGAAATAAACTTGGATAATTATCGGGTATTTGATGTAAAGGGTAAACCGGTAGTACGTGACGTACATGTCAGTGAACTTTCAAACGACAGTGTGGAGTTAGGTGAATATCGTCACTACATGCTGAAGGAAATCTTTGAACAACCTCAGGCACTAGCGAATACCCTTGAATCGGTCTGTAACAGTCAGTCTTTGATACCCGGCCTGTTCGGAGCGGAAGCAGCAGCAACCTTTGAACAAATAAATAGTGTTCTGATATTGGCATGTGGAACCAGTCACAACTCTGGTTTGGTGGCAAGAAATTGGCTTGAAGAAATTTCAGGCATACCTTGTGCTGTAGAAATTGCAAGTGAGTATCGTTACCGGACCAGTGTTGCCAATCCGAATACGCTGATCGTTACAATCTCACAATCAGGTGAAACAGCCGATACCCTGGCAGCATTGAATCATGCAAAAGCCATCGGTCACCCACATACTTTGGCCATATGCAATGTGGCAGAGAGTGCAATCATACGTCAATCCAAACTGCGATTTTTGACACGCGCAGGTCCGGAAATTGGTGTGGCTTCCACCAAAGCATTTACGACCCAGTTGGCGGCATTATTCCTGCTGACGCTGGTATTGGCAAAACAGCGTGGCAGGTTAAATGCACAACAAGAAAAAGAACATTTGCAGGAGTTGCGACATTTGCCAATTGCGGTCCAGGCTGTTCTCAAACTGGAACCTGAAATCAAAAAACTGGCTGAAAAATTTGTCAACAAACAACACGCATTATTTCTGGGTCGCGGCTTGCATTATCCGATAGCGCTGGAAGGGGCTTTGAAACTTAAAGAGATATCCTATATACATGCCGAAGCTTATCCTGCAGGAGAGTTGAAGCATGGCCCATTGGCACTGGTAGATAAAGAAATGCCGGTTATAGCAGTAGCGCCAAATGATACTCTGCTGGAAAAACTCAAATCCAACCTGCAGGAAGTAAGAGCGCGGGGAGGAGAGCTCTATGTATTTGCAGATGCCAATACCCGCATACAATCTTCAGAAGGCGTACATGTCATGCAAATGCCTGAACACGCGGGCTTTCTAAGCCCTATTCTGCATACCATCCCTTTACAACTGCTGGCATATTATGTTGCATTGGAAAAAGGAACAGATGTAGATAAACCAAGAAACTTGGCAAAATCAGTGACGGTTGAATAAGCCAAAATATACTGAAAATACAAAACAGCAAACATTCGACAATAAATTGATTAAAGTTTATAGCGAAACACCCGAAATATAGTTATTAAGTAAATCATTGTCTTGAAGCCCAAAAGTGCGCAAGAACAATAACAGAGGGTAGATAGATGGCGGTTATAGCGATATTCAATCAAAAAGGCGGTGTAGGTAAGACGACCACATGTCTGAATGTCGCGGCAGTGCTTGCCAAAGCCAAAAGGCACCCAATTGCTCTGGATATGGATCCGCAAGGGCATTTGACTATCGCCAGCGGCTTGAAAAAAGGGGAAGATTCAGAACTCAACATGGCGTCTTTTTTTGAAAAAAAAACGCCATTGGCCAATTTGTTAAGAGACACACCTGCCGGTTGGCAAATAATCGCTTCTTCTCTGGAACTGGCCAAAATAGATGCTACCTATGGGTCTGATCCCAAGGCAGCCACCTTACTTAAACAAGGCTTGAAAGAAGAGTTGGCACTTACCGGTGCCCCCATTTTAATTGACTGCTGCCCGATGATGGGTGTATTAACCCTTAATGCCCTGCTTGCTGCTGACAGGGTTCTAATACCAGTCTCGGCTGATTTTCTATCTTTGCAGGGAGTACACAGGCTGGATTCAGCATTGAATGTGCTGGAAAAAAAACTTCAACGAAGATTTGAACGTCGTATCGTTGTGACGCGTTTTGATTCCAGACGTAAACTTGCCTATGAAATTTTCGACAGGGTAAAAGATCGTTATGGCGATCTGGTATGCAACACTCGCATAGGTGAAAACGTTGCATTGGCTACCAGTCCCATGCATGGACTGGATGTCTTTGCTTTTGCTCCGCACGGTCAATCTGCAACGGATTATTTGGCCTTGACAACAGAACTGGTAAAAACGGGCTTCTTTGAAGAACGTAAAAAAGAAGAATCAATTCAATAAGCTGTACAACAAAAAATCAAACATGGAAGCGCAGTTTATAAATCCCGTTATTAAATCTGTTCTGAATGTGCTAACGACAATGGCACATGTTGAACCAAGCACGGGAACGCCAATCAGAAAAAAACCTGATGACTATGCAAAAGGTAAAAACATTACCGGCCTGATGACTATGGTAGGGAAAAAAGAAGTCATAGCGAACATCGGCAAACGAATTTCAGCATCAGTTGCGTTGACGTTTTCAGAATCAGCCATTTTGCATATTACAAAAAAAATGATGCCGATGGAGATTTCTAAAATAGACGGAATAGTAATTGATCTGGCAGGTGAAATTGCCAATATGGTATTGGGTAGTGCCAAAACAGAGCTTGAGGAAAATGGCTATATATTTCAAATGTCATTGCCAACAATTATCGTGGGTAACGACTATCTAATTGCGCATAAAATAAAATCAGGCATTATTACAATACCTTTCTCGATGCCTGAAGGTAATTTCTATGTGGAAGTGGGTTACGAAGATACTTGAAGAGCCAATTGCTTCATCATAAAGGTTTGCGCAGAAGAGATATATACAATTGATTGAAAGTAAAATTGAATCAATTGTTCCAAGGAAGGAATAACTCTTTGATTAATGCGAAAGTCGAAACGGCATGATCAAATACCTTTTTATTCACTTTGCCTTTGGGGCCATGCAAAACAACCAGATATTGGCAACCATCCTTCAAGAATAAAGCCGTATGCTTTTCAAAGTCCTTGTCGCCATCCTTTCCGCTGGTATGTAAAATAAACACCCTCACCCCCACCAATGGAGATTTTATCTTCCTTCTCTACGGTATGACCTTTGCCTTCGTAACGATTTCCTTCAGAATCAATACGAAACTTTTTGAAGTCCTCAAAATAAAATGTTGCAGGTTGTATCTTGCGAAAAAGGACACGCTATTAGAGTGTCACTTGACTTGGTGTCCTTTAATAAAATCATCAGCTATTTACCATCAGGATCTTTGTAACCAGGTTGACAATCTTGAGGTGCTTCCATCTCGAAAAGTGTGCGGGAAAGTTTTACTTTACCGTGTAACTGGGCAGAATAGATAGAAAAAAAATTAAGGGTTAAAAATACATATTTGAATAAAAACATGCTCTCCCCTTTTAAATACCTGCTAATTGAAACTGAAAATTCAGAAAGCAGGATTATTTATTACGGTTGATCGGCGCCGTCCCGTTCTGTTCAACCTTATACTAGAAAGTCTTAAATAAA
>JAHECZ010000009.1 GCA_024641475.1 Gammaproteobacteria bacterium
ACAATAAACACATTGTGAGCCGTTGCTTCAATAACATGGCCATCAGTATCACCGACCAACCCTTCGTGTATTGTTGAATCATCCCATTCACCTCGCGCCAGTATCTGCTCCAGACGATTCAGATGCTTGATACCGGCCAGTAGCGGCTGATGCGCCAGTTGTAACTGACAACGACGCACGCAAACGCCTTCAAGCTGATATTTTTGCTGAGTGTCTGGCCATGTATACCGTTGCATTATCCGTGTCGGTTGTGACGACGGCGTCGGTGCGTAACCGCGTTGCCCATTGCCGCGCGTGATTATCAATTTTAGCAGCGCCTTCGGCGTAGCTTGCATAAGCTGTAACAATTCGGTTTGCAACCCCATTAATTCCGGTATCTCAATACCCAAACGATCACAGCCGGTCTGCAGCCGTTGATAATGGTATGGCCACAAGGGAATATTTGAGTTGATAACCGCCATGGTTTCAAAAATGCCATCGCCATATTGCATACCTCGATTTACAACCGAAATGCAATCAGTTGGCTGGCCATTAATTAATGTCACCATGTGTTCCATTGCGTATTATTGCGACTGTAATGCCGCAAGCATGCCTTTCGCTTTGGCTCGCGTCTCTTCCAGCTCACGTTGCGGGATTGAATCTGCCACAATACCGGCGCCGGCGCGAACAGTGATTTCATTGCCAACATAAACAATGCTGCGAATTAAAATGTTCAAATCCATGTCGCCGTTGTGATTGAGATAACCGAACGAACCGGTGTACGCACCGCGTGGTGACTGCTCCAGTTCAGCAATAATTTCCATGCAGCGCACTTTAGGGCACCCCGTAATAGTTCCGCCGGGAAATACAGCCCGGATGATCTGTGCTGGCGTTATATTTTCGCGTAATCGCCCGGTCACATTGGAAACTATATGGTGCACATGCGCATAGGACTCCAGGCACATTAATTCATCCACACGCACCGAACCCGGGATACAAATCTTACCTAAATCATTTCGTTCCAAATCCAGCAACATGACGTGTTCGGCACGTTCTTTAGGATGCGCAATCAATTCCTGCTGGAGCTGCTGATCAGGATTCAATTTTTCTGCGCGCGGCCGCGTCCCTGCTATCGGCCGGGTATCTATCATACCTTGATGTGCCCGTACCAATCGCTCTGGTGAAGAACTGATTATCCCGCCATTATCAAACCATGCCAAACCGGTAAACGGTGCGGGATTGCATTCTCGCAAGCGTGCATAGATTGATGAAATGTTCGCGGCACCGTCGAACGTACCATGCCAGCAACGCGATAAATTCACCTGATAGACGTCACCTGCATAAATGTATTCAAGTGCTCTGTCTACATTACTCATATATTGTTCGGCTGAATCTTCTTGCAACTGGAACTGTGGCGTTGTCATACCATCCGTTGTTGCGCCCAGCGAAAGCAGATCCGCTTTCAATTCATGTTGAAAATGTGCATAAGCTGTTTCTGTTACGATATGCGTGGTATCCGTGACATGATCATAGATAATCGCCGCCGGGATGCGCGTCGCCTGTGCGATCGGCAATGTAGCCACATCCACAAGCAGTTCCAGGCGTGGCTCGATTTCGGCAACCAATTCATAGCTCAAATAAATGAACCAACCACCCGTAAAAGGTAACTCGGATGAAACAGAAGGCGCAAATTGTTGCTGCCACAGTGAGTCTAATGCTGACAAAAACCCGTCGAACTGCACGGGCTGTCCGTTCCATTCCAGCTTATTGTCAGGGCGCTTTCGCAGCGTTGCTTGCGGGAAAGCAAACAGAATATCGTATTGACTGGTAGATGTATCCGCGAGCTCTGAGTGAGCCGTACTTTCCAGGAAAAATGGATAGCGTTGTGGATTGTTTAACGCTAATTGATGCAATAAAAAACGACCCGGCAGGGTTTCATGACACAGTGGTTGATTATTTTTGAACACCCGTGCGTGAATCGACAAGTGGAATTACCACATGTGTTCAAGGTTTACGAAACACCAGTGTGCCGTTGGTGCCACCAAAGCCGAATGAATTCGACATTGCCACATCAATTTTCATTTGGCGCGCACTACCTGGTATTAAATCCAGATCGCATTGTGGATCCTGATTGAAAATATTAATCGTGGGAGGTGCAACCTGGTCGCGAATTGCCAGAATGCTGAATACGGCTTCTATACCGCCCGCCGCACCCAATAAGTGGCCAGTCATCGATTTCGTTGAACTCATGGCAACTTTAGTCGCATGATTGCCAAAGGCACCTTTCACGGCAAATATTTCAGCCAGATCGCCCAGTGGCGTTGAGGTACCATGGGCATTGATATACGAAACCTGTTCGGGGTTTAGCCTGGCATTGCGCATCGCGTTTAACATGCAACGCTTGGCACCATCACCACCTTCGGATGGCGACGTCATGTGATACGCGTCACCGCTCATACCAAAGCCAACCAATTCAGCATAAATTCGTGCACCACGCGCCTTGGCAAACTCATAATCTTCCAGTACGACCACCCCGGCACCATCGCTAAGTACAAAACCATCGCGATCTTTATCCCAGGGACGGCTGGCGGTGTGAGGATCATCATTGCGAGTCGACAATGCACGCGCGGCTGCAAAGCCGCCAACGCCTAATGCTGTCGTTGCCATTTCAGCGCCACCGGCAATCATGACATCGGCATCGCCGTATTCAATCATCCGTGCAGCATCACCAATACTGTGAGTAGCCGTTGCACAAGCCGTCACGATGGCATAATTAGGACCTTTCAGGCCATAACGAATTGAGACATGGCCAGATATCATATTAATAATTGCAGCAGGAATCAGAAACGGGGAAATTTTACGCGGACCGCCATCCTTGTACGCATCATAATTGCGCTCAATAGTGCCTAATCCGCCAATACCAGAACCAATCGATACACCTATGCGCTCAGCATTGGCTTCGGTAACCTGCAAACCTGAATCAGCAATGGCTTCAGCGGCAGCTGCAATACCATAATGAATAAAGGTATCCATTTTTTTGGCATCTTTGACACCAACGACGGCCGCAGAGTCAAAACCTTTCACAACTCCGCCGAAACGTACGGCAAAATTGCTGGCATCCATATGGGTAAAAGGTTCAATGCCGCTCTTGCCGGCCAGAATTCCTTCCCAGCTGGTCTTTACATCCAAACCGAGCGGCGTTACCGCACCTAGACCGGTAACCACAACACGACGTTTAGACACCGTCAATACTCCTTCGTTTGACTGCTTCAAAAAGTCAAACGGCCGCTCCACCATTGTGGTTGCGGCCGTCGACCATTTGGCTGTTCTTAGTTGGAATGCGCGTTGATATAGTCAACCGCCTGGCGAACCGTAGTGATCTTTTCGGCTTCATCATCAGGAATTTCAGTTTCAAATTCCTCTTCCAAAGCCATGACCAGTTCAACGGTATCGAGTGAATCTGCACCCAGATCGTCGACAAACGATGCGTCATCTTTTACTTCTTCTGCTTTGACGCCAAGTTGTTCAACTACGATCTTTTTGACGCGTTCTTCTACACTGCTCATGCGAAACTCCTCTCCAAAAGGTTATCGTTCTTTAATGAACGCTGGGCGCGTATTTTAGGGGAAAGCCTTGGCACCTGCCAAGCATTTTGACCATTATTTGCAAACCAGCGTGATTCAATAAAGTCTTATAATACAACAAGTTAAATTATGCCATGTACATTCCGCCATTCACATGAAGGGTTTCGCCGGTAATATAAGCCCCTCCAGTGGATGCCAGGAAGACCACGGCTTTGGCAACTTCTTCTGCATGTCCCAAGCGATTAAGCGGGATCTGCGCCAGTAATGCATCACGCTGCGCCTCAGGTAATGCACGAGTCATGTCGGTATCGATGAAACCAGGCGCAACGACATTGACGGTAATATTGCGTGATCCAACTTCGCGAGCAAGCGCCTTGCTAAACCCGATCACCCCGGCTTTTGCAGCAGCATAATTCGCTTGCCCGGCATTGCCTGAAACACCCACCACAGAGGCGATACTGATGATTCTCCCTTTGCGAGCTTTCATCATGGCACGAATTGAACCTTTGCTAACCCGATACAGCGAGGTCAGGTTGGTATTGATAATATCTTGCCATTCATCTTCTTTCATCCTCATCAACAAATTGTCGCGTGTAATACCGGCGTTATTTACCAGAATCGTGGCTGCGCCAAATTGTTTTTCCACCATATCCAGGCCGGTATCAACGCTACCTTGATTGGTGACATCCATGACAATACCATGGCCTTTACCGCAGTGTTGGGTCAGATATGCAGTTATGTCTGCTGCACCTTTCTCTGACGTTGCTGTACCGACTACCAGCGCGCCTTCTTTGGCCAGCTCAAGCGCAATCGCTTTGCCAATGCCACGACTGGCTCCGGTTACAAGCGCAATTTCATTTGCAAGTTGCATGTAAGGCTCCCGTGATATATTTAAGAATTAATCGATTGCAATGTGGACGACAGGCTTTCGGAATCATGAATAGCAAAAGTCGCCAATGATTTCTCGATCCGCTTATTCAGTCCAGTTAATACTTTTCCAGGGCCACATTCAACAAGATTAACCACACCTTGCTTTGCCATCTGCTGAATGATCTCAACCCAACGTACCGGCTGGTACAGTTGCCGCATCAAGGCATCACGAATTAATGCTGGATCTGTTGGTTGAGCAACATCGACATTATTGAGCACAGTGATTTTTGGTTTTTGTATTGCCATCTCCGCCATATCGCGCATCAATTGTTGTGCGGCCGGACGCATGAGATCGCAATGCGACGGTACACTAACAGGCAATAATACCGCACGCTTGGCACCTTTTTCTTTTGCCAGTATTGTGGCGCGTTCCACAGCATCTTTATGTCCGGCAATCACTACCTGCCCGGGCGAGTTAAAATTAACTGCCTGTACAACTTGTGATTGTGCCGCAAGTGCACATACTTCAGTGACGATCGCATCGTCCAGGCCGAGTATCGCTGCCATCGCGCCTATTCCGTTTGGCACAGCTTGCTGCATATATTTGCCGCGTGCGGTAACCAGTTTTATTGCATCAGCAAATAGCAAACTGTCCGCGCAAACCAGCGCGGTATATTCCCCCAGACTATGCCCAGCCATGACGACAGGCATTTTGCCGTGCCTATCTAACCATATGCGCCAACAGGCAACGCCTGCGGCTAACATTGCCGGCTGAGTAATTTCCGTGCTATTCAACTTTGCTTCGGGACCGTTTTGAACGATGTCCCAGAGATCAAATCCTAACGCAGCAGACGCTTCATCATAGGTTGATTTGACTAACGAATGGTGTGTGGCCAAATCGCCTAACATGCCAATTGCTTGTGAACCTTGCCCGGGAAAAACAAATGCCAAACTCATCATTCACCCTACCGATTAAAATTTAACTAGCGCAGAGCCCCAGGTGAATCCACCACCAAAAGCTTCTAATAAGAGTATTTCCCCGCGCTTAATACGTCCATCGCGTACTGCATAATCCAGCGCCAGCGGAATTGATGCGGCCGAGGTATTGCCGTGTTCATGAACTGTTACTACAACATGATCCATGTTCATTTTCAGTTTTTTTGCTGTAGCAGAAATGATACGGATATTCGCCTGATGCGGTACTAGCCAATCAATATCAGATTGCTGCATATTATTTGCTTCGAGTGTTTCATCAACAATTCTGCCCAGTGTATTAACTGCAACTTTGAATACTTCATTACCTTGCATCGTCATAAAGGCTTTGCCTTCACGGAATTTTTCCGGATGTTCGGATACACCTGCAGGTACAGTAAGCAGCTCTTTATAAATCCCATCGGCATGAATATGCGTTGACATAATACCCGGTTCATCGCTGGCTTGCAGAATAACGGCACCTGCACCATCGCCAAATAACACACAGGTGGAACGATCCGTCCAATCCACAATACGTGACAATGTTTCTGCACCAACGATCAAGGCACATTTTGATGAATTGGTACGTATGAATTTATCCGCAACTGACAATGCATAGACAAATCCGGTGCACACTGCCTGGATATCAAATGCGGGGATGCCATGAATATCCAAACGCTCTTGTAACAGACAGGCCGTACTGGGGAAGATTCGATCTGGAGTAGTCGTTGCACAGATAATTAAATCAATATCACTTGCCTTAATCCCGGCAGCAGCAATGGCGCGACGTGCGGCCTGCTCAGCTAAATCACAAGTAGTCTGACCTTCGGCAGCAATATGGCGTTTTTTGATGCCGGTACGTTCGGTGATCCATTCATCAGTGGTTTCAACCATTTTTTCCAATTCAAGATTGGAAAGTACTCTTTCCGGCAGATAGGAGCCTGTGCCGCTGATTTTTGCGTAAGTCAAACTACCTTCCTTTTCATCAGCATTTGTTCTAATGATGCGCTAATTTGTTCCGGCACATTTTTAATTACTTCTCTGCGTGCTTCAAGTATGGCCTTGCCAAAAGCATAACTGTCCGCGCCACCATGACTTTTAATAACAATGCCTTTTAGGCCGAGCAGGCTGGCACCGTTATAGGCACGCGGATCAACACGTTTACGAAAAGCTTTGAGTACTGGCATCGCTATTAATGCGGAGAGCTTTCTGAGCCAACTGCGCTGAAATTCCTGTTTCATAAAATGCGAAATCATCTTGGCTACGCCTTCAGTAGTTTTGAGCATCACATTTCCGACAAAGCCATCGCAGACAATGACATCGGCATGACCCAGATAAATTCCATCACCTTCGACAAAACCAATATAATTCAAACCACTATTTTGCAATAACAATGCGGCTTGTTTTACCTGTTCATTCCCTTTTATCTCTTCTGCACCGATATTCAACAGGCCCACGGTAGGATGAGTTTTGTTATCCACCGCGCTGACTAATACTGACCCCATCACGGCAAATTCAAATAAATGTTCCGCTGCTGAGTCTACATTGGCGCCCAAATCGAGCACATGGCAATGTCCGGTTATGGTTGGCAGTGCCGTGCAAATAGCCGGCCGATCAATTCCCGATAAAGTTTTGAGAACAAATCGCGCCGTAGCCATCAGTGCACCAGTGTTACCGGCGCTGACACACGCTTGAGCGGTACCTTCTTTAACCAGATTAATTGCGACTCGCATAGAGGAATCTTTTTTACCGCGCAAAGCCTGCGAGGGTAATTCATCCATAGTCACGACTTGAGATGCATGCTGAATACGTAGACGCGCATTAATACTGCCGCCGTGTTTATTAAGTTCGGACTCGATTGCCGCCTGATCGCCGACAAGAATCAGACTGATATCTGTCTGGCGGGTAAGCACATGTAATGCGGCAGGCACAGTGACCACAGGGCCGTGATCACCACCCATAGCGTCAAGTGCAATCGTAATTTGCTGTGTTGGGATACTGGTGTTATTCATCACTCGAAACGATGCCGGTTAAAATAGTTTTTGTTCTCAAGAACAACTACGGGACATGTCGAATGTCCCGTAGCTAGTTCGTAACCTGTTCAGCACCGCGATTGCGATGAGCGAAAGTTACTAATCTTGTTTGCCGGTATTCATTACCTTGCGACCACGATAAAACCCATCGGGGGTAACATGGTGACGCAGGTGCGTTTCACCTGTCGTTGCATCAATTGAAAGTGCTTTTGCATCCAATGAATCATGCGCACGACGCATGCCACGTTTGGATGAGCTCTTGCGGTTTTGCTGGACTGCCATTATTGCCTCACTTACTCTTTCGAGTTTTCTTTAAGTCTGCCAATACGGCAAACGGATTATCGCGTTTCACTGTATTCTTTGGCACCGTCTGTTTCGTGTCGGTAGAAATCTTCACGCGACAGAATTTTTCCGGGTGCATTGGCACCTGGGGTATTGCCAGTAGTAATTCCTCTTCAAGCACTTCATTTAAAAGTACAGGTGTTTCTTCAACCAAATAGGGCTCGTAGCGAGTAGGAAGTTTTTCAATTTCTACTTCTGACCGAACCCAAGCTAAACCAAACGTGTGTCTTAAAGGATAGGCAAATGGTTCCAGACAGCGTTGACAAACAAGCTGCAGATCCGCCTCTATTTCGCCTTGCACACACGCCACACCTAATTCATCTACATCAAAACGCAACCCGACCCTGACATGACCCAAGTCACTCGCGAGTAAGGGAGCCAATCGCCGCATTTGACTAAGGGGTATTTCCCCAGTGAACTGGGAACCAGCCTCAGACATTCGAAACGGGTCGAACTGATGCGGCAGCCGGTTGTGCTGCTTTGACATAGGGCGCGAATTTTAACGATCGAGGGGTAGGCTGTCAAAAAAATGTAGAAATTTCCGTAAGTTCCGGTTTTACTTAATCAGTTCAAGCAATCGTAAAGGTTAAATTATAACCATAATGAATGAGAACTTAGAAATATTACCTCAATAAATATATGTATAGGCCCTATCAAAACGATATAATGCCACATCAATTTCTAATAATTTACTTTATATATAATTTGTTACATATTGTTTTATATGGATAATATTTCACATAAATTAATCTTGGCATCAACTTCACGATATCGCCAACAGCTATTGACACGCTTGGGAGTGAAATTTGAGGTACAAGCACCCCACGTTGATGAAAGCCCACAAACCAACGAAAGCCCTGAACAGTTGGTAGCTCGACTGGCGGAGAGTAAGGCTAAAGCAATTGCTGATCGCTACCCGAACGCTTTGATAATTGGATCAGATCAGGTCGCCCTTGTTGATGGGCAGATTCTTGGCAAACCACATACCTATGAAAATGCGGCAGCCCAGCTCAAGCGTGAATCCGGAAAACGAATCACGTTTTTAACTGGGCTATGTGTTTATAACACAGCCTCATTGCACTGCCAGGTTGATGTGGTGCCTTACTATGTACTGATGCGGCAACTGAGCGATAGTCAGATTAAAAATTATTTATTGAAAGAACAGCCTTATGATTGTGCCGGTAGTTTTAAATCCGAAGGGCTGGGAATTGCATTATTTGATCGGCTTGAAGGTACCGATCCCAATGCTTTAATCGGTCTACCCTTAATCCGGCTGGTCCATATGTTAGAAAACGAAGGTCTTTCTATCATATAAACCAGCCAGTGTCGTAACGCGAAAATTTCGTTAGCTATTACTGTAATCCAGGTGAATGATTTAATCCCATTTGTTGTAACAGTGATTGACTGACTGAAGTTCCCATTTGTTGCGCCAACCTTTCAAAAAAATCGTCATGTGGTGAGAAATCAACAATTTTATCGACTTTGATGATGTCACGTGCAACATAACTGCTATTACCTAACCCATCGATCAAGCCGTTTTTCAAGCTTTCTTCACCAGTCCACACCAAACCACTAAATGTATTTGCATCTTCCTTCAAGCGAACACCCCGTCCGTCACGGACAGCCTTAATAAATTGTTTGTGTACATTTTCCAGCAGTTGTTTGATATAAGCTGTTTCTTCTTTGCGCTGTGGTGAAAATGGATCTAAAAACCCTTTATGTTCGCCAGCTGTATAGAGACGACGTTCAATACCCAATTTGTGCAGCGTTTCAACAAAGCCAAAACCATTCATCACCACACCGATAGAACCGACAATACTGGCTTTATCGGCATAAATCTCATCGGCGGAAGAAGCAATATAATAAGCGCCGGATGCACCAATATCTGCAATCACTGCATACACTTTTACATCTTTATGAAGTGCACGCAGTCGCTTAATTTCATCATAGACATAACCTGACTGCACTGGGCTGCCGCCAGGACTATTAATTCGCAGTATTATCCCTGCGGTATTTTTGTCTTTAAATGCGTTGCGAAGTGCATTGATGATACGGTCGGCACTTGCCTTGGCATCCGGGGCGATAATCCCTTTGATATCAATTAATGCCGTATGTTTGCCTACACTAAAGCGTTCACCATCACCACTGCCAGATGGAAGCAACATCACCAGCAGCACCACAATCAAATATGCAAGAAATATCGCTTTAAAGGCGATATTCCAACGACGACTGCGCCGTTGTTCATTGAGCGATGCAAACACCAGTTTGGTAAGTACATCCTGTTGCCAGCCATCGTCGGATTTGCCGGTATTTTCCTGAATATTGTCACTCATGCTTCACCTGTTTTCGTCATAAATGGATTCTACCAGTTTACATTTAGATTTATGGATTAAATGTCAAACTGAGTTGTTGTAACACCTGCTGCAAGGCTGCATCAAGGGGCGCGGTAACTGTGATAGTTTGCTTTGGTTCTTGCAATGAAAATTCCAAACGCCAAGCATGTAAAAACAAGCGTTTTAAACCATATTCGCGTATTTGCCGGTTGAATTCTTCATCACCATATTTGGGATCACCTGCAATTGGGTGATTTATATGCATTGCATGGACACGAACCTGATGGGTTCGCCCAGTGAACAATTGCGCTTCAACCAAACTTGCCAACGGCGATATCGACAACGGTCGAAATCGGGTTAATGATGCCTTGCCTGCCTTATTTACTTTCACCAATCGCTCGCCAGATGACAACAGATTCTTCTGCAATGGCACATTCACATCACGCGCCCCGCCTTGCCATTTCCCTTTAACCAACGCCAAATAGCGTTTATCCATATCTGCAGTAGATTCTTCCCGTAACAAAGTGTGTAACTGGCGCAAAGCATTGCGTGTTTTTGCGATAACCAGGCACCCGGATGTTTCACGATCCAGCCGATGCACTAATTCCAGAAATGGGGCTTCAGGTCGCCATGAGCGTAATGCTTCAATAATCCCGAAACTTAAGCCACTACCGCCATGAACCGCCATGCCACTAGGCTTGTTAATGATTAGCACTCGATCATCTTCATACAATACCGCATTGCTAATCCGCGCGATGGCTTTATTCGGTGCGGTAACAGCAGGAGTAATCTCCCTGAGCAATGGCGGAATACGAATATGATCACCTGCCTGTATTCGATAATGAGGTTTGATGCGGCCTTTATTCACACGCACCTCACCTCGACGCAATATTCGGTAAACCTGGCTTCTGGGAATATCTTTGAGGTACGTCAGCAAAAAATTATCGATTCGCTGACCAGCCTGGTCGGCAGCAATCTCAATTTTCTCCACAGGATTATTCAGGGGTTTTGCTGATGCAGTCATAGTTGTGGATCTTATCAGGCTGAATCATTGCTGGCGTGACCAATGACTGTTATAGTTTGATCTGTATGCAGTTCTTCGCCAATGCACTATTTTGGTGCGTCCTGCTACCGAATTTGAGTTAGCCGTAGTTATTACGGTTGACCACTTTAGATAGGGAGTGTCTGCAACAATAAACGGACACACTGGATTAACCGCGCTCCCATCGCGACAAAGCATGGGGGGTGGACACAATACAAGCCGATTGGCACGTTGACCACAGCGACGTCACTTGATGACCGCATGGTGTGAACCCGCCCTTATTGCAACTGGCCCAGCCAGCGTGGTCGAGCGCCACTGTAAAGGTTTTATATAAATGAAACGAATGTTATTTAACGCAACTCAGCGTGAAGAGTTGCGAGTTGCACTGGTTGAAGGTCAATGGCTTTATGATCTGGATATCGAAACGACCCTGCGCGAATCACGCAAAGCGAACATCTACAAAGGTCGTATCACCCGGGTAGAACCCAGCCTTGAAGCAGCTTTTATCGACTATGGCGCCGAGCGCCATGGTTTCCTGCCTCTTAAAGAAATCTCTCGCGACTATTTTGACCCGGCCGTCGATATCTCTGGTGGCAAAATCAATATTAAAGAAGTTCTCAAGGAAGGTCAGGAACTGGTTGTCCAGGTCGCCAAGGAAGAACGCGGCAACAAAGGCGCGGCGCTGACAACGTTTATCAGCATGGCGGGTCGTTACCTGGTGTTGATGCCAAATAATCCACGTGCTGGTGGTGTTTCGCGCCGCATTGAAGGTGAAGATCGCACCGAAGCACGGGATGCGTTAAGTTCTCTGACGATACCCGACGATATGGGGATCATTTTACGTACGGCTGGCGTTGGCAAGAGCGCCGAAGAACTGCAGTGGGATCTGGATTACCTCATTAAAGTCTGGACAGCTATTAAAATCGCATCCGATCAAAAAGCCGCCCCTTTCCTTATCTACCAAGAAAGTAATTTGATTACGCGTGCTATCCGCGATTACTTCCGCAATGACATCAATGAAATTCTGATTGACTCACCAGGACTTTATAATCAGGCCCGGCAGTTTGTCGAACAAGTCATGCCGCAATTTGTCAGTCGTGTCAAACTGTACTCCGATCCGGTTCCACTGTTTACCCGTTACCAGATAGAATCACAAATCGAGTCGGCATTTCAGCGAGAAGTACGCCTGCCTTCCGGTGGCGCACTCGTCATTGATCACACCGAAGCACTGGTCACCATCGATATCAACTCATCACGCGCCACCAAAGGTGGTGATATCGAAGAAACCGCACTGATGACCAACCTGGAAGCGGCTGATGAAATTGCCCGTCAACTTCGTCTACGCGATATTGGTGGCCTGATTGTTATCGATTTTATTGATATGACCCCATCACGCAATCAGCGTGAAGTTGAAAACCGCTTAAGAGACGCGCTCAAGCTGGATCGGGCTCGTGTGCAAATTGGCCGCATCTCCCGCTTCGGCTTGCTGGAAATGTCACGCCAACGCCTGCGCCCATCTCTGGGTGAATCCAGTAAAGTAGTTTGTCCGCGTTGTAATGGACAAGGTTCGATTCGCGGGATCGAATCACTGGCGCTGGCCGTGCTGCGTATGATTGAAGAAGACGGCATGAAAGAAAACACATCTCGTGTTATCGCCCAATTACCGGTTGAAGTAGCGACATTCCTTCTAAATGAAAAACGTCACAGTCTGAATGACATCGAAAAAAGACATGAAATCAGTGTTGTTCTTGTACCGAACATCTACTTGCAATCACCTCATTACGAAATAACCCGTATTCGTGATACAGATGTCACACCGGAAACTACCAGTCAGAACAGCTATGAAATGGTGACCGAACCGGATAGTAAAACGGAAACTGCGGCATCACAAAAAGCGTCCCAGCAAGTTGCCGAACAACCTGTGGTTAAAAATGTGTTACCGGATATCCCGCAGCCACCACAAGCGTCGACTGCGGCAGCCAATAAACCGGGTATCTTCATTCGAATTTGGCGCGCATTATTTGGCAGTGGTGAAAAACCCAAAGCATCACCGCCACGTCCAGCTCGCCCATCGTCTCAAGGGCAACATCGCGCGCGTGGCGATCGCCATGAACGCGGACGTGATCCACGTCGAGATAAAGGCTCACAACACCGCCAGCATCCGCAGCAACGCCGCCAGCACCAACAGTCGACAACGACAACGACAACGACGGCGAGTGCCTCTACCCCGGCCCAACCTCAAGCCAATACCAGCAATAATGCGATAAGCACAGAGATTGTGACACCAGCACCACACGCCGCTAGTACTGGTACTTCTCCCGCTCCAGGTAACGGCATTTCTCAAAATCCAAATCAGCGACGTGGTCGACGCAGTCGTCGTCGCCGTGGCCCACGCACACAACAACCAGGGCAAGAGATGGGTGATGCAGCGAACTCTCCCCATGAAAATCAGAATCATCAATCGAATGATTATGGTCAACATGAACATGTTGAAAATCAGTCACACCACGAGACATCGTCCACTTCTGCGCATACAACACACTCAGAACAACGCGACAACTACCGTGAACCACAGCAAAAAGTGACCGCTGATAGCCCACGCGAATCGTCCTGGAGTGATAAACCTGCTTCTACAGCTGACACTAATCCGGTAAAACCCGTACACAACATCGATTCTGGCTCAGATTCGAATGGGGGCAACTCCCATAATTGAGTTATAGGGTAAAACTTAATCCGAAACGGGGCCTGTTGGCCCCGTTTTTTCATCAAGAATCCGCCTGATTATCCGATATCTATACTGGCAGCTCTGATGGGAGGACAGTCTAATGCGCACCTATTTCCTTGCTTTGACGCTATTACTCAGTAGTTTCACCGTCTATGCCAACAGTGGTGGTGGTGGTGAAAACGTAAATAATCCCTATTTCGAAATTGCGACACCATTTGTCGTAAATATTCAAGATGAAACAGCGATGCGATTTCTACAGGTAAATGCCCAACTGGTGCTAAGTCATCCGGAATTAAAAGCTCAAATAACAAAAAATTTACCTGCCATACAAAACGTCATGATGCTGGTTTTAAGCGAACAAAGCGTTAAGGAAATACGCACATTACAAGGAAAGCAAAAATTACGTGATAAAACCTTAAAGGAAGTTCAGGAATTCTTGCAAAAAGAAATTGGCGATACTGCTGTAACTGAAATATTATTTACCGGTTTTATAATTCAATAAGAAACAGGTTTATTTTAGATGGTGTTTACGGATATCAACCAGCAACCCACGTGACGCAGCATCAACTAACGAATACACCAGATCAAAACCATCTTGCCCGCCATAATAAGGATCCGGCACTTCAGTATGTCGAGCATCATGTGCAAAATCCAGGAAAAGTCGTACTCTCTGCCGATATGCGTCCGGACATATTTCCAGCAAAATCTCCAGATTATCTCGATCCATAGCTAACACATAATCAAATTTTGAAAAATCATTTGCCTTGACTTGTCGTGCGCGCAAATCGCTGATATCCACGGTATGTTGCGCGGCTGTTGCCTGTGCGCGTCGATCAGGTGGCTTGCCCATGTGATAGGCATGCGTACCCGCCGAATCAGTATTGATACAGTGATTTAGTTCTTCTTGGGCGACTAACTGACGGAATACTCCCTCAGCCATCGGTGAGCGGCATATATTCCCCATACAAACAAACAATATTTGAATTTTCGGTTGCATCGTATTCTTTTAATAATTAGTGATATAAATTGTTCTGCAGATTTTATTGCGATTAACTTGCGCTGGTATTTGCTGCTTTAAGCATTAACGCTTCTACCAGACGTAACTCTTCTTCAGTGTCCACGCCTGGTCCCGGGGTTTCAGCAGCCTGCGCAATAGCGATACGTCCACCGTGCCACAGGACACGTAATTGTTCCAGCTTTTCGATATCTTCATATGGACTTGGCGAGAGTTCTGCGTACTTGTGGAGAAACGCAGCTCGATAAGCATACATACCAATATGCCGTTGATAGACATATGTTTGTAATGCAATTTGGCGTTGCTCAGGCGAATGATCACGTTGTTGCGGAATACATGCACGGCTAAAATATTGCGCATACCCTTGTCTATCACGCACAACCTTGACAATATTTGGATTATTCAAGCCTGACTCGTCCAGAATTGGCATCGACAATGTGGCCATGTCCGCAGCAGCATGGTCCCGTAATAATTGTGCGACCTGACTGACACAGCTGGCAGGCATCAATGGCTCATCGCCTTGCAAGTTCACCACGACTGCTTCCGCAGGAATTTTTCTTTGCTGGATAACTTCACCGATACGGTGTGTTCCAGAAATATGTGAAGATGAAGTCATACAGACATCTGCGCCAAATGTCTTGGCGGAATCAGCAATACGTTGGTCATCCGTAGCGATGATAATTGATTTTGCGGTGGTTCTTTGCGCACTCTCAAACACATGCTGCAACATGGTTTTGCCTGCTATCATGCGCAACACCTTGCCAGGCAATCGTGTCGAATCATACCTGGCCGGGATGATAACAAAAAATGACACTAAGCCACTTCCTCTTCAGGAGGCAGAGCTCGCGCATCTTCTTCCAGCATGACTGGAAATCCATCGCGCACAGGATATGCCAGACGATCAATGCGGCAGATTAATTCACTTGCTTCCTGACGATATACCAATTGTCCTTTGCATAGCGGACAAACCAGTATATCAAGGAGTTTTTTGTCCATGATGCTTCTCCAATAACGTCAAAAGTCTCATGCCAAATTCATCTGGCATATGTGCGTCAATCGGCACATACCACCACGATGGTTTGCTAAAACGTTCGCATTTTACTGCATCTTTCTCAGTCATAAGTACAGTTTGATCTTCAGTGAATGCCAGATCAGTTGGCTCAAAGAAGTGGTGATCAGCGAATGCGCGCGTAGTCATGCGAATGCCATAGCTGCGCATAAAATTAAAAAATCGATCTGGATTTCCAATCGCAGCAATTGCAATAGCAGATTCTGATTTAAATTCATCAAGTGGACGATGCATGCCTGTTTGTAGATTTATCGCATCCATGCTGGTGTAACGCATGGGATATTCCTGTTGCATGGCTGTACCGTTGGTAACCAGAAAATCCACTTCGTGCAATCTCGAAGCGGATTCGCGTAATGGTCCGGCCGGCAAGCAATAACCATTACCAAATCGACGCACACCATCAATAACCGCAATTTCGATTTGCCTATCGAGTGCGTAATGTTGCAGCCCATCATCACTAAGAATTACATCAACTTTGGCATAACGTCGCAAGGCGTTTGCGGAAGCCACTCTATCCGGCCCAACCGCCATGGGACAACCAGTACGCCGTGAAATAACCAGCGCTTCATCACCAACAATAATAGGATCAGCATCCGGGCGCACCTGTTGAGGCCAGCGGCGCGCCTGACCAAAATAACCTCGACTGATAATACCAGGCTTGTACCCTGCGGCTTTTAGATAGTTTGCCAGCCAAATTACCAGCGGTGTCTTACCTGTTCCCCCGACGGAAATATTACCGACAACAATGACAGGAATACCCAGCGCATGGGTTTTAAATATACCCAAACGATAAAACCATCTGCGAATAAATATAATTATTTTAAAAATCCAGGCCAATGGTCGCAGCGCCAGAACCCAGCCACTTTTTCCATACCAGATACTTTCCAGTTTATCTGCAATATTTTGTCTCAATTTGCTCACGACAGTTATCTCTGTGCATCCTGGGAGGAAAATTGTAATTGGTGCAATCGAGCATATGCACCACCTTTAGCTATCAAGTCACGATGATTTCCTTGCTCAAGCACTTGTCCATCCTGCATGACAATAATTTTATCGACTTTTTCTATCGTTGATAATCGATGGGCGATGATTAAACTGGTTCTGCCTTTCATCAATTCATCCAAGGCGGACTGAATATACCGTTCCGACTCGGTATCGAGTGCAGATGTTGCCTCGTCTAAAATTAATATTGGGGCGTTTTTGAGGATCGCACGCGCAATCGCCAAACGCTGGCGTTGCCCACCGGAGAGGAGAACCCCGTTTTCACCCACTAAAGTATCAAAACCATTGGGTAACTTTTCAATAAATTCCAGCGCGTGGGCAGCCTTGGCTGCCTGCCGTATCGCATCATCACTGGCTTTTCCCAATGCGCCATATGCCAGGTTGTGCGCAATCGTATCATTGAACAAGGTAACATGCTGACTGACGAGAGAAATGTGGGCGCGAAGATTTGCCAAAGTTAATTTTTTTATATCACAATTATCAATGCTGATTGTGCCCGACTGGTAATCGTAAAACCGCGGCAACAGACTCACCAGGCTGGTTTTTCCCGCACCAGAACGTCCAACAAATGCCACGCTTTGTCCAGCCTTAATTTCCAGATTGAGATCTTGCAGCACCGGCTTGCCGCTTGACGAGTATGCAAAGCCAACATGTTCAAAACGAATATTGCCAGTCAATTCACGAATAGACTCGCTGCCATTATCTATTTCAGTTGGCTGTTCCAGAAAGTCAAACACACTATGTGCGGCCGCAATGCCACGTTGCAATGTAACATTAACTGTGGTTAAACGACGGGCGTGCTGCAGCATTAACACCATCGCCACCATAAAAGACATAAATTTGCCTGGCGTTAATGCAACTACCATTGAAGGTTGCGTTGCATAGAATAAAATACCGGAAAATGTTGTCGCCACAATAAATTCAATCGTTGGCGAACTAAGTGCATTTGTCATGGAAATTTTGAGAAACTGCTTGCGATTATATTCATTTATCGTTTTGAATTGATCGCGCTCATACGCCTGACCGCCAAACACCTTGATTTCCCGATTAGCATCTATGCATTCTTCAGTGACGGTAGACACATCGCCCATTGAGCCCTGGATACGTCGGCTTAATTTACGAAATCGCTTGCTGATGGTGACAACCAAAAACGCCAGCACCGGAACCACCACCAACAGCATCAACGTCAGCCGCACACTTTGCATTAACATAAATCCCAGCAAGGCGGCGATTGTGATCGTCTCTTGAATCAAAATGGTCACGACATTTGATGATGCATCCCCGACCTGTTCGACATCATAGACCATGCGCGACACCAACGTGCCTGAAGATGTCGTATCATAATATGACGAAGGCAAAGCCAGCAGGTGATCAAAAATCCTGAAGCGCAGATCTCGTACGACACTACGAGCAACAAAATTCATTCCGTAATTAGACATGAAACTGCCGACAACGCGTATCGCAAATACCAGAATCAAAAGCAATGGCACCCAGCGAATGGTTTCCACATCTTTCTTTAAGAAACTACCATCCAGCATGGGCTCTACAAGTTTGGCGAATGCTGTTTCGGTAAAGGCAAACAGCAGCATGCCACAAATGGCCAGGAGAAAGACTCGCCAGTATGGCAACGCATTGGATAGCAAACGGCGGTAAAGTGCCACGCCATCAAATTTGACAGTTGCAGATGTCATCAGATTTTATTTTGCTTCGCCGGCTTGTTTGGTCGTCAGACTGAATTTATTCAGACCTAACTGGCGCACCGCATCCATGGCAGCTACCACGGCTTGATAGGGTGTAGCTCGATCAGAGCTGATGATCACGTGAGGTTTTGGATGGCCTGCCATGGTTAACTGAATGGCGCTCATTAACGTTTCTACCCTGCCATCTTTCAAGCGCTTTTGATTGACAAAATATCGGCCAGAATTATCGATAATAATCTCTATTACAAATTCCTGTTTTTGTGCAGCAGCAGCCTTGGCTTCCGGCAGATCGATTTGGATTTCCGCTTCACGTTGAAATGTCGTAGTGACCATAAAAAATATCAACAACAGAAACACCATATCGATCATAGGAGCCAGATCGATCGCCGTATCATCTTCAGAACGGTCTGGTCCGAATTTCATGGTGTCGCTTTTTTCTTTGCTGCAGTTGCAGACGCTTCACGTTCGCCGTGAATAATATCGACAACCTTCAACGCTTCCTCTTCCATGCGCAACGTCAGCGCATTCACTTTGCCACGAAAATATCGATAAAAAAACAGGGTTGGTATCGCAACGGTCAAACCTGCCGCTGTCGTTATCAATGCAGTCGCAATACCTGTGGCAACCACAGTGGGATTACCCACACCATGTTCTGCGATAGCATTAAATGCCTGAATCATACCAATGACGGTGCCATACAATCCCAACAAGGTTGATAGAGAGGCGATACTGCCCAGGGTATTTAAATAGCGTTCGAGTTCATGCGCTACCTGACGACCGACGTCTTGCAGTGTTTCTTTCATGATCTCACGTGGGTGATGGCGGTTTGCCAGTCCCACGGCAAGAATTCGGCCAAGCGGAGAATTGTTGCTCAGTGTTTCTATGCGTTGATCATCCAGGGTATTGGCCTTGTACCATTGCCATACTTGCCCAACAAGTGCTGGCGGAGTAATTCGGGATGTGCGTAATGACCAAAATCGTTCGGCGATGATGCCCACGCTTGCGACAGAAAACAGTACCAACGGAATCATGACCCAACCACCAGCAAGCAATATTTCGTACACGCGTCACACCTCTTCTGCCTAAGCATCAATAATTCAAACGCTTACTTTAACAAAGACCCATCGTGGCTGAAAGGGTAACCGTCACGCTGGCTTACGGTTGTCGCCAATACCGCTGCATTTCCACCCGGTAACGTTGTGGCGGCTCCAAAAGTACACCGGCACGTAGCCAAAAGCGGATGGCCCCGGCAGAGGCTGTGTCATACGTCATTGCACCCGCCGCCTGATAGCGTGCCACCACGCTGGTATTCGGAAAATGATGGCGATTATGCTTCCCCGTCGCAAATAAGACATAATCGGGTCTGACTGCCTGGATAAATTCGACTGTGGAGGATGTCCGGCTGCCATGGTGAGGAGCAACCAGAATTTGCGCTGGTAATTGCGTTAAGCTGTCCCTAATTAACGCTGATTCGGCGCGTGATTCAATATCGCCGGTCAATAAAATATGTTGAGTGCCACGACTGACTCGCAACACACAGGAAAGATCGTTTTCCTTTGTTACTGCAGTGTAAGCCGCCGCAGGCGGGTGCAATACCGTAAAATTCACCCCCTCCCATTCCCAGTGCTGCCCTTGCTGACAGCGCACAGCCAATAATTGCTCAAATTTCTCTGGCACGCTGGAACTCACCTGGGTTATTGCAAAATTCTCCACAATACCTTGCATACCACCGCTATGGTCATTGTCACCATGGCTGATTATTAAATAGTCAATGCGGTCATAGCCATAATGACGCAGAAATGGGGCAATCACTGCTGTTCCCGTATTAAACCGATCTGAATATTTTGGTCCGGTATCAAATACCAGCAGATGATTGTGAGTCTGAACCACGGCTGCCAGCCCTTGCCCCACATCCAGTAACGTAAAATAGGCATCACCCCAGTCAGGGCGATCCGATTTTGGCAGGAGCATCGGAATCAGCGCGAATACCGCTAACCAGCGCCTTGGCAACCCTGGTGGCAGCCCCAGCAGCATTAAACCAATCACCGCCACGAATACGGCCAGCAAGTTTACAGCGGGTATGGTGATCATCGCGAAAGGCAGGCTGGCCGCCCAATGCAGTAACCACCATAAGCCATCTATGAGCCCGGTTGCGGCATGTAATACCACTTGGCCCAACACCGGGACCAAACCAAGTAACAAGGTACCGAGTAACGATAGCGGTAAAACCACAAACGTGACATAAGGCACGGCGAACAGGTTGACCAGCGGTGCATACATGGGCACTTGTTCGAACAAAACGATGAGTAACGGAATAAGTCCAAGACAAATAGCCAGTTGCATACCTGTCATTTCTTGCCAAATCGACCGGGCTGCCCGATGCCGCCCCATTGAGACGAATAAAATTATGGACACCGCGCCAAACGACAACCAAAAGCCTATCGCCATCACCGCCAGCGGGTCGGACAGGAGGATCAGCCAGAGCGCAAAGGCCAGGAGGTAGCTTGGTTTGATGCGGTAATTAAAGAAAATAGCCACAAATACCACCGCCAACATCCAGCAGGCGCGTTGGGTGGGAATTGAAAAACCGGCCAACGCTGAATAGCTCACCGCCGCCAGACAAGCCGCAATAGCAGCCGCTCTGGGTGCCGCAATCCACAGCGTTAAACCCGCTGACCGGCGCCACAACGTTCCCACGAGCCAAAAGACCAATCCAGCTATCAAGCTGATATGTAAGCCGGATATGGCCAGTAAATGCGACGTCCCCGTGGCACGTAATGTCTGCCAATCCGAGCTGTCCAATGTGGACTGAATTCCCAATACCAACGCCACAACCACCCGGCCGCTCACCTTACCAACCAACACCGAATCAAGGCGGTCACGCACATGTTGCCGCAAAGATTGGAGCGGATATTCCCAGGGATGAGAGCCTAGCAGGGCTGTTGCTGCATCAGGCTTAACGTAACCACTGGCACCAATACCTTTTTGTATAAGCCAGGCTTCTTGATCGAAACTGGCCGGATTCGAGAAACCTTGCGGCGATTTCAAGCGAATTGTCAGTCGCCACTGATCGCCCGGTAGTAATAATTTGGTGGTATTGCGCCAGCGTAGACGCAGGCGCTTCGGGATTTTCGCCGTCACCGGTGAAATAAGGTGCGATACTTCAAATTCAAAACGCGTAATGTCAGATTGCTTCTCTGCTAACGAAGCAATCGAGCCCTCGACAACGATATTCCGATCCAGCAAAGCGTTATCAAGTGTAATGGGTAATGTCAGATAGGCGTAACCCAGGCTCCATAAAAAGCCGCCCACCGCCCACACTAAAACTCGAAAAAACGCCGTGTGAATTCGCCACAAGCCGATGATTACAAGGGGGGAAAAGACGAGAAGAAAAACTGATGGCAGCTCTGCGAGCTGCTGAAATAGTACGACGCCACCAAGCCAGGCAAGAATTCCGCTTCGCATATCTGCTCACATCCATGTTCGCAGATCCGACGATAACTTATGTCATACCCGGTTGCAATCGGCCATCGTGTAAATGCAGCACGCGATCCATTTTGGCGGCAAAATGAGGATCATGAGTAACCACCAGAAAACTGGTGTGATAATCCCGATTGAGTTCCAGCATCAGTTCATATACCTGATCGGCCGTTTTGGTATCCAGGTTGCCAGTCGGCTCATCGGCCATCACGCACTTGGGTTTGGTGATCAGCGCACGGGCTAAAGCAACGCGCTGACGCTCACCACCAGATAATTCATTTGGTTTATGCTGAATGCGATGTCCCAGACCAACACGTTCCAACAAGGCAGTTGCCTCCCGCTCGCATTCAGGTACATCCACACCACGGATCAATAAGGGCATGGCGACATTTTCCAATGCGGTAAATTCCATTAATAAATGGTGAAACTGATAGACAAAACCCAGCGTGCGATTGCGTAATTGTCCACGGGCGTTGTCACTGAGTTGGTGCATCATCTGTCCATCGACCCGCACTTCACCCTGAGTTGGCAGATCCAATCCACCGAGCAAATGCAGTAAGGTACTTTTGCCAGAACCGGAAGCACCAATGATCGCAACCTGTTCACCGACGCCAATCGAGAGATTAACGCCATGCAGCACTTCCACCTTGGCCGGGCCTTCGGTATATGTCTTGGTTAGATTGACACACTCGATCACCATACTCGATACCTATTCATAACGCAGAGCATCAGCAGGTTGAGTACGGCTGGCACGCCAGGCAGGCAGAATGGTAGCAAGAATCGACGTCACTAACGCAGCACTGCAGATGTAAGCAACCTGATCCCAGTGTAAATCGCTGGGCAAATCCGGGATAAGATACACCGAGGGGTCAATGGGCTGAAAACCCCAATGGATCGATACCCATTGATACAATGGTTCGATATTAAGCGCGATGACGACACCGAGAATGCCACCCAGTAACGTTCCGGCAAATCCAATAATGCTACCTTGCACGATAAAAATGCGCATGACGCTGCCTGTGGAAGCACCAAAGGTACGCATGATGGCAATATCGGATTTCTTTTCCGTCACCACCATGACCAGGGTGGAAATAATATTAATTGCGGCAACCAGGATCACCAAAAACAATAATAACGATATCATGGTTTTTTCCATTTTCACCGCCTTGAACCAATTACTGTGATAATAACTCCAGTCACGCACCCAGAAGTCGGGTAATTGTTGGCGCAATTCCCTGGTTACCGGCATAACTTGTAATAAATTCTGTACCTGAACCTGCACGCCGCTGACATTATCGCCCAACTGAAAGACACGACGTGCGTCATCAAGATTCATCAGTCCTACGGCACTGTCATACTCATAGTAACCAACCTGAAAAATACCCACGACACTGAAACGTTTTAAGCGTGGCATCACACCAGCCGGTGTGATATTCGCACTGGGCGTCACCACGGTGATTTTATCACCGATATCGACACCAAGAGTACGTGCCAGCGATTTACCCAGGACAATGCCAAATTCACCTGCACGCAAATTATCGAGCTTGCCGCTGACCATATGTGAGGCAACTTTCGATACGGCAGATTCTTGCGCTGGATCAACACCACGAAACATGGCGCCGTGAACATTGCTACGGTAGATCAACATACCTTCAGCCTGCACATAAGGTGCGGCACCGGTCACGTGCGGGTTCTGCCGCACCTGCCCGACGACTTGCTGCCAGTTATTCAACTGGCCTTCGTAATTGGTAACGGTGACGTGCGCGATCATATTCAGAATACGATCGCGTACTTCCTTCTCAAAACCATTCATCACTGACAACACAATGATCAAAGTCATCACACCAAGGATGATGCACAAAATTGAAATAAAGGAAATTAACGAAATAAACCCGTTGCGCCTTTTGGCGCGGGTATAACGCAGACCGACGAACAACTCTAGCGGTAGATACATGGGACGCTATTAAACCATATGTCACGCGGCATGAATACTACCAATAAATATTTCACAGGCTGGACAATTAACTGCGGGTGATCCGGCGAATATCCTGGATATTGTTCAATTGTGACAGGCGGGTAAGCGCGCGACTCAATTGTTCAACGCCATTGACCTCCAGGGTAAGATTCATTAATGCCGTACTTTCCAGTTTGTTCGACTGGGTATTCACGGTCGTCACGTTAACTTTTTCGTTACTGAGCACGGTTAAAATATCACGTAATAGTCCCTGCCGATCGATGGCCTCAATACGAATATCGACCGGATAGGCATCTAATGGCGCGCCACTGTTCCATTCGACCGTAATCAAACGACCCAGTTTGTCTTCGCTCATATTTAAAATATTGCGGCAATCATGCCGATGAATAGTTACACCTCGACCACGCGTTATATAACCAATGATGGCATCGCCGGGCGCGGGCGAACAACATCGACCCAGGTTGGTAAGCAAATTGCCAACACCCTGGATATGAATAGCCGAAGTATTTTTTATTTTCTTTCTGTTTGTTTCTGGCGTGTCAGATGGAGCAGTCACAGTCGGCGTAGCGAGTGTTTGTCCTCTTGCTGCAATCTGATTCGGTGTAATATCGCCACGGCCATAAGCGGCATAAAATTCTTCCACGCCGGGGTGTTTGAATTGTTCTGCCATTGCCGCATGACTTATGCCTTGCATGCCAATACGACGCAAGTCTTTTTCCAATGCTTCCCGGCCCAATTCCACATTCTGTGAGTGATCCTGTTGCTTGAACCAGGCTTGTACTTTGGAGCGGGCACGCGAAGTTTTCAGATACCCCAACAATGGATTTATCCAGTCACGACTGGGCTGACCATTACGCGCTGTGATAATTTCCACCTGCTCCCCATTTTTCAATTCATATACCAGCGGTACCATGCGCCCATTCACACGCGCACCACGACAACGGTGGCCGACATCAGTATGAATATGGTATGCGAAATCCAGCGGTGTCGCGCCTTGCTGTAAATCCATAATATTGCCCTGCGGGGTCAGCACATAAACACGATCCTGGAAAACTTCGGATTTAAATCGATCAATAAAATCACCTGCATCACGCGACTCATCTTTCCATTCCAGGAACTGTCGTAACCAGGCTATTTTCTGTTCATAGGCGGCATCACCGCGCTTACCTTCTTTATAGGCCCAATGTGCCGCCACACCGAGTTCGGCTTGTTTGTGCATGTCATGAGTGCGGATCTGCACCTCCAGGGTTTTGCCCTGTGGCCCGACTACGGCGGTATGAATTGACTGATACATGTTTTCTTTGGGTGTTGCGATGTAATCATCAAACTCTTTGGGAATATGGCGCCACAAGGTATGAATCACACCCAACGCAGCGTAACAATCCTGTATGCGCGGCACCAGAATACGTACCGCACGAAGATCATGTAACGCATGAATATCAACACCTTTGCGTTGCATCTTGCGCCAGATACTATAGAGGTGTTTGGGACGTCCATAAATTTCTGCCACGATACCTGATTCGCCAAGCTCGGTTTTAATCTTGTTAATTACCTCGTCAATGTAGCGCTCGCGATCGATGCGTCGCTCATCCAGAAAAACCGCCACCTTTTTATAGTCGACAGGTTGCAAATAACGAAAGGCCAAATCCTCCAGCTCCCATTTGAGTTGCCAGATACCCAGGCGATTTGCCAGGGGCGCATAAATATCGGCGGTTTCCTGCGCAATACGTAATTGCTTGTCTTGTGCCAAATATTTGAGTGTACGCATGTTGTGCAAGCGATCTGCCAGCTTGATTAACACTACTCGCACATCTTCTGCCATTGCTAATAACAGTTTGCGTAAATTTTCCACCTGCATGCGTTCCTTGCCGGCTTTCTCCGTCAAGCCTTGCAGATCGATGCTGGCCATTTTCGTGACCCCATTCACCAGGCGGGCAACACCGCTACCGAATGTCTGTTCAATCTCGGTTAATTTAATACTGGTATCTTCAACCACATCATGCAAAATCGCCGCGATAATCGCTTCGCTATCCAGGCGTAACTGCACCAGAATTTCTGCTACGGCCAGGGCATGTAAAATATAGGGTTCACCCGATGCGCGGGTTTGCTGTTTATGTGCGTTGTTAGCAAGGGTAAATGCCCGACGAATGCTGATCGCTTCAGGCGCATCCGTACTAAACCCAAGCGAGCGCAGCCAGGACTCCACCTGCTCCTGGGTGACTTGCTCTTGAGTATCAAAATGCGTATCAACGTAAACCATGGAACTGTCATAGGGATTCTGAATCGAAGATAAAAGTATAGAATTTAAACAATACTATTCACAGACGTATCTATCTGATTGACAGACTATATTTAATTCACAACAATCTCTGATGGAAATGGCAGTAAGGAGCTACCGATGCGATACCCGCTTTTAGTGATAATTTTCGGCCTAAGTTTGGCCAGCCTGTTCCCAGCCGTAATAGCAGAATCTCTCAATATGGAGGAGTTATTACCCAAAGAAGAGGCAACGGCACCTGCCGATGACGCAACGGATGCGGATTCACCCACAAATACCGAAACTGCACCTGGCCAGCCGGCAGCGACATCACCCAGTGTTGCTCCACCACCAGCGGCGGCTGCCATGCCAGAAACAGTCCCGGCACCCACAACCAGTGGCGATGTACTGAGCATGCCAACACCGCCCAAAAGTGTCAGCCTGACCTTACCCGGCCGTGGTATGAAGACCTCTGAAGTTGAAGCCAAATTTGGTGCCCCACTCGAAAAAGTCGAAGCAGTTGGTAAACCACCGATCTCTCGCTGGGTATACGCTGAATTCACGGTTTATTTTGAAGGCGATACTGTTCTGCATGCCGTACTGAAAGATCCCTGATGACTGCACCCGCCAGTTCACCTGTTTTCCCTGCCGAGTGGGCAACCCAATCCGCTGTTATCCTGGCCTGGCCGCACCCGCATAGCGATTGGGTTGCACGCCTGGAATTAGTCGAACCCGCATTCGCGGCAATCGTGGCTGCAATTGCCGCTCGGCAGATCGTGATTCTTGTGTGTTTTGATACAACCCATCGTCTCCATGTTGAACGCTATTTGCCTGGGTATGACGTCAATATGGCCAATGTGCGCCTGTATGAAGCTAATAGTAATGATACCTGGGTACGTGATTACGGACCGCTGACCGTATTGACTGCTGACAAACCACATCTGCTTGATTTTCGTTTTAATGGCTGGGGCGGCAAGTATTCCGCCGAACTGGACGATCGCGTCACCCAGCATTTACAGGAGCAAAATGCGTTTGGCAATACCGCGGTGACCTATGCTTCGATCCTGCTCGAAGGCGGCAGCCTCGATACCGATGGGGCAGGCACATTATTGACAACGGAACGCTGCTTGCTTGGCCCAACACGCAATCCCGCCATGACCAAAATAGATTACGAACGTGTCTTTAAAACCCAGCTCGGTATCGATCGCGTTTTCTGGATCGTTAATGGCGAATTGCAAGGTGATGATACCGATGGCCATATCGATATGCTGGCACGTTTTTGCAACCGTACCACGATTGCCTATATGAGCTGTGATGATTCGCGCGATGAGCATTTCGCTACATTACAGCGCATGCACGATGAATTACTCCAATTACATGATATTGATAACCAACCCTATCGACTTGTGCCATTGCCACTACCACAAGCCAAGTATAATGATGAAGGTCGCCGCCTGCCGGCGAGTTACGCAAATTTCCTGATTATCAATGGCGCAGTTCTGGTACCAACTTACGCTGATCCGAATGATGCGATTGCACTACAGAATTTACAGTCATGTTTTCCGGAACGGGAAGTTATCGGAATTCCCTGTTTACGTATCATTGAGCAAAATGGCAGTCTGCATTGCCTGACCATGCAACTGCCTGCGGGTGTCATAAGCTAGATAAACAGGTAGCAGCTGTTCCGGTTATTTGATATTTGGAAAAGGACTGGTGATTCGCCAATGACCACTTTCCTTCTCCAAGTCCCACTCCAGCGTGAAATTCATTTTTCGTTCAATGGCAGTGTCTTCATTGTAAAAACGTATTTCAATCAATTGGGTAATCCTGGTTTGGTCTGCACTCAATTGACTATTAACAACGTTGTAGCCTGAAACCCGAATATGGCTGAGCCGTTTACGTTCCTGTTCTGAAAAAGGTTCTTTCTCGTTGATATGGGCTGAATAAGCTTTATCGTAATCACCCCAGCGCAAGGCACGTTCGTAAGCAAAATTCAATTGCTGAAATTTCAAATGCTGGTCAGACAATCCGGCACAACCAACCAGCAATACCATGCCCAGATATACTATCCAACGTTGCATCTTGCCAACCTCCTTGCACTTATTAACCAGGCCATGGTAGCAGGTGTTTATGAATTTTGCACCGGCGCCCGCGTCATGAAATAATTACGTTATACTTGCCGCCATCACACTGTGGAACGACCATGTTAAAACAACCAATACGCATAGGACTCGTGCAACATTCCTGCAGCACAGACCGTGCCGCCAATCTTACTGCCAGTATGGACGGAATCCGCCAGGCCGCCGCCGCAGGAGCGCAATTGGTATTATTGCAGGAACTCCACGTCAGTTTGTATTTCTGTCAAACCGAAGACACCCAGTGTTTTGATCTGGCTGAACCCATCCCTGGCCCAACCAGCCAGCAACTCGCTGCTCTCGCCCAACAACTCAAGATTGTGATTGTGGCATCACTGTTTGAAAAACGTGCCACTGGTCTCTATCACAATACCGCCGTGGTATTTGAAACTGACGGCAGCCTTGCCGGAATGTATCGCAAAATGCATATACCGGACGATCCGGCCTACTATGAAAAATTTTATTTTACCCCTGGCGATTTGGGATTCCATCCAATCGCAACATCCGTCGGCAAGCTCGGGGTGTTGGTTTGTTGGGATCAGTGGTTTCCTGAAGCAGCCCGACTCATGACTTTAGCTGGTGCCGACCTGCTACTCTATCCCACCGCGATTGGCTGGGATGATGCCGATAGTGCGGCAGAAAAACACCGTCAATGCGATGCGTGGATCACGGTGCAGCGTGGCCATGCGATTGCCAACGGCATTCCCGTGCTTGCATGCAATCGCACCGGCTTTGAAGCAAACCCGGTCACACCCAATCAGGGTATCCATTTTTGGGGCAACAGTTTTGTCTGCGGTCCACAAGGTGAAATGCTGGCGCAGGCCACGCAAGCTAAATCCGAAGTTCTATTGTGTGATATCGACATGCAACGCGTCGAGCAAGTACGCCGCATCTGGCCCTATCTGCGCGATCGCCGTATCGATGCCTATCCGGATTTATTATTACGCTATCGAGATGGAAAAAAGACCTGATTATGTTGGCCCACGCCAAGCCGGGGGATATATACGTAACGCCAATAAATTACTGGCTTGTCGATGCAAATAACCGATACACAAATCCTTAAGGATTAGGAAAAACCATGATTGTGATTCTCGAAGCCAATTTAGCACAAAGCAGCGATGAATACCGTCAGGTACGCAACCACCTGGAAAAACTGCCCGGCATCACGTTGCGTGAGCACCAGGAATTCGGCATCGAACAAGTGCTCACCGAGTTTTATCTGATAGGCAATACCGCAGCGCTCGCCAAAGAAGAAATCGAAAATCTGCCTGGGGTAGATCGCGTCGTGCGTATTTCAGAGGAATACCGCATCCTTGGACAACATCGCGACGATCACCGCCCAACCGCATTTACCTATAACGGTGTCACCTTCTCACAGGAGAATCTCAATGTCTTTGCCGGTCTGTGTGCGGTAGACACGCCGGAACATGTCGAGTTGATGCTGGCTGCATTGCAACAACATGGCCAGGTATGTACGCGCATGGGCGCGTATAAACCCCGCACCAATCCCTATTCCTTTCAAGGCCATGGCAAATCCTGCCTGCCCTATGTATTCGACCTGGCTGGTAAATACGGCATCAAAGTCATCGCGATGGAAGTCACCCATGAAAATCATGTCGAAGAAATCAATCAGGCTTTGCAACAAACCGGCAATCCCACCGGAGTGTTATTACAGATCGGTACACGCAATACGCAAAATTTTGAATTACTCAAAGCCGTGGGACGACAGCGCCGGTTTCCCGTATTGATTAAACGTGGTTTTGGCATCACGCTGGAAGAATCCTTAAATGCCGCCGAGTACCTGGCCAGCGAAGGCAATACCCATATCGTGTTTGGTTTGCGAGGCATGAAAACCAATATGGCGGATCCACATCGGAATTTTGTTGATTTTGCCCATGTGCCGGTGGTGAAACGACTCACCCGCATGCCGGTATGTATCGATCCCTCTCACTCGGTAGGTTCACGCCATTCTGCACCCGATGGTATTACGGATTTGCTACATGCGACTGCACAGGGTGTTATTGCCGGCGCCAATATGATCCTGATCGATTTTCACCCGCACCCAGGCAAAGCCCTGGTGGATGGCCCACAGGCATTGACGCTCGATGAGTTGGGTTATTTCCTGGAAGATGTCCGAATTGCCCGTGCCGCATATGAAATGCGCGTCAGCCTGGCAAAATCACAACATTAAAATTCAGCGATGCGTACCATCGCCTGGAAAAACAGTAATGGTACATGCTTGGGTGAAATACTTGGTATATAGGTTGCGTTGACAGTAACCCACTTGTTACCTACTGCAACAAACGGTAACGCACCGAAAAATGGATTATTGTCGTGATAATCATGGCGAGTCATCAAGAACGCAATCACACCAACATCGGCATGCCAGCCATCGGTGCCAGCACCAAAATGAAAGCGTCGCTTGGTACCACCACCCGCATATTTAGACGTTTGGTTATTACTGTCTTTAAAGACACTGCTATGTAAAAAACGTACCCACTTGTCGCGTTCATTAAAATCGTAATTCAGGCCCAGGCCCCAATTTTTTTCATTATAGTTACCATCATTCAGGTGAACTGCTTTACCGTTAAGCACCACATCCAACTCATCTGCCGCAGCGGGCAATACGGTAAACGTCAGCAGTAGCATTCCAAGTAAAATACGCATCGCCAGTAACCAGTTTTTTTGTGAACTGGTTCTACTATCGGTCCTGCTATGGAGCTCTTAAAAAACCACCAAATACGGCATTAAAAGATGAATTATCAGGCAGTTACCTTGCCTGGATAGAGATGCGACATTGTATTGACGCAATTGGGCAGTGATCGCGCTCACGATTCAGGCGTTGAGCCTGTACTTTGACGTGATCTGACTCACATAGAAAGCTTTGACGTGATGATTTTTTTATTCCGGCCAGATGATTTTGCCGGTTTTCACGCGTAGTTTTAGTTTGGATTTTTGTATTGGTGTGAGTTTGTCGGCAATACGGATCGTTCCATCCTGAACCTGAAATTCCACATCCTGCAGACGATTCAGATTAACCTTAAACTTATAATGTGTAATGAGTTCGGTATAAATGCCGGTGTGCGTCAAACTACCCAAGATGCGCTGATTTTTATCATCAAGCACGCTGACAAGTTCATTGGTAGGCAGACCAAAACCATTGGCGGTTCCCTGTAAACTCATCAGCATATTCGGATCGGCGCTGAGCTGAATCGTCACATCACCACGATCAATCTTATAAATCATACTGGACATAGTCGTGCGTGATGTCAGGGATACATGTTGATCGACGGTGGTATCGAAGGGGCTTGCCAGTAATGTGGCAAAGATCATCAACAATACCAATCCAATATAGCCAGTCGTACGATAGATGCCCAGGCGTGGAATCGGAATATCACCAGCCTGCTCGATGCGTTGTTCGCGTTGTGGGAATCTCAGTATAAAATGGTAAAGCAACGATGCGGAGAAGAAAGTCAAATACCCCGCCCACAGCACATCGGAAACAAAATGTCCTCCGGCAACAATGCGTCCTGTACCCATCAACAAGCCAAACAGAATGCCCAGCGCCAATGCCGCACGCGCCAGCGCCTTATGTCGTCTGCGCAAAATAAAAAAGAATCCCATGAATGTAAAACCGGTGGTGGCGTGTCCGGCTGGGAAGGATTTATACATCTGGCTCTGCCCCATCAGCAGCGGTGGCAGGTAGGCTTGGGTTCCACCGAGTTGCACGGTTTCACTGGGGCGTGGCCGACCCCAGTAACCTTTAAATACACCATTAATCAGCAGCCCTGGCCCCAGGACAATCAACAACAGCATATATAAAGCGTATAAGCGTAGTCGGTGTTGTTGTTGCGTCGGCTTACGGATAAACACCAGAATAGCGATACTGCCAAACACCAATGCGCCGGTAATGTAGGGTGCGCCATGATAGAAAAATTGCCACAGTGGCCGCAGTCCTTGATCCCATGCGGCTATCGGACTGTGCGGATGATAAAACAAGCCGGACACATAGACATCAAGGCCGGTATTCCAGAATACCAAGGTCGTGAGCAGCATCAGGCTGCATAACAACGTCAATTCAAAAATCCAGGGGCGTGCTTGCATAGTTAGTGTGCCTGCTGCGGTGAATCGGCTGTATAGCCACGAAATTCATGCAGATAAAACACGTGGAAATTCTTTTTATATGACTTGTTAACGCGTAATTCGATATCAGACAACTTACGCGTCAGCAGAAATGACTGTGTCATTTGCTCTGCCAGCGCTGGCGATGATGTGACATAGATAAAATCACTACCCAGCTTACCATCCATTGTCGTCACCAAATCAAAATGATCATGAATCTCCTTGCGCGGATTCCATTTCACCGCATCCAGCGGATGTGGTCGTATATAATAGACCATCTCAGCCATCTCATAACGCGAATCAAATAACATGGTTGCCGCAGGATAGTTGGCTTTGAGTTTTTGCACTTCCTGAGCGAGACTGCGCCAGCCGCGGGCATCGCGTAGAATATCATTGTCTCGTGTCAGTTCTATTCCGAAGATCCCCAATGCAGATTCATAATGGTAAACCAGACTACCTACCGATAAATTCAGAATAATCGCGGCAACCAACCAGCGCGTTCTGGAATTTTCTGCCAGGTAATATCCAACCAAAATCGAAGCTGCAATATACGTCGGTACAGCCCAGTTGGCATTCGCGCTCCCAAGCAAGGCTTGCAATGTAATGACACTCAGAAATACCAGCGCAAATACGATCAATCGGTGCGGCGGTGTCTCTTGCCAGTTTTTCAGCAATTGAAAAGCATAAACCAGAAAAACAGCAAAGGATATAAATCCAAATACTCCAAACTGACCTAACAGGAAAAATGCCAACTCATCCCACTGCAACCAGGCCTGATCGAGATGGGAAATTTCCATGGTGTGATGTAAAGTGGGATAGTGATGCCGCACATTCCAGATGACGTTGGGTAAAAATATCAATAACGCCAGCCCGGCGGCTAAATATAGCCTTGGGTTGCGTAAATGATGCCGGTAGGTTCGCATGCTTAACAACAATAACAACACCGAAGGGGCGAAAAACACCATCGTGTATTTACTCAGCAGTCCTAATCCGGTAACGACACCCAACGCCAGCCATTGCCAGGGTTTATTCGTTTCAATCACTGTAAGAAACAACACCAGACTCAAACACCAAAATAACAATAATGGCGCATCGGTCGTAATCAGGATATTGCCCATGGCAACACCCGGCATCGTGAAAAAGATGGCGGCGGCGTAAAATGCCGTTTTGCTGTTAAAGAGACGCCTGCTGAAAACATAGAGAATTAGCGCGATTGCCGGATAAATCAGTAATGACGCCGCTCTGACACCGACCTCGCTATCACCGCAGATTGCCGTGACTGTTGCGATCAACCATGCCAGCATGGGTGGCTTGGAGTAATAACCAAAATCCAGTTGCGTTGACCAGTACCAGTATTGCGCCTCATCCATACTCAGATTTGGGCCGCTGGTCATTAATACCAGGCAACGATAGGCCAGTATGCATGCAATCAGGACTACGGCTGCGAACTGATATCGGTCAGTCAACCAGGAGCGCATTAATCGCATTCCATTCTGTTACGCGCTTTGGCTCGATGCAGCTGAGCCGGTTGGATCGGCTTGCGTGTTACTGAAATGGGTGACCGCGTGAATCGTGTACGGTGCGTTGGTGGTGGAGCCGAAATAGTTACGTGCGAGTAATTCTGCCAGCACACCGGTTGTCAGGAATTGCAAGGAGGTGATGATGCAAAGCACACCAATAAACAACAGCGGTCGTGAGCCAATATCCTCATTCAGTATAAATTTGACGCCGGCTAAATAACTTAAAATGACAAATCCAATGAGCCCTATCGTCAAGCCAAATGCACCGAAAAAATGTCCCGGCCGGGTCTGATAACGCTGAAAAAATAATACCGTCAGCAAGTCAATGATCACCCGGAACACGCGGGAGATACCGTATTTCGATGTACCCAGTGTGCGTGGATTGTGTTTGACTTCCATCTCGCCGATGCGTGATGGCTTGGTTACCGTGGCAAACCAGGCGGGAATAAACCGGTGCATTTCGCCAAACAGACGGACTTTTTTCAAAATTGCGGCGCGATACACTTTTAGACTGCAACCATAATCACTGATGTGCACCCCTGTCACGCGGCGAATTAACATATTGGCGATCTTCGAAGGGATCTTGCGGATAATCAATTTGTCTTTGCGCTTGCGCCGCCAGCCGGACAGCAAATCCAGATCACGTTCCAGTAATTGTGCCACCATGGCGGGAATATCAACGGGATCATTCTGCATATCCCCGTCCATCGTCACGATAAGTTCACCGTTCGCGGCATCGATACCCGCCTGCATGGCCGCAGTCTGACCAAAATTACGTTGCAGCTCGACAATCTTGATATCGGTATTGAAGCGCGCAGCCACTGTATGCAGCTGTTTGACCGTCTCATCGCGACTGCCGTCATCGACCAGAATCAATTCCCAGGGATGTTGCCACGTTCCCAGGACCTGATGGGTATAGGTGAGCAAAGGTTCAACATTTTCCACTTCATTATAGAGCGGGACAATAATGGAGACTTTGGGAAGATTCGACAATGTTATTACTCGCCAGTTGTGACATGAGGCGATACCATTATCGACCTCAGGATAGTCATCTATGAGTGTGGCGAATTCTAATCGGATGGTCCGGGCATGACAAGCTTACCCAGGCTACCCATAACCAGTCTAAACAAGTCATAATACACTGATACTATTATTTTTATCTTCACCGTAACGGAAAGCCAGCACACGCACCTTTGGCCGTAAAACTACCGATGACATCGCGACTTAAATCGTACACCTATCAATTCCTGTTGAGCATCAGTCTCTTGGCCCTCTATGTGGTACTGGTGCAGTGGTTATGGGATTGGCGGGCATTATTGCGTGCCTGGGCGGCAATACCGCTGACGGCTGCTTTGCTGGCATTCACGCTGGTCATGGCCAGCTATTTATTACGGGCCTGGCGCTTTTATGATTATTTCCGGGCGGATATGACAGGTCGATTCGCACTGTGTGTCAAACTCACCTTTTACCATAATCTCCTCAACAACCTGATGCCGGTACGCAGCGGCGAAGTCAGTTTTCCGTTGTTAATGTCGCGCTATTTCGGCGTTGGATTATTGCGTTCAAGCAGTGTCTTGCTGTGGTACCGGATAATGGATTTACATACGATCACCTGTCTTGGTTTATTGGCGTTTTCCGCTCATACCTCGTCCCTGTCGAACTGGCTGATTATTGGCTTCATCTTGTGGTTGCCCGTCCCCATTCTGTTGTATCTGGCCCATCTAAAACTGGCACAGCAATTAAAAAAATACCCACAGCTACGCCTGGCCACACTGCTGGCAACCGCGCTGGATGCGCTGCCACAAACACCCGGGATTTTGTGGCGTGCCTGGCTGCTGACCTGGGCCAATTGGCTGATAAAATTGATTGCCCTCGCATGGGTACTCCAGCAATTTCTCACGATGCCATATGCAGCAGCCTGGATCGGCGTCATGGCCGGTGATCTCACCAGCGTACTGCCGATTAATGCTCCAGCTGGCATCGGCACTTATGAGGCCGGCGTGTCCTTTGGCCTGGCCACCTGGGGACAAGCCTTTAACGATGGCATGCCCGCTGCGGTCAATCTGCATCTGTTTCTACTCACGACAACCGTCATCAGTGGTGCGATCGCCTGGTTTATCCGGCAGCATCCCATCCCGGACGCCGTGACGCCCTGAATGATGCATCAAATGCCCCACACAGCCCCTGTCTTGCAGCGCATTGGGCAATGGCTGAACCACATACCGCAACCCATATTACTGCTGGCACTGCTGTCGCTGGCCTTTTTGTATCGTCTGGGCAGCCAGGCCTTGTTCGATCTTGATGAAGGGGCCTTTAGCGCGGCCACCGTTGAGATGTTACAGCGCCATGATTTCATCACGACTTACCTCAATGGCGAACCGCGCTTTGATAAACCGATCTTGATTTACTGGTTGCAGGCCATCAGTGTCAGTCTGCTCGGCGTCAACGAATGGGCCTTGCGCCTGCCATCGGCGCTCGCTGCCGCTGCCTGGATGTGGGCGTTGCTGAGATTCGCGCGACGCCACGTAAACCCGGCCAGCGCATTTCCCACTGCCGTCATCGGTGCCACCGCATTTTTCGTAACGATCATCGGACGCGCGGCGATCGCGGATGCCATGTTAAACCTGTGCCTGACCCTGGCGATGCTGGCAATCTATCAATACAGCGCGCAACCACACCGTAAAACCATTTACACCGCTTTTTTCTGGATTGGCCTGGGAGTACTCACCAAAGGTCCGATTGCGATCATTATTCCCTTGTGTGTGAGTTTCATTTACTTCGCCTGGTCACGTGAGTTAAAGACCTGGTTAGGTGCGTTATTGCAGCCCGGGGCATGGATAATTTTTATCGTCATTGTCGCTCCCTGGTATTTGCTGGAATATCGCGACCAGGGTCAGGCCTTCATCGACGGATTCATTTTAAAACATAACGTCGGTCGCTTCACCGCCACGATGGAAGGGCACGGCGGCAATGTATTGTATTATTTGCCTGTCTTGTTATTTATTGTTATGCCCTATACCGGTTTATTAATCACTATCATCAGTCGAATCAAGACTACATTCACAAATCGTCTGGATCGTTTCTTGTGGCTCTGGTTTGGCTTTGTGTTTATTTTCTTTTCGTTCTCCAATACACAATTGCCGCATTATCTGCTCTATGGCGTACCTCCTTTAATCCTGCTGATGAGCAAACATCGCGAACAATTACATTCCAGGGTATTGGCTTATTTGCCCGCGATACTGTTTTTTACATTGTTAGTGTTTTTACCGGAAGTATTACAACTCGCTGTACAAGGTAATGAAAACTTGTTTGTACAGGCCATGCGCACGCAAGCAGTCCATGCCATGGATATGCAATACCGATTATGGCCAGCATTAGCGCTGCTGTTGTCACTTGTATTTCTGATGATGTCACGCCAGCAGCTGCGCCCATGGCAAGGATTGACAATATTGGGCGTACTCCAGATAGTCGTTATCATGCAGGCAGTACTTCCTGCAGTAGCAACATTCCAGCAGGAGCCAATCAAACAAGTGGCGCTGCATGCCAGACAATTCGATGAACCCGTGGTGATGTGGCGTGTCAGCCTGCCGAGTTTTTCGGTGTATCGTCAGGCCATCACCCCCGATCGCGATCCAAAACCTGGCGAATTGGTGTTTACCCAAATAGACAAGCTGTCAGCACTGGGGCCCTACACGCCGATCTTTCAACAAGCAGGTATCGTGTTGGTACGCAAATTACCAGCAGTAACAGTACAGAAATAAAATGACACCGACATCACCAGCCAAAACATATTTTTATTACAGCGGTGCGGCATCCGCATTGGTTTTGTTGGGCGTGCTCATTTATTTCAACAATCTATCGCTGTTTTATTGGTTGAATCGACTCGGCGGGCATTTGCCTGCCGCATTTTGGGCATTTATCAGTTTCTGTGGCGATGCGCTGCCTGTCTTTCTCATTTGCATCCTGTTTGTACGTCGCTACCCCGAATTGATCATGACCGCATTTATCGCTGCCGTATTTGGATTCGCCGTGACGCATGGTATCAAGGATTTCACCAATATCGATCGCCCGGTGTATGTTTTGCCGCCTGATACTTTTCACTTCACCGGTATTGAACTTACCGGATATGCCTTTCCCTCCGGACATACCTTAACCGCTTTCTTGTTCGCAATTTTATTTGCACATCAAGTAAAACACTCAGGCTGGACGATCGTGTTATTTTTCTTTGCCGGGTTAATCGGAATAAGTCGGATCATGGTCGGCGCACATTGGCCACTGGATATATTCGGTGGGGCGTTATTCGGGTTACTCAGTGGCTGGATTAGTATCCGCATTGAACGCAAATGGCACTGGAGTCAGCGCATCTGGGGCATGCGTGCTTTGGCAGTATTGTATATACTGGGCGCGATAAGCATGTGGAATCATGATGGTGGCTTCCCGCAATTGTTGTGGCTGGCGCACGGCATCAGTGTTCTGAGTTTGATATTTGCCCTTGCCTGTTTATATGAACTATGCCGCTATCCGCACCGGCATTTACAACGGTTGCAATCACGAGTCGCTCAAGAAGCCACCCCGCAATGACCGACACACCCGTCTGTTCGATTTTGTCTCCACCATTGCCTGCACGTACAGGTGAACGGTTACGCTGGGGGCATTTATATGGCAACAGTATTGCGCTGGCAATCCAGCAAGCCAGTACGCGTCATAACGGACCCGTGTTGGTTGTTAGTGAAAATACCGCAACGGCACAACGGCTGGTCGACGCATTACAGTTTTATCTGCAAGATACCGACCTGCCATTGCTGCATTTTCCCGATTGGGAAACACTCCCTTATGACGTGTTTTCACCTCATCAGGATATTATTTCTGAGCGCATCGAGAGTTTGTACCACCTGCCCGGATTGACACGCGGCATCCTGGTCGTACCGATCCAGACATTGATGCAACGCTTGAGTCCACGTGACTATATCGAACGCAACAGTCTGGTGATCACGGCAAAGCAACAAATGGATCGCGAGGCATTCCGTACCCGTCTGGTACAACATGGTTATCAGGCCGTCCCCACGGTAATGGAACACGGCGAATTTGCGGTACGCGGAAATTTAATTGACTTGTACCCAATGGGCAGTGCCTGGCCATATCGAATTGAATTTTTCGATGATGAAATCGAAGCGATCCGTACCTTTAATCCCGAAACCCAGCGCACCCTGGAAAAAACCGCCGCGATTCGCTTGTTACCGGCGCGTGAATATCCGTTTGATGAAAATGGCACGCGACTGTTTCGCCAGCAATTCCGTAGCCGCTTTGAAGGCGATCCGCAAAAATCCAGCGTCTATCGCGATATCAGCGCGGGACTCGCGCCGGCGGGGATCGAATATTACATTCCATTGTTCTTTGAAAACACCAGCACACTGTTTGATTTTCTACCGCCCAATGCCTTGTTGATCAACGAAGCCAATTGCGAGGATATGGCCCAACACTTCTGGTCGGAAATCACCGAACGCCATGAGCAATATCGGCATAATATCGATCGGCCATTGCTGCCACCACGTGATTTATTTTTACAGACGAATGAAGTCTTTGAAGCATTAAACCGCTTTGCCCGTATCGAATGGCAGGCATTTGCCTACGAAACCAAACAAGCCACCCATTTTGCAACGAGTGCACCCGGTATTTTCACCTTCCATGCCCGCGCCGAACAACCGGCGGCTGCGTTACTGCAATTTCTGGATACTTTTCCTGGACGTGTCTTGTTCACGGCGGAAACTGTCGGACGACGTGAAACCTTAATCGAAATTTTGCGCAACCAGGGTATCACTCCGACAGGTTTTGACAGTTGGCAACGCTTTGTTGCGGACACCACCCGAATTGGTTTAACCGTGGCACCACTGGATCAAGGTTTGCTATTGACTGATCCGCATGTGGCAGTTATCGCTGAGACGCAATTGTTTGGCGAACAGGTCATGCAACGCCGCCGTCGGCAACGTGGCCAGCGTGACACTGAGAATATCATTCGTGATTTAGCCGAACTGAATGTCGGCTCACCGGTGGTGCATGAAGAATATGGCGTAGGCCGTTATGTGGGATTACAAACACTAACGGTTGGCGGTATTCAGACAGAATTTCTGACATTGGAATACGCGGATCAAGACAAGCTGTATGTCCCCGTCTCCGCGCTACACCTGATTAGCCGTTATACCGGTATGTCGCCTGAATCGGCGCCATTGCACAAACTCGGCAGCGGACAATGGGAACGGGCCAAACGCAAGGCCAGTGAACGCGTCCGCGATGTTGCGGCGGAACTGTTGGCCATCTATGCACAACGCGAGGCGCGCAGTGGTTTTGCCTACCCGGTAGATGAAGCACAGTATCGCGCCTTTGCCGCTGAATTTCCGTTTGAGGAAACGCCGGACCAACAGGCTGCTATCGATAATGTCATGCGCAATATGCATGCGCCACAACCGATGGATCATCTGGTTTGTGGTGATGTGGGCTTTGGTAAAACTGAAGTGGCGATGCGCGCCGCATTTATTGCTGTAACAGCAGGCAAGCAGGTCGCCGTACTCACGCCTACCACCCTGCTCACACAGCAACACATGCTGACATTTCGCGATCGCTTTGCCGAATGGCCGGTGCGTATTGAATCCCTGTCACGCTTTGTCGGACGCAAGGAACAAACACAAATTATCGCAGAGCTCAAGGAAGGCAAGATCGACATCATAATCGGCACGCATAAATTGCTACAACCCGACGTAAAATACAAAAATCTGGGACTGGTGATTATCGATGAGGAACATCGCTTCGGCGTACGTCAAAAAGAATTATTCAAGGCACTGCGTGCCGAAGTGGATGTGTTAACCCTGACGGCGACACCGATCCCCCGCACACTGAACATGGCCATCTCCGGAATGCGTGATTTATCCATCATCGCCACCCCGCCGGCAAAACGTCTGGCGATTAAAACCTTTGTCTCGCAATGGAATGACGAACTCATCAAAGAAGCCTGTTTGCGCGAAATCCGCCGTGGTGGTCAGGTTTACTTTGTGCACAACGAAGTCGACAACATTGAAAATCAAACCAGAAAGCTCGCCGAACTGCTGCCCGAGGCACGGGTGCATTTTGCCCATGGCCAAATGCGTGAACGCGAGCTCGAACAGGTGATGTCGGACTTCTATCACCAACGTTTTAATATATTAGTGTGTACCACGATCATCGAAACCGGCATCGACGTGCCCAATGCCAACACCATGGTAATCAATCGCGCCGATCATTTTGGTCTGGCACAGTTATATCAATTACGCGGCCGTGTCGGCCGTTCCCACCATCGTGCCTATGCCTATCTCATCGTGCCGCCGGCCAAGGTCATGACCGATGATGCACGTCGACGTCTGGAAGCCATCGCCTCGATCGAAACCCTTGGTACCGGGTTCACTCTGGCGACACATGATCTGGAGATCCGTGGCGCAGGTGAATTGCTCGGTGATGAACAAAGTGGACAAATGCAGGAGATTGGGTACAACCTGTACATCGAATTACTCAATCGTGCGGTAACCGCCCTGAAGCAAGGCAAGATTATCGATCTGGAGCAACCGTTACACAGCATGGCGGAAATTGATTTGCATTTGCCGGCACTGATTCCGGACGATTATCTGCCGGATGTACACGAACGTCTGGTGCTCTATAAACGTATTGCCCATGCCGACAATCCCGAGGCATTACGTGAACTGCAAGTGGAAATGATCGATCGCTTTGGCTTGTTACCGGAACAAGCCAAGCTGCTATTCCATCTCACGCTATTGCGGCAAAAAGCAACTGCACTAGGCATTCGCAAGATCGATATTGGTGATCAAGGCGGTCGTATCATCTTTAATGACAAACCCAATATTGATCCAGTCAAAATCATCCAGCTTATTCAACAAAAGAATTCGCCATATAAACTCGACGGCAAAGACAAATTGCGCATCAATAAATCACTTGGCAGTCGCGAAGCGCGCATCCTGGAGTTGGAAGTGTTACTCAACCAACTGCAACTCAAGGCTGTTGCCTAAAATTCTGTTCTAAATAAGACCGCGCACGCCCTTCACAAAATCATATAGTTTTTTATAGACCGCCTCGCCCTTTTCATGCACTTCCACCAGCACGATACCGACGGTATAAGGCTGTGTCAGCGCATGTGCGTGCAATGGTACCCAACCGGATATTTGCGCATTGCCGTTGTAGCCATTTTCGCTGCTACTGGCTTTGAACTCATAAAATATATTTTGTTGAATTACCTGTTCGGTATCACTATTTGGATGGCGGTAGGAAAATGCAACCACAATGGGTAATGAGACAGGCTCAGGTTGAGTCGACGTTTCATCGGTTTGCTGCACAGGCGTTTGCGGCGCGGTATAGTGGATATTATCCAACAGAACACGAAACGCCTGCCGTTCCTTGGAAAAAATCATCGTCAGACGCAGATGCCATTGTTCAATTTCAATGCCGGGTTTGCCATTTAAGGTAACATGACGATACTTGTCAGTGGCCAGCTTGGGGAAATCACGTTGTGCCGCCGCCATATCCGGGTAGTGCGCGTCATAATGCATGTCAAAGCTGCGCGCATCGTCATTTGGCAAATCGGCCAGGATTCCTTCGCCGGAATGGCGCACCGACACGTAGCGACCAATCGGCATTGTCACGGAATCAATACTGAAACGGTCCTTGTCACTGCGAAATTCAACCGGAGAAAACATCAGCACACTGCCGGTGGAGAGACGTGCAGAGGCAGGCAAGGTCAGGCTCGCCGCATTCAGCTTACCCACTTGCAAAGTGGCTTCACCTGGAATCAAGGGTAGTGAAGGTGTTTCGCCACTTAGCGGATTACTGACTGAACTTGCACAGGCAGAGATAAACAGTGTTAACGCAGCCAGCATGGCATACTGCCAGACATGATTAATCATACTCATACAGTTAATTCCTCTCGTAGGGGAAACAAGGCCTGTTCAAAGCCAAATTGGGACATATCGGTCATGCGTTGCGGATAGAGTATGCCATCGAGATGATCGACCTCATGCTGTACCACCCGGGCATGAAACTCGGTAACAATACGGTCTATCGGCGCACCCTGCATGTCAAAGCCACGGTAACGGATGTGTTGATAGCGTGGCACAACCCCGCGTAAACCGGGGAGACTCAAACAGCCTTCCCATCCCGTTTCGACACTATCCGCTTGCGGGATAATTTCCGGATTGATCAAAATTGTTTCAGGAATGGCTTCGACCTCGGGATAGCGTGGATTCTGTTGTATGGCGAAAATCACCACCCGTAAGCTGACACCAATCTGCGGCGCGGCCAGCCCTGCTCCAAAATTCGCCAGCATGGTTTCACGCATATCGGTAATTAACGCCTGTAGTTCAGGTGTGTTAAACTCCTGTACCGGTTTGGCCACCGCTTTAAGCAGTGGATGTCCCATACGCAAGATTTCTCTAACCGCCATACACATTTCCAGGTGAGAACAGCAAATACGATGTGCAGCATAAACGAACTCAGACATTGGCGAAAGCTCAGCCTGACACTTATCGGGATTCTGTTAATTCCGACCTTGTATGCGGAAGAAACCCGCAATTACCAGGTGGAGATTGTCATTTTTGAAAATCTGGATCCGGCTGCGCATCAGGCGGAACAATGGCCAACGCAAGTGCAGCTGCAACTCCCCGCACCTATCATTGAACTCGGCTCCGCCGCCGATAGTAAACTTGGCTTCCGTCTCTTACCGTCCAGCAGCTTTAAACTGAATCAAGATGCGCAACAACTGACTGACTCGCATAATTTCCGCGTGTTACTGCACACGGCCTGGCGTCAGCCCGGTTTGGAACAACAAGTTGCCTTACCCGTACATCTGTCGAAATCGATACCAGCAAATACGCAACCGGTTGTTGCACACGAGGCAACTGCACAAACCAACACGCCCGCTGGTAATAAACAATTAGATGGTTATCTGAAATTAATGCTCAGTAAGTATCTGCATGCCGAGATCGATCTGATTTATCATGACACCCCAACCCCTGCAGTAACCACACTCTCAAGTCCTGCCGGTAATTTGCCGCAATCCAATCCGTCTGGGCCTGTTTATCATCTCAAAGACATACGTAAAATGCGTAGCAAAGAGATGCACTACATTGATAGTCCCGTATTAGGCATGTTGATCGAAGTCTTCCCGTTGCAGTAATACGGGCTACGCTGTCGAAATCAATAGAGTTATAAAGTTGGGATCACGGCTTCGAGGATGCGTTTAACCTGATCGACACCCGCCACCAGGTTGTGTTCAATTTCCTGCATGGTGATTTCTTCACCCTCGCCGCGTCCCGCTGCTTTGTTAACCACCACAGCGATACTGGCATAACACAGCTGTTTCTCGCGCGCTAATGCGGCCTCAGGCATACCGGTCATACCCACGATATGACAACCATCACGTTCAAACCGATCGATTTCCGCAGCGCTCTCCAAACGCGGACCCTGGGTTGCGCCATAGGTTGCCTTGGGTTCAATCTGTATTTTGGCTTGCGCGGCTGCCTTGATGAGTGACTGGCGTAATTCCTCGCAATAAGGTGATGTAAAATCAATATGCACCACCTCATTCAGGCCTTCTTCAAAAAAAGTATGCGCACGTGACCAGGTATAATCGATAATCTGATCTGGAATGACAATGCGCTGTGCAGACATCGCGGTCGATATTCCACCTACGGCATTGATGGCAATAACCTGCTCCACACCCACGTTCTTTAGTACCGTGATATTGGCGCGATAATTCACCTTATGCGGCGGTATGGTATGTCCGGCACCATGGCGCGGTAAAAAAATCACTTCTTTCCCCGCCAGCAGGCCGCGAGTCAAGGGTGCAGAAGGTTCACCATATTTACAAACATGCACTTCCCGACCAGTGATAGTGAGATTGGTCAGCTTGGTCAGTCCAGTGCCACCAATAATCGCGATTTTAGACATACTAATTTACATTCCTTTTACTGCATAAATGCCGGGGGCATTACGTAAATAACCTTTGTAATCCATTCCATACCCGAATAAATAGCGATCGGGGGTTTCCAGACCGACATACGTAATCGGAACCGGTTCCTTGCGTGAATGAATCTTATTAATCAATACCGCTGTCTGCACATCCAGCGCGCCTTCTGCCCAACAATGTTCAATGATGGCATTGAGGGTTATGCCTTCATCGAGAATATCATCAATGATCAGCACGGTACGGCCTTTGAGCGAATGTTGTGGACGTACGATCCATTGCAAACGTCCACCCTGGGTGTCACCCCGATATCGCGTTGCATGGATATAATCAATTTGCAGAGGAAAGTTCAGACGTGTCAGCAAATGTCCTGCCGGAATAATTCCTCCGGTCATGACACACAGGATCAGGGGATCAGTTTCGGCTAATTTGGCAGTAATCGCGGCTGCCAGTTGGTCCAGGGCGGATTGCACCTGCGCATGGCTATAAAGGCAATCTGCGTCACTCAGGGTACGTTGGGCTTCGTCTGCATTCATATAATCAATGTCTTCTTGGTGTGAAATGCCGACGCAGTATAGAACAGCGCTATGAGCTTGCCAATGATTTCAATTCAATACAATGTCTCGGGCTAGAAGTTCAACGCGTAACTGGGATTATCCAGATAATGCGCCAAGTCATGGCGAACTTGCGACCAGCGTGCCTGCTGCTGCAGTTCCTGATGGTGAATTGCATGGCGTCCATGCATACGCGCCAAACGGCTACGCGCAACAGGATTCTGATAAGGACCGAGTTGATCCAATATTTCAACAGCACCCGGACGATTATTGCAAATCAGTGCCATATCACAGCCGGCCGCAAATGCTGCACGTGCACGTGAGACATAATCATTACCAGCAACACTCGCCCCCTCCATATTCAAATCATCACTGAATATCACGCCCTGAAAACCAAGCTCACCACGTAATACGGTTTGTAACCAGTAGCGGGAGAATCCCGCCGGAGTTGGATCGATCTGCGAATAGATCACATGGGCAGGCATGATCGCAGCCAGCCCATTGTCAATCAGACGACGAAACGGTGCAATGTCATCGCGCCACAACGTATCGCGATCGCGCCTATCTTCCGGAATCGCCACATGCGAATCTGCCGTTACTGCACCATGGCCGGGGAAGTGTTTGCCAGTCGCCGCCATCCCCGCGGCTTGCATCCCTTTCATATAGGCAAAGGCCAGTTCAAACACGATGGCCGGATCACGGTGAAACGATCGATCACCAATTACGTCGCTCACGCCATAATTCAAATCCAATACCGGCGCGAAACTGAAATCGATGCCTACCGCACGTAATTCGATCGCCATTAACCAGCCAAGTTCTTCGGACAGATGCCGCGCCTTGTCAGGTTGCGATTCGAACAATTGCCCCAAGCGCCCTGTTGCGGGTAAACGACTAAACCCTTCACGAAAACGTTGTACCCGACCGCCTTCGTGATCAACCGCAATCAATAACTGCGGATCTCGTAGTGCTTTAATTTGTGCGACCAGAGCGGATAATTGCGCTACATTGACATAATTGCGGGTAAACAGGATCACCCCCCCGACCAATGGATGCTGCAGCATGTCACGTTCCTCGGCACTCAGTTCGGTACCGATGAGGTCGAGCATGACTGGACCTAATCCCATTTTTATTGCTCCGTAATCAGGACGCGCGTACCAACTGGCGTCATATCGAATAACTTTACCATTTCCACATTACCTAGCTTGATGCAGCCATGTGAGCTCGGTACGCCCATCGGATCTTCATCCGGGCAACCATGAATGTAGATATAACGACGCATCGTGTCGACATTGTGCAAACGATTAAATCCTGGTTCCAGCCCGCTGAGCCATAAAATTCGCGTCAGAATCCAATCGCGCTGTGGAAATTGTGCGCGTAATTCGGGTGAATAGAGTTCGCCAGTGGCGCGCCGACCTTTAAAAACTGCATTAAGCTCGCTGCCAGCGCCAATTTTGGCGCGGATAACGTGCCAGCCACGTGGCGTACATTCGCTGCCGTTTACTTCACCCACACCATTTTTACCGGTGGCAATTCGGGTTTGCAATAATATTGTATTACCCAGGCTTAACGTGAGTTGTTGAGTGGCAACATTGACCAGTATGGTGTGTTCAATTTTATTCATGACCAAACCTTGAATGGATGTTTAACCAGACTGACATTATAGTAGCGTGGATCATCGGTTACTTCTGCACCCAGCCACAGTGGGCGCTCAAATGACTCGGCTTCATGCTGCAACTCAATTTCCGCCACGATCAAACCGGCATTGTCACCGGCAAACACATCCACTTCCCATTGATGATTGGCATAATTTACCAGATAGCGTACTTTATCGATCAAGGGTTGTTCGCATAATTCATTCAACATGGCTTGGGCATCCGCAAGCGGAATGGCATATTCAAATTCCTGACGACGCATACCTAATGTTGCGCTTTTAATATTCAGCCGCGCATGTTCACCTTCAATGCGCACCCGCACGGAGGCATGTTTGCTACCGACAAGATAGCCTTGCATGAAATGCGTACCCGCATCTGCCAGGGCTCGCCAGCTGTCATCTTTCAAAAGAAATTTGCGTTCAATCTCTATCGCCATACTTAATCCAGTGTAAACACGGCCAGTGCTTCGACATGTGCTGTATGCGGAAACATATCCAGCACACCCACTTGTTGCAGGTGGTAACCATATTGATTCACCAATATGCCGGCATCACGCGCCAAGGTGGACGGATTGCAGGAGACATAGACAATGCGCTGCGCCCTGGTCGCCACAATACCAGGCAATACTTCGGCAGCACCATTGCGTGGTGGATCCAGCAAGACTCGGTGATAACGCGCTTTCATCCAGGGGAAATCCTGACAATCCCGTGACAAATCCGCGATATGGTGTTGCACGTTGGTAATGCCATTGCGTTGCGCATTTTCTCTGGCACGCGCCACCAGTCCGCTGTCACCTTCCACTGCAACGACCTGCGCCGCACGGCGAGCAATCGGCAGGGAAAAATTTCCCAGGCCACTGAATAATTCCAGCACCGTTGTGGATTCATCCAATTGCAACTCTGCAATCGCCGCATCTATCATGGCCAGATTTACTTCACGATTCACCTGAATAAAATCGCTGGGCACAAACTGTAACGTGATTTGTTGTCGATCTACCTGATAGCTTAAGGTACTGTCTTTCGGCCAAACCGGCGCAATACTATCCAACCCTTTGGGTTGTTGATAGAGATGCCAGCCAGTTTGTTTAGCCATGTTGACAAGCAGATCCATATCCTGCGTAGTTAACGGTTCAAGATGCCGTAGCACCATCGCAGTGGCATTATCCGCAATGGCAACTTCCACTTGCGGGACAGATTGGAAACACGACAAGGATCTCACCAGTGTGGCAATATCCGCCAGCTTATGTCCCACGTTCGGATGCAGCGTTTCACAGACAGCTAGATCAGCAAGTAAATGACTGGCCTTCTCGCGAAAACCAATCATCAATCGTTGTTTTTTATGTACGAACCGGGTTCCCAGACGCGCTTTGCGCCGATATCCCCAGGCAAGTCCTGTCACAGGTGCAACAACTTCTTTTGGTATTACATGACCAATGCGTTGCAAATTATCCAGTAGAATTTTTTGTTTGAATTCCAATTGCTTGTGCGCAGCAAGATGCTGCAGGTTACAGCCACCGCAGATATCAAAATGCGGACAGGCTGGCGTGATACGATCTACTGACGCCGTGAGAATTTCCTGTATTTTACCCGTATCGTAATTGCGTTTGCGTTCGGTATAGACAAAGCGCACTACTTCACCGGGTAACGTCCCAGGGATAAACACGGCTTTACCGTTGACGCGTGCAACGCCATGACCTTCATGGGTAAGATCATGAATAGTGGCTTCAACAGGTTCAGTCGGGATACGATGACGACGGCTCATGCAATTGCTCTGATTGATCAGGATGGCCAGGCCGCAACAAATTCTTGCAGATGTGCCCGACCGTCCGTGTGTAACGTATCGCGTACCAGCTGGCATTCCTGCTGATATTCAACCTCGCTCAAATGGCCACGCATTACTTGAAACCGCAGATAAATTAAATACGTATTCACCACATCGGTTTCACAGTAATCACGAATACGCTGTATTTCCCCGGCTTGATATGCCGGCCATACTTGTGAACCATCCATGCCGAGTTTGCCCGGAAAACCCAGCATCACGGCGATTTCATGCAGGGGTGCTACAGCACGCGGCTCATAACCTGCCAGTACATCCATCAGATCAGTATGGCGATAATGATAACGACTCAGATAATTGTTATAACGAAAACTGTTGTCGTCATCGCCATGTTCCCAATAGCGATGGGCATTCACGCCATGCAACAAGGCCCGATAATGTAATACCGGCAAATCAAATCCCTTGCCGTTCCAGGAAACCAGTGTCGGGGTATATTTCTCAACGCCGGAAAAAAAGCGTTCTACCAGTTCTTTTTCCGGTGACGTCGGGTCGCCCAGCGTCCACACGGTAAATTTATCACGACTGCGCATGGCGACAGAGATGGCAACAATACGCTGCAGATGTGGACGTAAAAATTCCGTACCGGTTTCCTGTCGGCGTTTCTGAAACATCACGCTGGCGGTGTCTTGATCGGACAGACCCTGTAGTTCATGGATTTTCCGCCCGGTATCACAATCCGGTACCGTTTCAATGTCAAAAACAAATACGTTCATATGAAGGCTCAGGACGGAAATACGTTAGTAGATAAATAGCGATCGCCACGATCACAAATAATGGCGACGATGACGGCATTACGCACTTCAGTTGATAAACGCAATGCAGCTGAGACGGCGCCGCCGGAAGAGATGCCACAGAAAATACCTTCGCGTGCCGCCAGTTGGCGCGTCATTTCTTCTGATTCCGTCTGATTGACTTCCATAACGCTATCAACTCGGGAGGCATCAAAAATCGACGGTAAATATTCTTTCGACCAGCGGCGTATACCCGGAATCTTGGCACCTTCCGCTGGTTGTACGCCAATGATCTGAATGGCTGGATTTTTTTCTTTGAGAAATTGCGAGGTTCCCATGATCGTCCCGGTAGTCCCCATGGAACTGACAAAATGGGTAACAGCGCCATGCGTATCGCGCCAAATCTCCGGACCTGTTCCATAATAATGCGCTGCCGGATTATCCGGATTGGAAAATTGATCCAATACTTTGCCCTTACCTTCACGTTGCATTTGTGTGGCCAGATCACGCGCACCTTCCATGCTGGCTGCTTCTGTGACTAATACCAGTTCTGCGCCAAATGCCTTCATTGTGGCACGCCGCTCCAGACTCATGTTCTCCGGCATAATCAAGACCAAACGATAACCTTTTATAGCCGCTGCCATCGCCAGCGCGATACCCGTATTGCCACTGGTCGCCTCGATCAGGGTATCACCGGGTTTTATTTCGCCACGCGATTCAGCACGGGCAATCATACTCAATGCCGGTCGATCTTTGACCGAACCTGCCGGGTTATTGCCTTCCAGTTTGACCAGAATATGATTTGTGGTATTACCCGGTAAACGCTGTAAACGTACCAGTGGTGTGTTGCCAACAAAGGCTTCGATGGTGGGATAGTCCATGCACTCTTATATTATCTGCGGCAAATTTTGCCAAGCTGATTCTAACAGATTATTATTCGACACGACGAGACAGGAATTTACCACATGAGCAAGGTCATCGATATACAGCTGGCACTGGAACAGGCTGGCGGCAATGAGGCGCTTGCCAAAGATCTGCTGACCATGTTACTCAAGGAATTGCCTGTCCTCAATGATAAATTGCAACAGGCGATTCATGCGCAAGATAACACTGCGATGTGGGATCACGCGCATAAACTCTATGGCTCGACTGCCTATTGTGGTGTTCCGGGTTTGAAACACACAGCCAAATCACTGGAAGACGCTATCAAACAACGTAATCAAGATGTGATTATTGCTGCGCATGGCAGGGTATTTGATGAAATTACATTGTTGCTCGCAGCAGGTCCAGGCTGGCTCGCCCGGAGCTGGAGTTAAATTACTCAGGATTTATCCAGTACGACAAAGGCCACGGCGTATTCTTCTTCGTCTGACAAGCTCAGATGCCAGGCCTGTACCGCATGCTGTACAAGTAAAGTGGCAGCGACACCGGCAAATTGCAGGATCGGTTTGCCATAGCTGTCGTGCGCAACATAGATATCTTTAAACCGCACACCATCGCGAAAACCCGTACCCAACGCCTTGGCAGCCGCTTCTTTGGCAGCAAAGCGTTTGGCGAGGAAATGTGCCGGGCGAGTTTGCGTTAAAAACTCGGCATATTCCTGCGGATGTAATAGCCGTGCCGCAAAGCGCGTCCCATAAGTCTCGATATTACGTTGCATGCGCGACACGCGCACGATATCGGTACCAATCCCGTAAATCATGCCAATCGCGCTGCCTGCATGGTTTGCTTCATCGTCGCCACGGCGGCATGCAGACCGGAAAAAATTGCCTGGGCTACAATTGCATGGCCGATATTTAATTCGCGAATATCCGGCAAGGCCGCGATCGCGCAAACATTATGGTAATCCAGTCCATGACCGGCATTCACATGCAGCCCCAAAGACGTTCCCAACTCCACAGCATGACTGATGCGCGCCAGTTCCTGTTGGTGTGCTGCCGCCGTATGCGCATTGGCATAATGGCCAGTATGAATTTCAATAACCGGCGCCTGACAATCGGCTGCTGCGCGAATTTGCGCGGCATCGGCATCCACAAATAACGAAACCCGTACACCGGCCGCGGCTAATTGGGCACAAGCAGCACGAATTTTACTGAGTTGTCCGACGACATCCAGACCACCTTCGGTCGTGAGTTCCTCGCGGCGCTCAGGTACCAGACAACAATCGGCTGGCTGAATTTCACAGGCGATACGTAACATTTCCGGAGTCACGGCCATTTCCAGATTCATGCGCGTTTGCAGGATTTCCTTGAGCATCCGCACATCGCGATCCTGGATGTGACGGCGGTCTTCACGCAGATGCAAGGTAATCGCATCCGCACCGGCTTGTTCAGCAATCAGGGCGGCCTGAATCGGCTCGGGATAGCGTGTCCCGCGTGCCTGCCTGATGGTGGCAACGTGATCGATATTGACGCCGAGCAAAATAGAATTGGAAGTTGTCATGATGATACTGTGCAAAATATTCGTAAATGATTCAACTACGAAACTGCCGATACAGTTCCCGGGTTTTGATCGGAGTTTCACCCAGGTAGTGATCCAGTACGGTCCGCATTAACAGTTTCGCCTGTTGGCGATGTTCCGTTTGGGATAACTGCCGTTCGTGTAACGCTATGAGGGTTGCACCGTCAATACGTAACGCAGCGTGAGCGGAGATGGTGAGACTTACTGGCCCCTGCTCCACGACATAATGGTAACTCTGTGTCGCCATCACCGGTTCGCCACGGCTAATCTCGATGGACAGGTTTAATCCATAACCCAATTCTTCCAACAGTTGTAATTCAAAGTAGCGCAACACAATGTCCGGCATGGGCTGGTTTTGTAATGACTGCAAGGTATCGCGGTATAACGCAAACAAGCCAGGATGCGGATCATGTCGATGCAATAAACGCATCAGCAATTCATTCAGATATAACCCGTGGTAAAGCTGCTCCCCTTGTAATACAGCAAGTCCCGCAACCGGTTCGGCTTTATATAAGGTAGGCAGTTCACCCTTACCGCCAAAATACACAAACAACGGAATGAAGGGCTGGAGTACGCCATAAAACGCCGACTTGGGTGTGCGTGCACCTTTGGCCAGCAGACCCATGCGTCCGGCGTGCTCGGTTAATATTTCGACGATCGTACTGGTATTGCTATAGGCACGTGAATGCAACACAAACGCCTGTTCGGTATGATGATTACTTGGTGTCATCACGATAGCCCAATTGCTGCAGCGCCCGCTCATCATCCGACCAGCCGGATTTTACTTTTACCCAGGTTTCAAGAAATACTTTTTTGTCGAAAAATCGTTCCAAATCCTCACGAGCCTGTTGGCCAATACGCTTAAGCATCTCACCATTTTTACCGATGACAATGGCCTTTTGATTATCACGCTCTACATAGATAGTGGCGTAAATGCGCAGCAGTGTATCGGTCTCATCGAACTTATCAATTTCCACGGTCGTCGAATAGGGTAACTCCGCCGATAAATTGCGCACGACTTTTTCACGTATAAATTCTGTCGCAACAAACCGTGAACTTTTATCGGTCAGTGCATCATCCGGATATAATGGAAGTGACTCAGGTAAATGTTGGCGAATTGCAGCTTCCAATTCTTCCAACTGTGTCGATTTGAGCGCCGAGATAGGCACAATAGCGGCAAATTGGTGTTTCTGACCAAGCTGTTCCAGAAATGGTAATAACTGCGCTTTTTCGTTGATGCGATCGATTTTATTTACGGCGGCAAGGATTGGCACGGCAAGACCACGTAGTGATTCCAACACCAGATCATCTTCGCTGGTCCATTTGCGTGCTTCCACAACAAACACCACCACTTGCATATCCGGCAGAATACTGCGTGCCGCGCGGTTCAGATAACGATGTAATGCACGTCCTGCGCCATGATGAATACCCGGGGTATCCACGTAGACAAACTGACTGTCAGGCGTGGTTTTAATCCCCAAAATGCGGTGGCGTGTGGTCTGGGGTTTGCGCGTAGTAATACTGATCTTTTGGCCAATCAGGTGGTTAAGTAACGTCGACTTGCCAACGTTAGGGCGTCCCACCAGGGCGATATAGCCGCTACGAAAATCATCGCTCATATTTTTGCTGCTTCTAATAATTCGAGGGTATGTTGTGCTGATTCCTGTTCGGCCTTGCGACGACTACTGCCGCGACCCACAATTGGCTCATCCAATAAAACAACGCGGCAGTGTACCTCAAACACCTGATTATGCGCCTGACCATGCATCTGCACCACTTGGTAATCGGGTAAATCCAGCCCACGTGCCTGCATGATTTCCTGCAAACGTGTTTTAGGATCTTTTAGCGAGGCATCGATGCGGGCAGCGGCAAGCTGTTCACTGAAATGCTGCAGAATAAAATCCTTTGCCTTGACCATGCCACCATCCAGATAGATGGCACCAATGATAGCTTCCAGGGTGTCCGCCAGGATGGAGGCACGACGAAAACCGCCACTTTTGAGTTCGCCACCACCCAGATGCACATGCTCACCCAATTGCAGGCCAGCCGCGATAACACTCAAGGTTTCACCTTTCACCAGTTGCGCCCGCAAGCGACTCAAGTCACCTTCATCCGCAGCAGGAAACCGTTGAAACAATTCTGTCGAAATCGTGAGATTTAAAACAGCATCACCGAGAAATTCGAGTCGCTCATTATGGGTCTTGTCTGCACTGCGGTGCGTCAGCGCACAATCCAATAATACCGGGTCGTGAAATGCATAACCCAGACGGCGCGACAACAGCTCAAGTCCGGGCATTACTGCTGCATCGGGATATCGACTGCTTCATCGACAACCAGAGTGATATACAGGTTAGTAATCAATGGTTCCTTGAATTCGTGGCCGACATGCACATTGTAAGCATGATCGCCCCGTGTCACGTCGATCTCGTCAGGCGTAATGACTTGTAACATATCGATATCAAAGCGATTGATCAGCATTTTTTTAATTTCCAGAGCTGATTTGCCTTGCACGGTCACATCGGTTTTAAGTGAATTCAATGCGCTGGACACTTTGAAGGTATTGAGATACATCGGCATGATTTTGATAACCAATAAAGCAATGACAACTATCAGCAGGAGTACGATTAACCAACCAATCGCTGTCATACCTTGTTGTTGTTTCAGACTTCGCATCATGTTCTCCTTAATAAGCTATCCAGTTATTATTTGATTTTCATGCCTACGCGCGGCCACTTGGGACCATGGCCCTCATCCCAGGAAAACCAGATAAAGAACGCCCGACCCTTGAGATTTTCATCCGGGACAAAACCCCAGACACGGCTGTCGCTACTATTATCACGGTTATCTCCCATCGCAAAATAATGATGTGGCGGCACAACGGTTTCCTGATTTTCCGGCAAAAACGGCAATGACGAAAATGCATTGTCTTTCAGTAAAATATTATGGGTGACATCGCCGAGATTTTCCACGTACTCATGCTTGTCCGGCTGTTTGGCATAGATACCTTTCATCGCGTAATTGACCGGTTGATCGTTAATATACACCTGTTTGTTCATATATTTGATCCGATCACCAGGTAGCCCGACCACGCGCTTGATATAATCCAGCTTGGGATCATCCGGATAACGGAACACAAAAACATCACCCCGCTGCGGACTCCCCAAATCCAGCAATTTGGTATTAAATACGGGCATGCGTAACCCATAGGCAAAGCGATTGACCAGAATGAAATCGCCCTTCTCCAGTGTCGGCAACATCGATTCAGAGGGGATCTGAAAAGGTTCGACAACAAAGCTGCGCACAATCAGTACAATAAAGACCACGGGAAATAAAAACCGGGAAAATTCCACGGCGATATTTTCTTTGCCGCTGGCAGTCAGCTCTGCAGATTTTTTTGTACGTGTAACCAGCCAATAACCACCCCAGATCACCCCGGTAAATACCGTCAGGGTTAATAACACAACCGCCAGATCAAATACGCGAATCATTAACACAATCAATCCGATCGCAAACACGAACTGCGAATATTCAAGCCATACCGGTGGTTTGGCCGCTTCGGCAGACACCGCCGGAACATCGCGTTTACTCAATACAAATGCATGCAAAGCCCAAATTGCTGCTGCGGCAATTGTTACGATTAATATCAATAACGAGAGTTCATCCAATTTCATTTATTATCCTTTCCTACATTGAGTACCGCTAAAAATGCATCTTGCGGTATTTCCACCTTGCCGACCTGTTTCATACGGCGCTTGCCTTCTTTCTGCTTCTCCAACAGTTTGCGTTTACGCGTAATATCACCACCATAGCATTTGGCGATAACATTTTTACGGAGTGCTTTCACATTGGTACGTGCAATAACCTTGGCGCCGATTGCAGCCTGGATTGCCACTTCGAACATCTGTTGCGGAATCAACTCCTTCATTTTTTCAACCAATTCCCGCCCACGCGATGCCGACACGGCACGATGCACAATGCAGGACAAGGCATCGACTTTTTCACCGTTGATTAAAATATCCAGCTTTACCAGATCCGAAATCTGGAAACGGCTGAATTCATAATCCAGTGATGCATAACCACGACTCACGGATTTGAGCCGATCGTAAAAATCCATAACCACTTCATTGAGCGGCATTTCATAGGTTATCGATACCTGACTGCCCAGATATTGCAGCTTCTTTTGTGAGCCGCGCTTCTCGGTACAGAGGCTGATAATATTACCGACATAGTCATGCGGCACCAGAATATGCGCCGTAATAATGGGTTCGCGAATTTCCAGATAGAAACCGGGCTCGGGCATTTTTGACGGATTATCAATCTGGATCGTCTCGCCTTTGTTGGTGACCAATTCAAATACGACCGTCGGCGCCGTCGAGATCAAACTCAAATTATATTCACGTTCCAAGCGTTCCTGAATAATTTCCATATGCAGCATTCCCAGAAAGCCGCAGCGGAAACCGAAACCCAGCGCCTGTGAAGTCTCAGGCTCATAAAACAAGGCCGCATCGTTGAGCCTGAGTTTGGCGAGAGCATCTCGCAGCGCCTCGTACTGCTCGGTGTCAATTGGAAACAAACCGGCAAACACTTGCGGCTTGACGGCTTTAAATCCCGGCAAGGGTTTTGCCGCAGGATGATCGGTTCCGGTAATCGTATCGCCCACCGGAGCACCGTCAATTTCCTTGATGCCAGCAATCATGTAACCCACTTCACCCGCCTTGAGGCTGTCCGTGTCCTTTTTCTTGGGGGTGAAAATGCCGACCTTGTCGACATAATAGGTTCGGCCTGCCGCCATCATCGTAATTTTTTGACGCGGTCTGAGTTCGCCATTGACCACCCGTACCAGCGAGACCACACCTAAATAATTATCGAACCAGGAATCGATGATGAGCGCTTGTAATGAATCAGTTAATTCGCCTTTGGGTGGCGGGATACGCTGGACCAACACCTCTAATAATTCATCCACACCCTGACCGGTCTTGGCGCTAACACTCTTGGCATCCGAAGCCTCAATGCCGATGATTTCCTCGATTTCCTTGATAACCCGTTCTGGCTCGGCCTGCGGCAGGTCAATTTTATTGAGCACCGGTACGACTTCCAGCCCCTGCTCCAGTGCGGTGTAGCAATTCGCCACACTCTGGGCCTCGACGCCTTGTGAGGCGTCCACGACCAGTAACGCGCCTTCACAGGCAGCCAGGGAGCGTGACACTTCATAGGCAAAATCCACATGACCGGGGGTATCAATCATATTCAACTGATATTTGCGGCCATCTTTCGCCTTGTAATATAAGGTGACGCTTTGGGCTTTGATGGTAATGCCGCGTTCCTTTTCTATATCCATAGAATCAAGGACCTGCGCGGACATTTCCCGTACTGTCAGGCCACCACACTGCTGGATGAAACGATCTGCCAAGGTCGATTTGCCATGGTCGATATGGGCAATAATTGAAAAGTTACGGATATGCGACAAATCGCTCACAAACACCCCTGGGTGGTCAATATGAAAAAGGCGCCTACCTGGCGCCTTTGTGGGATTGGTATTTTATCGGATTTTGGCCAGTGCTTAAATACACCCGCACCGCCACCTGATCCAGCTCATAATGACAGAGTTCGCCTTCTGGCGCGACCAGCAGCGGAACCTTCAAGCCAAATAAACTGGCTGTTTGCGGATCCCGATCCACGTCCACAAGTGTCAGTGTGGTGTCGGTATGTCCTGCCAGTAAATTCTGCAACTGGACTAAAAAGTCTTCGCACAGATGACAGCCTTCACGAACATATAATGTCAGTTCGCGCTTCATTCACCCGGAACTTTCAACGGTAAATACATCGGGGAGCGATGCCGCTGAACCAGAACCGGCACGGACTTGTTTTTATCCAGCGCGGTGACCAAATCGCGAAAATGCGCGACGCCTTTCACATCCTGGTTATTAAATTTCAGAATAATGTCACCTCGATGGATGCCTGCCTCGCTGGCCGCCCCATCTTCGATACGACTGACCACCACACCACCTTTTTTAACATCTTCGCGGCTGCGTAATTCCGGCGGCAGTTCATCAACAGCCATGCCGAGCTTGTCCAATTCGGCCGGTTTGGTTTCATTATCAGCGTCTGCGCCACGTCCAGCGAGTTGTTCCTCGGCAGGTAGTTCCGCCACTTTAACTGCGAGGGATGCCGGTTTACCATCACGAATGATTTTTACTTTCACTTTTTTATCGATTGGCGTGGTACCTACCGCCAGCGGAAGATCCGAAGAATGGTGAATCATCTTGCCATCGAACTCGATAACGACATCGCCAACCTTGAAGCCGGCTTTCTCAGCGGGTGACTCATCGATCACGCGCAATACAGCCGCGCCCATAGGTTTATCCATACCAAATGATTCAGCCAATTCCCGATTGACATCCTGAATCAGAATTCCCAACCAGCCACGTGTGACCTTGCCTTTATCCTTAATCTGTTTGACGACATCCATCGCCACATTAATGGGAATCGCAAACGACAATCCCATGAACCCACCCGAGCGGGTATATATCTGCGAGTTAATGCCGATTACCTCGCCCTGCAAATTAAACAAGGGTCCACCGGAATTACCGGGATTAATCGCTACGTCGGTTTGAATAAACGGAACATAATTTTCACTTGGCAAGCTACGTCCCTTGGCGCTGATAACACCAACCGAAACGGAATGATCAAATCCGAAGGGGGAGCCAATGGCCATCACCCATTCGCCGACTTTTTCCTTTTCCGCATTGCCCAACTTGAGCGTTGGTAGATTAGATGCATCAATCTTGAGTAACGCAATATCACTACGTGCATCACTGCCAATAACCTTGGCTTTTAATTCGCGCCGATCATTGAGTCGCACAACGATCTCGCTGGCATCCTTGACAACGTGATGATTCGTCAAGACATAACCATTGGCATCGATAATGAATCCTGAACCCAATGATTGGGTATTGAATTCATCCATTCCGCCACCGTTGGGATCACCAAAGAAATGTTTAAATAGATCGCCAAACGGTGAATCCTCGGGCATTTCCGGCATTTCACCACGTCCCTGGGGTTGTGGTATTTTCTTATGCTTTATTTTCTGTGAGGTGCTGATATTGACTACGGCAGGGCCAACTTTTTCAACCAGCTCTGTAAAATCCGGCAACCCAGCCGCCTGCGCCGCCACCAGCGGCGATAACAGCATGGCGCTAAACAGTACGATTATCCCTGCAATACCTGACATGGATTTTGTTGACATCTTCACCTCAAAACTCCTTGGACATTGGAACACTCAGTTCAATACGATTGCCACTTGCGCCACGGCGCAAAATGACCGGTTGATAATCCGGATTATTCACGACGCGCCGCTGCATTTTGCTCACTACACGTAATGCGACTAACAATCCCAACACAGCGAACAATAATAATACGGCATCATTTACCGCGATTAATAACATCTCAGCAAAAATCCAGCGACCGACAATGGCAAACAGGCCCATTGACAACAAGGGCATAAGATAGATAAGCAGCGATGCCTTAACCAGGGCATCTTCTTTCATACCAACAATCACATGATCACCGACTGCAACATGAATAGCATCAATTACCCGCATCTGGTTCATGCGCTTGCCATACCAACTGGCAAAAACCGAGGTACCACAACCCTTGGCAGCAGCACACTGGCCACAACTGCTTTGCCTTGCGACTTCAATTATCGCAAAGCCATCAGCCACGGCGATGACAGTGGCTTCCTCTTCAATCATGGCGTATCGCTTTCATCATAGTAAACTGAATTATTGATCATTTTCAGCGTTGCCTGCGGGACTTCGCCTACGGCAAGAATATGAAATCTTTCGGTAACCCGACCATAGGCATTGACGGCACCAAGCCGGGATACCCCATTGAGTTTTTTAGATTTAACCGTTAATGGTTCTATAAACACGGACACGGTGGACAGACCATCGGTATACACCAGATGATCTATATAGGATTTGGAGTTTGGCAAGCGGTGGTGGCGGGCAACATCCTCATAAAACCCGGCGGGCAAATTTAATACTGTCCAGCCGCCCTTGGATTCCTCAGGATAAGGCGCATCTTCAGTTTCGATCCATTTATAATCTTTACTGGTAATGCTTGGCTCTAACTCAGCATCGTCAATCTGATCGACAAATTGTAATTCTGTAAACATAAAATGTTCAATTAAGCGCTTACGCTCATCGTACATTTTCTTTTGTAATAGCAATCCGGTTTTAGCGTCGATCCATAAGCGATTTTCATAGCGGAAGTTATCTTTTGGTCGAATTACCAGCTTCTGGGCAATTCGGCCTGCCACTTTCTCCTGTTTCTCAAGTACGAAGATATAGGTATCCATCAAATCTTCAACGTCAACCGGAAATTCCGGAGGGAACTCGCTTTCCTGTCGACCTTTTTCCACCATCACCGAACGCACATCCGGCAAAATACACAAGACGCGATCGCGGGAATGAATTACTTCCCGACCAATGGCATCTTGAGAAACCAATCGGGCACGCTCGCCGTTTTCTTCGTCGACCGCATGAACAATTCGCATCGCAGTCAGTTGTTTACCCTGCTGATAAACAAAGGTACCGTTATAGTTTAACGTATGGGAAGCAGAATGCATTAATTGCAACCAACGCTCAACGTCACTGGTATTGGTTGCATAACACCAGGTTGAAGACAGCAGCAAACTTATTGCAAGAGCATGGCGCAGCAACGACATTTACTCGATCCGGTTACCCGCTTGTTGTTGTGCCGAAGAATAACTGATTAACCGGGTATAGGGCAGCATCCCTTGCATTTTGGCGCTGGCGGAATACTCATTATGGTTAACGATATAATCGCTCAATGTCTGTTCAACCTCGGCGGTGGTTTGGCCGTCCTGATTGAATGCGGTCAAGCCAACCCCTTCTTCATCACCCGGTAATACCCGCTGACTAAACCAGATTGCCGTCACTAACATGAGACTGGCAGCGACCGACCAGCCAATTAATTGGCCGGTATGACGCGAAATTCTTCGCTTATGCCGTGGCGCGAGCAGTGCTGGCTCTGCCTGCAAGGCTGTGGTAATCCGCTGGCTCAAAACGGTAGCCTGCGGAAGATGACGATTTTTCATTACGTCACGAATCAGGTGATAACGCGACCATGCATTGGAAAATTCCGCATCCAGTTTTAGCTGATCGACGAACGCCTCTGCAGAGGTAAATTCACCATCCATAAATGCGGAGAGCGATTCTTTCTTCTGATCATTCATACATTCACCTCGATTCCATTAATGGCCATCATTGCTCATCTAGTAACGGTTTGAGTTGCTTGTCGATAGCCTCCCGTGCCCGAAAAATCCGGGATCGCACGGTGCCAATGGGGCATCCCATGGCTTCGGCAATATCTTCGTAACTCATATCTTCCAATTCACGCAAAGTAATTGCAGTGCGTAATTCTTCGGGCAAGGAATCGATAGTCTTAAAAATGACCCGTTCGATTTCATCCCGCATCAAATTATGTTCCGGCGTCGCCGTATCCTTTAATTCCGACGCACCTTCGTAATGTTCTGCATCTTCCACGGCCACATCGTCCTGTGGTGGTCGTCTAACCTGCGAGGATAAAAAATTCTTGGCCGTATTAATCGCAATTCGGTATAGCCATGTATAAAACGCGCTCTCGCCACGAAAGTTAGGCAAGGCACGATAGGCTTTGATAAAAGCCTCTTGCGACAAGTCCAGTGCCTCGGAAGGATCGCGCACATAGCGCGATATTACTTTCACGACACGTGACTGATAACGCACGACCAGGGCATCAAAAGCGCGCTTCTCGCCAATTAAAACCCGATCTACCAGTGCCTGGTCAGTTTCCCGATCACCCATCCGGACATTAACCCTTTTTTCCAGCTTCAAAGTGTCCGGCGGACACAGCATAAGACAGCTTAATCATGCTAGAGTTCGCTCGCACAGAAAAATAAACGTTATTGTAACTGATGATGTAGACACACCAACCGCAGCTATAACCTGTTCTTACAACTGGGATTTTATAGGTATGCAAGGCTGAACTAAAGTGGTGCATCACGGCCTTTCCTGAGGCTTAGTGTAAGGTTTTTTTACCGGAACAGATACATGCAAATTGAGTCTGACGTGGTCATTATCGGTGGCGGTGCTGCTGGATTAAGTCTGGCATTGCGTTTGGGCAAAAACTGTCGTATCTCTTTGATTTCTAAAGTTAAAGTGGAAGAAGGCAGTACTTATTATGCGCAGGGTGGAATTGCTGCCGTCCTCGATACTGAGGATTCAATTGAGTCACATATTCAGGACACACTCACTGCCGGAGCGGGACTTTGTCATGCCGATACGGTTCGTCATACCGTAAGCCATAGCAAGGAAAATATTCAGTGGCTAATCGATTCTGGCGTAGCGTTTACCCGTCAACAACCTAACCAATCCGGTGAATACCATCTAACTCAGGAGGGAGGACATCAGCATCGTCGTGTCATTCATGCTGCAGATGCAACGGGCAAAGCCCTGGAAACCACCCTGGTTGACTTGGTCAAACGCAATCCGAATATCAAGATATATGAACATCACATCGCGATTGATCTGATTACTGCCCACAAACTGGGGCAGCCTAAACAGGCCTGTCATGGTGTGTATGCATTAGATCGGCAATCCAATCATGTGCGCGTATTTCGCGCACCGTGTACGGTCCTGGCGACGGGCGGTGCGAGTAAAGTTTATCTCTACACCAGCAATCCGGACACCGCAACCGGCGATGGTATTGCGATGGCCTGGCGTGCCGGCTGCCGTGTGGCTAACATGGAATTCAATCAGTTTCACCCTACTGTCCTCTATCATCCTCACGCCAAAGCCTTTCTATTGACTGAAGCCTTGCGCGGAGAAGGAGCTCGCCTGTTATTGCCCAATGGCCAGGAATTCATGCGGCAATTTGATCCGCGAGGTGAATTGGCATCCCGCGACATCGTGGCGCGCGCCATTGATCATGAGATGAAGCGCCTGGGCAGTGAATATGTGCTATTGGACATCAGCCATAAACCAGCGGAGTTCATCAAAGAACACTTCCCGACGATTTATCAACGTTGTTTGCAGTTTGGTTATGACATCACCAAACAAGCAATACCTGTGGTGCCTGCGGCCCACTACACCTGTGGAGGCGTCATCACCAATCTGGACGGACAAACCGATATTCCAGGACTTTATGCGGTTGGCGAAGTCGCCCATACCGGATTGCATGGCGCCAACCGCTTGGCAAGTAACTCATTACTGGAATGTCTGGTGTTTGCTCAGGCGGCCAGCGCACACATTCAGCGGGAAAAATGTTCGCCTGTCACCACGACGTTGCCGGAATGGGATGAATCACGGGTCACGGATTCGGATGAAGAAGTGGTGGTAACCCATAACTGGCATGAACTGCGGCAATTCATGTGGGACTATGTTGGTATTGTCAGGACGACAAAACGTCTACAACGCGCCGAACGTCGCGTGAATTTATTGCTGCATGAAATCGATGAGTATTATGGAAACTTCCGGGTCACCAATGATTTATTAGAGCTGCGCAATTTGTCTGTCTGTGCCAGCCTGATTATTCAATCTGCATTGCGCCGCAAGGAAAGCCGTGGTTTGCATTATACTCTGGATTATCCTGACCCGGATACGCGCAATACGATCACCGATACCATTCTCACACCACACAACTATTCGCCGGCAACTAGCTGAGATTTCTGCTCACGATAAAATTTTAAGCGGCGGTATAGCGCCTTATAGTAATCGTCTCCCAGCTGATCTTTCCAGATAAGTAGTCGATAGCGTCTATGCATGGAGTCGCGCAATGGAATGATGATCAACCATGTCGTTAGAAAATAGTCCGGCTCCATCTGCCATGTCCGATCTGTAGCGCGCTCATGCCAGCAATCCATATCTTGCCATACCCATGCTGCAGTATGTGGTACGTTTTTCTGAACAAAATATATTCGCACTGCGTGCAGAATAATGCCAATCAGCAACAAACCATTTAACCAGACAGGTAATCTGTTCGGCAGAAGCATGGCCAGCAGTACAATTGAATGCAGAATAATTAGATAATAGCGAAATAATCGCGAGGGTAACAATTCAATCAGTAACGGTGCGCCGTATATAATCGATGACATCTGCGACATCCTTGTCGGGGTGTTGACGGTTATTAAAAAAATATTCGAACAGATCCTGATCGGCAAACGTTAGCAGTTCATAAAACACCGCCTTGGTTTTTTCGTCAAGATCCACATAGCGTGTATCAATAAAATGTTCAAATAATAAATCCAGCTCCAGCATGCCGCGGCGACACTGCCAGCGTAAGCGTGCCACTTCAATATCGGGTTCGCTGACCGTGTTCAAATCATTTCCTTCAGCATCAGCGTTTTGATTTTATGTATCGCCGCAGTGGGGTTCAATCCTTTCGGGCAGACAGTAACGCAATTCATAATCGTATGGCAGCGAAACATTCGGTACGGTCCATCCAGATCCTGCAACCGTTCGTTGGTCGCCTGATCGCGACTATCTGCCAGGAAGCGATACGCTTGTAACAGTGCGGCCGGGCCACGAAATTTATCCGGATTCCACCAGAAAGACGGACATGCTGTAGTGCAACAGCCGCACAGAATGCATTCATATAATCCATCGAGTTTGTCACGATCTTCCGGTGATTGCCGCAACTCCACTTCCGGCATCGGATCATGTACGATCAGATAAGGTTTTATCGCACGATAGTGATGGTAAAACTGACTCATATCCACCACCAGATCACGGATGATCGGCATACCAGGCACCGACCGCACTACAATCGGCTCGGCCAATTTTGATACAGGCGTTAAACAGGCCAGACCATTTGTTCCATTGATGTTCATCGCATCAGAACCACACACACCTTCACCACAGGAATGACGAAAGGTAAAACTCTCATCCTGAGCCTTGATCTGTAACAACGCATCCCGCAACATCATGCCGATCGGAATATCCGTTAGCTCATATTCTTTTAAATATGGCGTCTTGTCGGTTTCCGGGTTGTAGCGCTGAATCTGAAAACGCATGTTACTCACCTGTGTCGTTCGGTATTAGTAGACCCGTTCTTTGGGTGGAAACGTGTCCACGGTCTGAGGTTTGAGCCGCACCGGCTTATAGGCCATGCGCTGCTCTTCTTTATAATAGAGACTGTGTTTTAACCAATGTGCATCATCGCGTTTAGGATAATCTATCCGCGAATGTGCGCCGCGACTTTCCTTACGGGCAGCGGCGGAACAGACCGTGGCCAATGCCACATCCATTAAGTTCTCTAATTCCAGTGCTTCCACGCGTGCGGTATTAAAAATCTTGCTGTGATCCTGCAAGCGGGCATGTTGCAAGCGCTGTTCTAATTCCTTCACTTTGATAACCCCTTCTTGCAAGACATCTTCGGTACGGAACACGCCACAATATTTTTCCATAATTGCCTGCAAGTCATCTTTCAATCGCGCGATCGATTCACCTGGGCCGCGTTGATCCCAACGGCCAAGTCGCGCCATGGCTTGCTCGACACTGTTATCATCCATCGGTCGGTGATAACGATGGTCACGTAAATAATCAATGATGTGATTACCGGCAGAACGGCCAAACACAATAATATCCAACAAGGAATTGCCGCCAAGTCGATTCGCGCCATGCACCGATACACAGGCACACTCCCCGACGGCGTATAAACCTGGAATCGCCTCTTCACCTTGCGCCACCGGCACCACCACCTGCCCAAAGCGATTGGTTGGAATGCCGCCCATGGTGTAATGCGCTGTTGGAAAGACCGGTATCGATTCCTGCGCGGGATCGATACCCAGAAAAGTGCGTACCATCGATGAAATTCCCGGCAGGCGTTTATCAAGGACCTCTTTACCCAGGTGATCAAGCTTGAGCATCACGTGATCCCCTTTGGGGCCACAACCACGGCCATCGCGAACTTCTGTTGCGATAGCCCGACTCACCACGTCACGACTGGCCAGATCTTTCGCATGTGGCGCGTAACGTTCCATAAACCGTTCGCCATCTTTATTTAGTAAATAGCCACCTTCGCCACGCGCACCCTCGGTGATCAACATGCCGCGACCGGCGATACCGGTCGGATGAAATTGAAAAAATTCCATGTCTTCCAACGGAATCCCGGCACGTAATGCCATGCCCATGCCATCACCGGTGTTAATACGCGCATTGGTATTCGTCCGAAATAATTGACCGACGCCACCTGTCGCCAACAACGTGGTTTTGGCTTCGATGAGCAGCGCTTCGCCGGTTTCAATTTCCATGATCAAGGCACCGAGAATGACGCCTTCCTTGTCTTTCAACATATCGATAGCAAAATATTCATCAAAAAAATGCGTTTTGGCACGAATGTTTTGTTGATACAACGCGTGCAGCATGGCATGACCGGTGCGATCAGCCGCTGCGCAGGTACGTGCGGCTTGTGCACCACCGAAGTTCTGACTTTGCCCGCCAAACGGGCGCTGATAAATTTTCCCGTCCGGCATGCGTGAAAATGGTACGCCGGCATGCTCCAGCTCAATCACCAAATGGGCGGCAGCACGACACATATATTCAATCGCATCCTGATCACCCAGATAGTCACTGCCTTTGACAGTGTCAAACATATGCCAATGCCAGTTGTCCGGGCGGACATTGGCCAACGCAGCATTAATACCACCTTGTGCGGCAACCGTATGAGAACGCGTGGGAAATACTTTGGAGACCACTGCGACACTGGCATCGGCCTGGGCTAACTGTAAAGCAGCGCGTAATCCGCCACCACCGGCACCAATCACCAGACAATCGAATTTACGATGTGCTATTTTCATATTTCTACCATCGACAACAAAATCAATGAAACCCAACTGCCCATGGCAATCAGGAATAACGTAACCAATATCCACAAGGTAAAGCGAATCACTGTGTCGTGGATATAATCCACCATGATGTCTCGCACTCCGACCCAGGCGTGATACAACAAGGCCGCAAAAAACAATAAACTCGCCACAACAACTGCTGGGCGGGTAAACAAATCACTCCACCATGTATAATCAATCGGTCGGTGTTGCAACAGATAAATACCGAAACTGACAGCAAACAATAACATGTACACCGCACTAAGACGCTGCAATAACCAGGTTCGCAATCCCTGTGCGCGCCAACTCATAACCACAATACTCCAATTAATCCCACTAGACCGACAATACTCAATGCATTAACAATCCATGCCGTTCTGCGCGCAATCACGAGCTCCAGTCCTAATGCAACATCGGTAAACAAATAGCGAATACCCGCGAGCAAATGATGCCATAACGCCCATGCCAGTAATGTCGCGATAAGTTTCACCCACGGCAACGCAACCCATTGGCCAAGTAAATTGAAATCAGCTTCGCTCTCTAATGAAAGATGAAATACATAGATCAGCGCGGGAATCGCCAGGAACAGTAATGCCCCGGAAATCCGGTGTAAAATCGACGTAATGCCGGTAACCGGCAGACGGATCTTAAGAAGATTGAGAAACTTGGGTCGTTGTTGTTGTTGCATCATTCCCACAGAGTGTAGACCAATTGCTTCATTCCACCAATGTTATACAATGTTGGCTTACAGGCAACAGAAAACCTTATCTAGTTATGGATGCATCCTGGTCAAATCACCTACAAAAACTCGGCGGTCATCAGACCGATGCCTATGTATTTCAATTGAGGGAACCGCGTGACGAGGTGCGGGCAGCGGCAACCGGGAATATCCTGGCGATACTCGACCATCTGGCCATTATTCGAGTAACCGGTGATGACAGTGAAGTATTTTTGCAAGGCCAGTTCAGCAACGATATCAAACAAGTTACCCTGACACATGCGCAACTGAGTAGTTGGTGCAGTCCCAAAGGACGTGTCCTTACGCAATTGCTGGTTGTTCGCCAGGCATCCGCTTATTTACTGGTATTGCCTCGCGCAGTTCTGGATACAACTTTGAAGCGGCTACGCATGTTCGTGCTGCGCAGCCAAGTTTCCCTGCAAGATGCCTCTGATTCCTTGGTCTGTCTGGGATTCGCGGGGGCAGGAAGTTCAGCACACCTGAGTCAACTGTATACACATTCACCCACGACGGATTATGCCGCGCACATAGCAGGAGATGTGTGCATGATACGTATGCCCGGCATGAGTGCTCGTTACCTGCTCATCAGCTCGCCAAACACATTTATGTCTGACTGGCCCAAACTGAGTGAGTCTCAGGTAGTCACCGGCAACACGCCCTGGCAATGGTTAGATATACAAGCCGGACTACCAACGATATTGCCAGGCGTGGTCGATGAGTTTGTCCCACAGATGCTCAACCTTGAGCTGCTAGGTGCGGTCAATTTCAAAAAAGGCTGTTACCCTGGGCAGGAAATCGTTGCCCGTACACATTATCTGGGTAAAGTGAAACGACGTTTATACAAAGCACATATAAACCAGTCAAACACTCCACTTATTGGCCAGGATATCTATCATTCCACCGCAAATGACCAAAGTATTGGCAAGATTGTGACTGCCCAACCCGGCCCCCAGGGTGGTATGGATATCCTCGCCGTCATTCAACGCGAAGCAGCGCAGAGTGGCGAACTGCAAATTGGCCCATCACCCGAGCAGCGTTTGCAGCTGCAGCCCTTACCCTATTCGTTGGATATGGACATTCCGTAGCCGAAATTCCCCACTTAATATTCGCTCTCACTGGCCGATAACACCCATATCAGGACGTTTGCATCAGGGGTTTTACAGGTGTTCAATAAAATTGAAGAAGAGTTACTCGATCAACTGCTATCGGATCTGGACAATGGCAAGCTCACGCTGCCCACCCTGCCCGAAGTTGCGCTACGTGTGCGCGAAACACTCGAAAATGAAAGTGCCGGCATGGGCCAGGTTGCCAAAGTTATTACTACCGATGCCGCTTTGTCAGCGCGTTTAATCCAGGTTGCCAACAGCCCGTTGCTGCGAGCCTCACGTACTATCGATTCAGTTGAATCCGCCATCACCCGCATGGGGGCAACCATGACACGCAATCTGGTTACCAGTATCGCCATGGAACAAATGTTCCAGGCGACGACGGACGTAACCGACAAAAAACTGCGTGATATCTGGCAACACAGTATTCAAGTAGCTGCCATTAGCCATGCACTTTGCAAACAATTTACCAAACTCAAACCCGATGAGGCCCTGCTTGCCGGGCTGGTACATGATATCGGTGCCCTGCCCATCATCAGCCGCGCCGAAGATTCACCACAATTATTGGATAATGAAGAATTACTCAATCATATTATTGAAAAAGCTCACCCGATGATTGGCGAAGCCATTCTGAAAAAATGGAATTTCTCACCAGAATTGATCATGGTTGCCGCCGAACATGAAAATCACGAGCGTGTTCATGCGGGCAATGCTGACTACACCGATCTTGTTATTGTGGCCAATCTTGAGAGTCATGCCGGCAGCAAACATCGACTAGCGGGTGTTGATTACAAAACGGTACCGGCATTTAGCAAGCTTGGTTTGGATCCGAATGTCAGTGTGATTGATGTAGCGGGTGAAACGATTGAAGCAGCCAAACAGGCTTTCGCTTAGCAAACATCGCTTTAGAAGCCGGAATTAACCACTTTCGCGCAGGTAGCCCATGTCCAGCGGCTCTGGTTTGTGGATGCCATATCCCTGTGCATAGTCGACACCCAATTGAATCAGCCTTTGCCTGATTTCCTCTGATTGCACAAATTCTGCGACAGTTTTTAAACCTGCCACATGACCAATGCGATTAACCGAGTCAACAATGGCATGATTCATCGAATCCTGTAACATCGTCACAATAAAACTTCCATCAATCTTGATGTAATCTGCCGGTATCGTCCGCAAATAAGAGAAAGAACTCAGCCCGGCGCCAAAATCATCCAGTGCTATAAAGCAACCGAGGCGCTTCATCTTCTTGATGAAATTTAAAGCGCCAACCAGATTGGCGATCACGGCGGTTTCGGTAATTTCAAACCCAATCGATTCTGGCGCCAAATTACAGCGCTGTATTTCATCGACGACAAATTGCGAAAATTGTTCATCACCTAACGTCCCGCCGGAAAGGTTGATAAAAAATATTTGCGGCAAAGCATTCTTTATGTTGCCCTGATTAAATCGCATAAAATCAAATGCATTTTTTATTACCCAGCGATCGATTGCCGGCATGAGATTATAGCGTTCCGCAGCAGGGATAAATGCACCGGGCATGATTATTTTGCCATCTTTGGCGATCATCCGCAGCAGAAATTCACAATGCAAAGCGCCATTGCCAGACAGTGGCTTAATACATTGCCGGTATAAAACAAACTGGTTATTTTCCAGAGCGTTATTTAGTCGTGTTACCCATTGCATTTCACCATGGCGTTGCTGTAACTCTGCATCATCAGCACGGTATACATGGATCCGATTACGTCCTTTGTCCTTGGCTTCATAACAAGCCAGATCAGCCATCCGTAATACATCCATCAAAGTCTGGTTATTATTTTCGAGCATCACCAGACCAATACTGGCTCCAATTGAAAAAGATTTATCCTGCCAGACAAAACGAAATTCCTTGATAATCTGCAGCATGCGCTCTGCCACTTCAATCGCATGTGCAATCGAACATTGCTCTAATAGTATGCCAAATTCATCGCCACCCAGCCTTGCCAGGGTGTCTGCATCTCGAATCGGGGTGTGCAACAACACTGACAACTGCCGCAATAACTCATCACCTGCCACATGGCCACAGGTGTCATTAATAATCTTGAATTGATCGAGGTCCAGATACAGCAACGCATGCTGCACCGAACCTCCCACCATCTTTAGCGCACGTGTAGCACGTGCTTCAAATTCATAACGATTTGCCAGTCCTGTAAGTGCATCATGATACGCCAGACGTTGAATCGTTTCCTGTGCATTCCGATTTGAAAGCCGGTTATCTGCCTCACGCAACTCACGCTCAATAGCGGGGATGAGACGTAACAAGTTATTTTTCATAATGTAATCATTTGCGCCGCTTTTCATGGCGCTGACGGCAATATCTTCACCAATCGAACCTGAAACGATAATAACCGGAGTATCAAGCTCCAGTTCATGCACCAACTCAAGGGTTTGCACAGAACTAAATCCAGGCAAGTTGTGATCGGTAATAATCACATCCCACTGACGCGACTCCAGTGCTGCACGTAGTTCTGCTGCTGTGTCGACGCGGAGATAATCCGGGGTATAACCACCATTGCGTAATTCACGCAATATTAATAACGCGTCATCTTCATCATCCTCTACCAGCAGGACACCCAACACGACTGACATTCAATTAACCTCACGCAGGCGGCGGTGTGTTAAGCACCAGCCAATACAAACCAAGTTGACGAACCGCTTCCATAAATTGCTCAAAATCCACGGGTTTACGAATATAACTATTCGCGCCGAGCGTATAACTGGAAAGAATATCGCGTTCTTCATTCGAAGTAGTGAGGATAACAACAGGTAACGTTTTCGTTTGGTTGTTGTCACGCAAACGACGTAGCACTTCCAGCCCATCAATTTTTGGCAGTTTGAGATCGAGCAGTATGAGTTGCGGTTGATCGACGATATCACGACCTGTGTATTGACCAGTACCAAACAGATAATCCAGCGCCTCCACCCCATCATGAGCAACCATCACTTCGTTATAAATATTATTTTTTTTTAATGCGCGCAATGTGAGGGCTTCATCATCGGGATTATCCTCAACAAGTAATATGATTTTATGTGTATCTGACATAATCTTCCATTTCTCACAGGGTTAAGGTGATATGGATACGGTCCCCGACATAGTATATACAGTTTATTTTTTATGAGCGCAACAGTCGTTTTGCAGAGACACTTCTATCAAAATATTATAGAAGATCGTAATTGTACACCAGCTGTTTAATATACATTATTATAATTACAGCTATAATTCTCCAGCAACCTTACCCAATGTAAAATAAAATGTAGCGCCCTCATTTACTGCAGATTCTGCCCATACTTGACCACCATGACGGTGGATAACACGGGCGACGATGGCCAGGCCGATGCCAGAACCCGGAAATTCTTTGCCGTGCAAACGCTGGAAAGCGCCAAATAATTTATCCACATAGCGCATATCAAAACCTGCACCGTTATCACGTACGTATATCGCAATTTCCCCGTTCACATTCCGTTTGCCTACAGTAATTTTTGTCGACGTGGTGTTGCCGGTATATTTCCAGGCATTATCCAATAAATTGGTCATGACATTGTGTAATAACCGTTCATCAGCAAACACCGTCAAGTCGGTATCTATATCTGTCTCAACTTTACGATCCGGATGCAGTGAGGATAGTTGCAGCAAAATATTTGCCGCTATCGATGATATGTTGACTTTTCGGACATCCAGGTCCGCGCGTCCGATTCGCGATAACTGCAATAGATCTTCTATTAACTCACCCATGCGTAATGTATTTTGCCGAATGCGTTTGATATAGTCACGCGCATCTGCGTCGAGCCTGTCGGTATAATCTTCCACCAATGCCAGGCTAAAACCATCAATTGCACGTAATGGCGCACGCAAATCATGCGAAACCGAATACGAAAAGGCTTCCAGTTCCTTATTAGCCAACACCAACTGGGCAGTACGTTCACTAACCCGCGTTTCCAATTCCATATTAAGCTTGCGAATCTCTGCTTCTGCACGCAGCTGGTCATCACGAAGACGTTGCGTATGAAGTGCAAAGGCTGCTTCCCGCGCCAAGCCTTCCATTATGGCAACATCACGACCCGTATAAACATGCGGTCTGATTTGCGATGCCGCCATTAACACGCCGGTAATTTCTTCATCTACACGTAGTGGCGTACCAATGATGGAACGAATCGGAAATTTTTCTCGCATACGTGGACTCACCCGCTGATCGGTATAAATATCGTCAACCGTAACACTGGCGCATTCCTTAAATATCCATACTGCCAATGATACTTCATCCATACCTAATCGATAATAACCATCAGGCTCATAGTCATGCTGCGTATCGATAACCCCTACCAATTGATCCGATTCCTTGTCATAAATAATCAGAAATACCCTGTCCGCGTCAAGCGCCTGCCGACATAATTCAATAATATCGCGAAACACTTTCGCCGTATTATTGAAGCCACCCGTGCTCCGTAACAACTTATTATTAAGATTAAGAATATCGCTCTGCAAATGTAAATCTTCAAGAAGCCGTCGATAATCACCCGTTAATACTCCAATCTCATCGGTCGAGCGCGCCGTTAAGATCGAAAAATTCAAGTGTTGTGCGTTTTTCGGTGATGCAATCATGGTTTGCAATGGCGCCACTGCCTGCGCAAAACTGTACGCAAAAATCAGACTGCCCGCGACCGCCAGAACCTCCAAAAACAACCAAACAAAAAATGTCTCGTAAGAAAAATAGCCGGTACGTGTCCAGTAATATTGCACCAACATCGTGTCGATCAATAGCGGTATAAGCGCACCAATCAAAAACACTTTTGTTTTAATCGTAAAAATCGGCTGACGTAGCGGTATATTACCCAACGCGATCCCGAACAAATCAAATATACGGAAAAATATCGGCAAGCCCACAATGATCGATACAATTAATGCAATCAGTTCGATTCGCAGCCAATCAACAGGCGTCGCGACAAAATTCGTATAGATCTGCGCAGCATAAATCACCGATGCGGGTGCAACAACAAGATATATAATAAATAATACCCAGTAATAGACAGAGAAATGCCGTACCGCATCCAGAGCCGCCAGCGATGAGCTTCCTGGCTGCTGTTCAAGCCAGGATAATAGCGGGCGCACTTTTCTGGGAAGAAACCACATGGAAAATATCAGCCAAGCCAGAATATATGCAGGTTCAAGTGGCGTAGTTAATATCCCCAGCATTTGTTTTGGTGTAAGCACACCAATGACCAGAATAAAACCCAGGCCGAATATGGGTGGAATATTCCAGGTATGAAATATCAGCCAAAGGAAACGGCGTTTAAAATCACGCGCCGAAATACCTGGCTCGACAGAATTAATTAAATTGGACAAAGACAATGAATCATCCTATTGCATCGATTTGGCATTCACGACTCTATATATTAGCTTGCGCGAGATAGAAATGTTGAGTATTCCACGCGGCGATACACATGGAGGATGTAACAAACAGAAACAACAAATAAAATAAGGTGGTAAAATAAAATCTCGCTAGAGAATCTGCCTATCGATAGATCAAATTAGCAGAATAGCGAGGTGTCAATTAATTCGGGGTAGGTCCAGTCCGAGTGAATGAAATGAGCGGGGTTGAATGCATTGTTAGAGTTTTTTATCTAGATTTATAATATTATTCTTTCTGAATAGGTATACAACTATAAAGCTTGAGGCAATGCTAGCAGAAAACATGAGTAAGAAATTGCTTATAAACACTGCTTGAAATATTGGGCTCATAATGAATAATTCCGTCTCGGCTGCCTCGATACCACGTTTTATCATTTTCTCCAACACTTCAGTGTATGCTTTCCAAGTAACAAAAAATGCAAACACAGCACTAACCAACCCACTTATGAAAAATGCCTTAATGATATGTTTTATCACTTTTGTATATTTTGAACTCTATCGTGAAGCTAAAGGGCTGGCTGTAAGTCAGTCCCGCTTGAGCGCAGAGTTAGATGCTCTTCCCATTCTTTGACTCTGCCGATACACGATCAAATTCAGCCCTTGCCCTTTTAAAAGACACAAGCCACACAGCAAACAGTGCGACATAAGCTCCCAACAGCACTCCGAGTGCGATGTTGGGGAAAAATCGATCAAGGCACCAAGCAATGCCCACTGCTACTAACTGAAACAACGGAATCATTGGAAGGAGCGAAACGCCGGCATTAGGCTCCCGCCCATTCTTCAAATGAATGATGTTTCCAGAGACGACTCCAATGGCAACAGACTGTGCACACACAGCTACGCTTAGAACTAAAGCAACGAAATAGATCACTGTCTGAGCACCTAACGCAGAGTTAAACGGCGCGCCGCTCTTTGGCGCGTCCGAGCAGGGCTGGAAGCCCTGCGTTTTTGAACGAATTGTTATGTTGCATTACAGTTTAACTTTTTCAATTTATTATTTTCAAATGTTGCCTTTATTTTATCTGTGTCTGCTTTTCCAGCAGGCCAAATATAAATGTTTCCTCCCATTGATAAAGGCTCGCCTAGTTGAAAATACACCTCTGAAATATCATCACCTAACTTCAATTTTTTACAGTACATTCCTGGATTTGCCCATTCGCCACAACTCATCGTGAAATAACAGCTACGAGTTACGCATTTTGATTGCACAGCGGCCCATTTTCCATCACGCATCTCACATATCTTTTTAGAATGGTTCCATGCATAAAAGCCACTCCCTAGGATAATTGCAATAACTATTAGACTGAGTCGCATGTGTTTTTATCAACATAACGCCAAGCTAAACGGCGCGGCGCTCTTTGCCGCGTCCGAGCAGGGCTGGAAGCCCTGCGATTTGAGCGCATTGTTAGGTTATATTTATTCAATTTGTTTCGCTTTTCCCAGCTGCGCTAGGTCCTCTTTCGCCTCAGTAATTAGCTTGGTTCCACCATATACTTTTACTCCTAAAGCAGGATTGTCAGGAGCAAATAGTTTTGCTAAGAAATTATCTGCCCTACGGTTATAACCAGCATATACAAGATATTCCTCACCAGCCTTAAACACAAAACCATTACACGTTGATTTATTGTGGGTAGTATGAAGAGATATTGTTTTGTCTGCCTTACCCTTCCAGACTTCAGTAGCACTGAATGTCACAATGATTCTTGGCTCAGTTTTTGTTTTATTTGGATCGTCAAGGTACTGTAAATTTTCTACTTTACCTCGAAAAACTACATCAGCCTCATTCAATGCCTGTGACGGTTTTAATTGTGATTTATCGCAAGCGATAGCTGTATGTATACAGCTTGAAATCATTATGAATAAAATTATGTTTGCACGCATATTATTTTTTAACCTAACGTTCGAAATAAGGGGCTAGGCGGGCTTTATCGCCTAGTCCCAGCCCACGTTTTTTTGTGGGCGAACTTGATTGATTTGTTATGTAAATCATGGCGTCATGCCACTAGACCGTATTTTGGTCAATAATGCTTCAGGGCTTTTAGTAGCAAGAATTGATTGTGTATTATCTGTCAGCCATTTTGTGAATTTAAAGGATGATTGCCCTGAATTGACAAGCAAAAGCAATGCATCAAGCGCTTCACCACCGCCTGATGCTAAATTTTCTTTTATAACATCAGCGCTGGTGAGAACAAAACTTGCAAATTGTATTTGCTTTGACTGACTTGCTGGTATTGCTTGATTATCTTCTAGCATTTCAATGTGATATTGCTTAGGACTGTATTCCATCATTGCCCCGGTTATTACATCAATTCCGCCGGATGTTAGTACAGAGGTAATATCGAATATTGCGACTGTGTCAAACTTGTTCTTAAGGTGGAATTCCTCGGTTTTATAACCGTCCTTTTCAAAACGAACCAAGCGCCCCATCCCTACTTTTTTCTCTACCGCGACTTTGATAGGTGTATTACCAACATTTAGCCCATCAATATAAACCCTAACTGGGTCGGCGTTAGTGCTGAAAGTAATTTCATCGCTTGTGCCGGAGAATATGGTGGCACATCCTGTAAGAATTACAGCTATTATCAAGAGGGCATTAAATTTCATGATTATTCCTTTTTTACATAACGTCCAAATTGAGGGGCGCGCCGCTTTTGGCGCGTCCCAGTGAGCGAAGCGAACGACTCGAACGAATTGTTAGGCCGCCGCATGAATTCCTACCAGACGTTTAGCGCGCCACACGATTTGTGCGAGAAAGCTCTGCCGTTTTACCACATGCTTCCAATAGCAGCTGGAACACAGCGCGATATATTTGTTGCGCTCAGTAACGAAGCAAAGCGTCATTGCAGCTATGTGTGCAACACAAAGATCGCAAGTTGTGTGGTTCCAGGCGCTGCGCTCTATGTGAAAAAGCTCGTTGTCAAATTCTCCCCCACGGTATGGAACCATTAGACGAACGCTACCGTCTTCTTGCGGGTACCACCGTTGTTCGTAGCTTGAAGGAATGCGGTCTTTGGAAAATTCAGCGCCTTTTGGTATCGATGCGACCAGTGCATCTAGCACCGGAATGCGACTAGGCATCCAGGTCAAGGTTGGTAACCGCTCCAATTCATCGTTGGTCATTAGCAATTAAGGCCTAACGAGGCTGTAGAAAAACCGAATTTGAAATGCGGATTCCAACCGGCCTGTGTTTAAAATTGAGTTCCATGTACTTTGCCTTGTTCGAATGGTTTTTTCAACGGGATTTCGAATAGCCACATCGCATTTAGGCGGCTAATTTACCGTAATTCTTCAACTTCTCGATGTTATGCACCAAACAATACAATTGCCATTGGCCCTGGACCTTCTTCTTGCTGCGTAAACTAAACCGGCGCAGGCCTTTATTCATGCCGATGTTGGCAAAGACCGGTTCGACCACCGACATGCGATGACTATAAATGTGTTTACCACGTTCCGAATCAATGCGGTGTTTCATCCAGTCGGTATAATTCATGCCGCGCTGTGCTTTGGCCAGAATGAATGACACTTGTCGGCCATGGCCTTTGCGAGTGTTGGGTGAATCGGGATTACGCAGACAATCGTGCTTTAAATGACAGGCGCGACACTTGG
>JAHECZ010000043.1 GCA_024641475.1 Gammaproteobacteria bacterium
CGATACTGATACGCACATCGGTGAATTTATCAAACGCTTTCACGCGTTCCAGCCGTGCTTGTTTTAATGAAACGTCGTAATAATCATTGAGGTTATCAATGCCAATGACTTCATCACCGCGGTCAAGAAGACGTATAGCCAGATTTGATCCAATAAAGCCTGCAGTACCGGTGATCAGAACTTTCATTACATGGTCCTTATAAGCATAGGTTTATTATAAACGGGCATCGACGGCAGACTTGGGAAGTACATACTTGGCATCAAAAATAACATGTGTAGGTTTCAGGAGTCTACGGATGCCAGCTTCACCCATTTCTTTAAATTGCTGGTGAGCGACAGCAAGAATTACTGCATCATATTTACCTTCTGTTGGTGCCTTAATCGGTGTGATGCCGTATTCATGACGAGCTTCTTGAATGTCAATCCATGGGTCAAAGACATCGATATTGGCATGGTATGTCCGCAATTCTTTAATAATATCGATTACCTTTGTGTTACGTAGATCCGGGCAATTTTCTTTAAATGTCAAACCTAAAATCAGGATGTTTGCATCCACGACGTGAATTCGTTTTTGTGTCATGAGTTTGACTGTTCTTCCAGCGACATATGCAGCCATATTATCGTTAATGCGCCGGCCAGCCAGGATGATTTCCGGATTGTAACCAATTTGTTGTGCTTTGTAAGTCAGGTAGTATGGATCGACTCCAATACAATGTCCGCCAACGAGACCAGGACGAAAAGGTAGAAAATTCCATTTGCTGCCAGCTGCTTCCAATACCTCGAGGGTGTCAATACCCATCTTATTGAAAATAATTGCCAATTCATTGACAAGTGCAATATTTAAATCTCGCTGGGTATTTTCAATCACTTTGGCAGCTTCGGCCACCTTAATACTACTAGCCTTATGGGTACCAGCAGTTATGATTGAACGGTACACCGTATCAACATAATTCGCTACCTCGGTATTTGAGCCTGAAGTAACTTTTTTGATTGTAGTGATACGGTGTTCTTTATCGCCAGGGTTGATACGCTCGGGACTATAGCCGGCAAAAAAATCGATATTAAATTTCAGGCCGGATTCCTTTTCGATGATCGGTATGCAGTCTTCTTCAGTAGCGCCAGGATATACCGTTGATTCATAGACCACAATATCGCCTTTTTTGATGACTTTGCCAACAGAATGGCTGGCCTTTATCAAAGGTATTAAATCAGGTCGTCTATTTTCGTCGACAGGCGTGGGTACGGTTACTATATAAAAATTACAATCCCGGATGGTTTGCAGGTCGGTAGAATATGACAAATTTGTCGCCTGCAGCAGCTCCTCTGCTGAAACTTCAAGAGTTGAGTCGTTGCAAGATTGTAGTTCCGCAATACGAGCCGGGTTAAGATCAAAGCCGCAAACCTGGTATTTTTTGCTGAATTCAACTGCGAGCGGCAAGCCGACATAACCCAATCCAATAATTCCTATTTTTAAGGTGTCAACATTAAACATGAAATTGTTACCATTATTAGATTGGGCGTTATGCAAGCAATACAATGCGCAAAAGAATTACAGCGCTGTCACTACTTGGCTTTCATTATATTATAATGATTGTATGTGTAAACAAATAAATATATAAATAGATGATGTAAGAGAAGGCAGAAGTCGCGTGAAAACGATTCGAATTTTTAATCATTTTGTGCGTACACCATTTATTTTTCTTGGTGTTATTGAAGCTATATGTTTCTTTGTTTCTGTGTATATGGCGACATATCTGCGCTTTTGGGGGGAGTCGATCCCTTACGTGATTCTCTGGTTGCAAGCTACAGTCTATACGTTAATGATGACGTTGGCCTTGATAGCCATGGGGCTTTATCAAACCAGATTAAGACAGGGAAAGCTTGGATTTGGTCTGCGCTTGTTGACAAGCTATCTTGTCGGCACATCTGGTGTGGCAGTAGTATTTTATATCTTTCCGGATTTATATCTTGGTAGAGGTGTGCTTATATTCACAAGCGCTATTTCATTTGCGATGATTACTCTGATTCGATCTGTTTCCAACTTCGTAAGTCCAGATATTTACAGAAGAAGAGTTGTGATACTTGGCGCCGGTAAAACGGCTAATATTTTAACTGAATTACGCCGCAAGACAGATCAATTCAGTTTCGTGATAATTGGATTTGTTCATGTTCGTGGTGAAAATGATATCGTTCCACGAGAGCGTATAATTCAAATTGATAGTCCATTAGAAAAATACGTTGAATCTAACGATATAGATGAAATCGTGATGGCATTGGATGATAGGCGCAAAGGCAATCCAATACATGAATTGCTGGATTGCAAAATGCGTGGCGTAGATATTGTGGATGTGGTGTCATTCTTTGAGAAGGAAACAGGTAAGATTCGCGTTGATCAGTTGCGCCCAAGTTGGCTGTTATATTCACAAGGATTTAAACAAGGCATTATAAAAGATAATGCAAAACGCATATTCGATTTATTGGCCAGTGGATTTATTTTGTTGCTGACCTGGCCAATAATGCTCTTGACAGCTATTGCTATCTGGATTGAGGGTAAACTGAAATTTAATATACCGATTTTTTATCGACAAGTACGAGTTGGTCTGAATGGGCGCCCTTTTCAGGTGATTAAATTTCGAAGTATGGTTATCAATGCAGAGAAAAAAGGCCAGGCTCAGTGGGCGACAAAAAATGATTCGCGTGTCACAAGAGTAGGGCAATTTATTCGCAAAACACGTATTGATGAATTACCGCAAATATATAATGTCTTTCGCGGGGATATGAGCTTTGTCGGCCCGCGCCCTGAAAGACCAGAATTTGTAGTAATGCTTTCCGAAAAAATACCATATTACGCAGAACGTCACCGAGTCAAACCAGGTATAACTGGTTGGGCGCAATTATTATATCCATATGGATCAACTGAAAAAGATGCACTTGAGAAACTGCAATATGATTTATACTACATAAAAAACCAGAGCATTTTTTTGGATTTTCTGATTTTGTTGCAAACAGTAGAAGTTGTTATATTTGGTCGTGGCGCCAGATAGAAAACTTCAGGGAACCACTGATGAATCAGTGGTTCCCTGAAGTTTGTTCAATTTTTAGTGGATCCAGTGTTGAATTAATCCAGGACACTACGTGATCATTTTTAAAATAGATTTTTGAAGCACCATAAACCCAGACGTCAACCAAATCCTGCATGGGTTCACCTTGAATCGCACGTACCTCGGATTTGCTCAGACCAAGAGTAATATTTTTGGGAGTATTTGCAATTGCTGGCCCGGATTCAGATGTCAAGCCTGTATTTAATGGATTAAGTTCATCTTGATGCCAGTCAGCAACAAGACCATTATTGAATATGATGTAGGACTTTCCATAATACCAGATATTATCTTCAATGCGTGATGGCAACCCTTGTATGTTCTTTACTTGGCGCATAGTAGAACCATAATTTATCGTGTTTACATGGCTGGTTACGACATTGTTTGTCGCAGGATTGTTATCAGGGCGTGTGTTATGTTCTGCAGAAGAGGTTGCAGGATATGTTAAGTCATTGTTGATGCGATAGGTATTATTGCCTGAATCTGTGTATATACTGAAATATACTATTGCAATTAGAGGGATTATCAAAAATATCAGGATTGGAGCAATGTGAGTATTATTCTTTTTGTACGTCGTGCTGGTTTTTTTAACATTAGGTAATTCTATTTTGTCGTCTTCCAAATATATTTTTGGCAGTGTATTGTTGATTAGATAATATTGCTCGAGCTTGCTATAGGCAGCCTGGACAGCCATGAAATGCTGCTCCGCTGATTTTAAATCTATTTTGGTGTATTTAATTTTATCAGGATGCCATTTTTGTATTTGTCTTCGATAGGCACGCCGCAGATCACCCCATGTTACATCTTGGGGAACATCCAGAACCGCGTAACAAGCTTCGTAGGATAAATCCATAATGCCTATAATACACTTCTAATAAAAATCACTATTGATATGATCCTGAATTTTGCTAACCCATATAAATATATTATGTACGTATAAGAAAAATTACAATACTAAAAATATGTAGGAAATCAATGTATTGATGAGGAAATACTAAAGCACTAAAATTCGTAATAATTCAACTTCTTATTATATTTAGTTGTTATTATCTCCTTAATTTAACGAATATTTGTAAGTGTGTGATTATATGCAGAAATTATTCAATTTTGTCATGTTATTCATCCTCATCTTTTTTTATGGGTGCTCAAGCTACAGCACACTGACGCAAGAGGAACTTAAGTCAAATCAACCCGATGCATCGCTCGTTAAAGGCGAATACAAGATTGGGGTGGACGATATAGTCCAGATAAGTGTATGGAAAAATCCGGAGCTGTCGATAACTGTCCCGGTTCGTCCAGATGGCCGTATATCCATGCCGCTGATAGGCGATGTCATTGCGGGTGGATTTTCACCAGAAGATGTTGCGTTAAAAATCAAGAAAAAACTCGAAAATTACATTCGCGACCCGCAAGTGGCAGTAATATTAACTGCTTTACATAGTCACGAATACCTTACGCGTGTACGTGTCACTGGTGCAGTACGTAATCCAAGTTCATTGCCACATCGTCAAGGAATGACTGTGTTAGATGCTATACTTGCCGCAGGTGGAGTAACAGAATTCGCCGCTCCTTCACGCGCGAAAGTATATCGGACGATTAACAATGAAACAAAAACCATGACAATTAATCTGGATGCCATATTAAATGGAGGCAAGCTGGAGACAAATTATTTATTGCAACCAGGTGACGTGATCACCGTTCCTGAACGGCTATTCTAGCCAAACTTAGCGTACCAGAAATGGGCGAGCTTTTATGCAGCTAACTATCGAAAAACAATTAATAATTTTATTTAATGAAGTTAAAAAATATAAATTTATAATTGCGAATGCATTCGCCGTAATTTCTCTTGTCGGATTGTTCGTTGCTGTGTTCTTACCAGAGAAATACGGCTCATATGCTCTTATTCTTTCAGAAGAACAAAACATAATTAACCCTTTAATGGAAGGTCGTGCCTCTACGGCAACTGCCAATCAACGCGATAGAGTTAGTATTGCGCGTGAATTGTTGTTCAGCAAGAAAATTATGGACTCAGTTCTTCGTGATGCCGGATTGATAAATGACAAAACACCTCCCGCTTTGCGCGAATCAATTTCCAATGAAGTTCAGCGCAATACTACTGTTTCACGAGCTGGAGCTAATAATTTATTAATTCGCATTGAATATGCCAGCAATGATCCTGAGCAATCATACGTTGTGGCAAAAAAGTTTTCAGAAACATTTATTGAGTTAAGCACGAAAGACAAGCAACGCGAGGCGGTCGAGGCATATAATTCGATTGATGGTCAAGTGAAGGAATATCAGCAACGTCTGGTCGATGCAGAGAACAGATTAAAGGATTTACGGTCCGGTAATATTAATGCGACACCAGGCAATGAGACGGAAGTTGCATCTCGAATTAGCCAATTAAAACAACGGATTGAACAAGCGCATTTGGAATTAAGTGAAGCAGAAATCCGGAAGAAATCTCTCGAGGATCAGTTATCCGGTGAGGTGGAGTCTGCTGTACTCATGACTCGGGAGAATCAATATAGAACCCGAATTGGGGAATTGCAATCCGAGCTGGATACCTTGCGCTTGAATTACCTCGAAACATATCCTGATATTGTGCGCATAAAGCATCAAATTGAAGATTTAAGAGATGCTATTACAAAAGAAAAACAACGTGCTGAGTTGGCTAAAGTATCGGGAAAGAAGAATCCAGCCCGTCTGGATGAGCGAGTTACAACCAGTCAGTTGTATCAGCAACTCAAAACAGATCTATCTCAAACCAAGACAACTATTGCGACGCTACATTCCCGAATTAATGATAATCAGGAATTGCTTAACAAAGAACTTCAACGTGCAAAACGTATAGCCAATGTGGAAGCGCAATTGGCCGAATTAACGCGCGACTATAATATTAATAAAACCACATATCAGGATTTGTCGCAACGCCGCGAGAATGCGCGCGTATCTTTAAATCTTACTATGGAGAAACAGGGGCCCAGTTTGCGTATCCAGGAGCCAGCGCGAATACCGCTAAATCCAACTGGGCCACAATTTTTACATATAGAAATCGCAGCGCTGTTGCTTGGCATCCTGATTCCAATTGGATTGATTTATTCGATGATTTCCTTTAATTATAAAATATATTCTGAGGATGTTATTACGGAAAGATTCAAATTGAATGTATTGGCTAATTTACCTTATTCCGCGTCGTTATCTGAAAAAGAAGATGATTATAAAGAGACAAAAAGAATAATTATTCTCGTAAGCGTGATAATAACTATCTATGTCATAGTTACGATATTAAAAATGAAGAAATTAATATGAGTATAGATGGCGAGAATCAGGATATACAAGACGTTAGTCAGATAACGCATGGTGAAGATATTGATCTTGATCTGGGTGCGGACACCCAGTTGGTTCCGGCAGTTACCTCCAATGATTTAACCGAATCTCACCAGATAAGTTTAAATAACATACTTGCGGCGAGTAAACAAATTGCCAAAATGAAGGAGCCACGTGAACTATCAGTTGAATTCCTGAATCATCATAAAATTATACATGCAATAACAAGTCAGAAAAATATTGTCGACATATACAGGGATGTACGTACGAAGCTTTTACATTTAAGTAAGGGTAGGAATTTTGTTGCATTAATTACTTCGGTAGTTGAGGGTGGTGGTGCCAGTCATTTTACTGTTAATTTGGCTTCGTCATTTGCGTTCGATTCAACAAAAACATCGTTAATTGTAGATTGTGATATATTTAATTCGAGCATAGAGCATATGCTTAATGCGAAATGTGGTGCAGGGTTTACCGATTTCATCTGTGATGAAAATATAGACATTTCGCAAATAATTTATCCAAGTGGTATACGTCGGCTTCGGTTTATTCCAGTTGGGGCAAAAAAAACAGAGAGTATTGAATATTTTACATCGATTAGAATGAGAATATTAATCGATGCAATTAAGCGGCGGTATAGTGATCGTTATATCTTTCTTGATTCCCCATCAATAGGAGATTCTGCAGATTCGCGCATCCTGGCAGATTTATGTGATTTTATTATTTTGATAATACCAAATGGTGAAATATCTGAATCGAAATTAGAAAAAGTTTTGGACTCTATTGATCAAAAAAAAATCGCAGGAGTTGTTTTCAATAAATAGCACTGCGTCTACAGGATTTATAATGCAAAGTTTTATTAAACCATTGATATACATGATTCTGCTGATTTTCACTGAATGGGCGATAGCGACTGATTTTGGGTTTGAAGCGGGTACTTTTCTCGAAAATAATACCAATATTAATTTGGTAAGTGACAGCCCGGTCGAAGAAACAGTTTCACGTTCTTATGCGGCAGTTCGAATAATCGAACTAGGACCGGTCCTTGAATCAAGAATTGATGCAAGGGTCACTCGCAATGCGTATAGGCAAGATATTTATCCGGTTGGTACTGTAAAGACTCTTGATGCACTGAATACTTTATTTTTTATTCCAAAACGCTTAAGTTTTAATATTGACGATCACCTTGCGTACGTACCGATAGACGCTTCCGCATTATTGCTGCCAGATAATCAGCAACAAATAAATCTATTTTCAATCGGGCCATCGTTAATTATAGATATTGGCCCGGTTGATTATATTGAGGCATTATATAATAAACAAAAATACTACGAACAAGTTACTATTTATGACAATAAGCGCGATTTGGCTTCGGCGCGGTTAGTGCATAAATTTGAGCGCAATAATGAATTAGGTGTGAATTATCAGTATCAAAATACCAATTTTGAAGATGAGAGTGTTCAGGATCACAAAAGAAGCGAGCTCTTCTTCTCGTATTTATACCGTTCCCTAACAGATCGATATTCCCTGGAAGCAGGAAAAACCAGCGTGAAATTTAAGGAAGGGGTTAATGTTAACGGGAATAAATTCAGATTAAACTTGCAGCGGCAGTTGAATCGAGGGGATTCTTTACAGCTGTCATATCGAAATGAGCTTAGTGATGTTGCCAATGAATTAAGCTTTACCCAGCTTATATCATCAACTCGACCTATAGTAGTGAGCAGTGTACCGTTAAGTAATACTGGCGACGTGTTTAGAATAAACACGGCAACATTAGACTATCTTTCAAGAAGTTATCCAGCGCAATTGCATATGGGATACACGGTTGAAAAAGTAGACTATTACCATACGCCGAATGACCAAGAAGATAATAGATTCAGTATGGATTATACTTTTCCGGTCTTGGAACGTATGTCGCTGACAGCTTTATATACATATACAGATAGAAATATACCAGATTTGTCCCGGCAATATCATATTTCAAATGCGCGCTTAACAGTGAATTATAGTATATCACGCGATTTATTTTTGAGCGGTTATATAGGATATGAGAAAAATGATAGTTCTGATCCACTCTACGATTACAGAAATAACCTGTATGGCATAGGCATCGTATATCAAACTGAAAAAATGCGTAGCATCCATTTGGATCGTGAAGCCATGCCAGGCGGAATACAATAACGTGCAAGAGTTAACTCCATAAGGCTATTTTTATAATTACCGATGTTTACATGTGCCGACCATTATTTTATGCCCATTATCCTTGCGTGTTTGCTTTACATATATTGAGATAAATGTAATGAACTCACTGAGTAGTATTACCAATGCTCTGACTGTGGACGTAGAGGATTATTATCACGTTGCGGCATTTTCAAAGGTGATTAAACATGCTCAATGGGATGAAATGGAATCCCGTGTTATACAAAATACCAATATGATATTAAATATTTTAAATCCGGCTAAAATAAAGGCGACTTTTTTTGTGTTAGGCTGGGTAGCCGAACGAAATAGGAATCTGGTAAGAGATATCGATCAGGCTGGCCATGAGATTGCATGTCACGGGTATAGTCATAAGTTGATCTACACGCAAACGCGCGATGAATTCTCAGAAGAAACAAAAAAATCGAAGAATATTCTTGAGGAAATTATCGGGAAAAAAGTCAAGGGGTACAGGGCGGCAAGCTATTCGATTACTAAAAAATCACTATGGGCACTGGATGTATTGGCCGAATGCGGATTCGAATATGATTCAAGTATCTTTCCTGTGCGACATGATAACTATGGGATTGCCAATTCTCCCAGATTGCCATATCGGATCCAAACTTCAGCAGGATATATTCTAAATGAATTTCCATTGTCAACTTTGAAAATATTTAACTATAATCTGCCAATAGCCGGTGGTGGTTATTTCAGATTGTTCCCGTATTTATTTACAAAGCTGGCATTTCGACGCATTAATCGTACCGCCCCATTTATATTCTATTTGCATCCATGGGAAATCGATATCCTGCAACCCAGGATTCCTGCAAGTCTGCTTTCAAGGTTCAGGCACTATAATAATATTGATGTTTGCGAAGAGAGATTATTAAAATTATTAAATGATTTTTCCTTTGCAAGGGTGGATGAAACCTTAAGTACCCTTAATCTGGGAGATCCAATTCCAGCTCAATCGTTTTAATCGGTTAATTGGTTGTCTAGATGGCTGAATTGAATATTAAAGTATTTTCGAACGATTCCAGGGACTTCTCGCAATATAGAGAGGCAATAAGTACATTTGTGAAATCCAATACTGCGGCAAAGATTTATCACCTGCCGGAATGTTGTGAATTATTAAAAAATGAATTTGGTCACGACTATTATTATTTTGTCGCATTTCAAGGCTTGGAAATCGTAGGTATTTTGCCTCTGGTAAGACAAAAGAGTAGTTTATTTGGCGACCACCTTATTTCAATACCTTTTTTTAATTACGGAGGCATAGTCGCTTTAACTCCGGAAATTGAACATCAACTTGAGATATCAACGATTCAGCTGGCTAAACAACTAGAAATTCCAGATGTTGAATTTCGTGAATTATTGCATCGAAAGGGAATGCAATCTTCCGAGCATAAGGTCACAATGCTACTTGAGCTGCAGGATGAAAATACTTTGTGGCAATCACTGGGCTCAAAGGTGAGAGCGCAAATCAAGCGGCCGACCCAATTAAATATCGAATCTAAAATCGGTAAGGCAGAATTATTAGATGATTTTTATTATGTTTTCAGTAGAAATATGCGGGATCTGGGTACGCCGGTTTATCAAAAATCATTCTTTCAAGCTATAATTACAAACTTTGATAAACATGTGTATCTGCATGTGGTAGCAATTTCAGGCAAACCTGTCGGGGCCGCGTTGATACTTGGGTTTAAAGATACTGCCGAAATACCCTGGGCATCCACACTTCGAGAATACAATAAGTACGGTACCAATATGTTTATGTATTGGGAGGTACTTAAGAATGTGATTAACAACAACTATCGGTATTTTGATTTCGGCAGATCTTCAATAGATAGTAGTACCTATCGATTCAAAAAACAGTGGGGTGCGCAGCCGGTGCAGTTAGTCTGGAATTACTGGCTGGCGCCTGGACATGGAATACCTGCGAATAATCCCGCCAATAAAAAATATTTACTCGCCATTAAAATATGGCAAAACCTGCCTTTGTGGTTCGCCAATTGGTTAGGTCCGAAACTTGCGCGGAATTTACCTTAAAATTATTTAGCATGGAGTCTTCTGTGTACGATCTGATGTCTTCGATAGATATGAGTACAATCATGCTATTCAATTATACCCGTTTAAGCCATGCTTCACGCCAAAAATGGAGATTGGCACGTGGGCAGCTCCATGCCAGACAGACAACATCTTCCAATACGACAGTATTTTTCAAATGAATCATCTTGCCAGTTTCTTCCAGAATCATTTTCTGCAGCCGAGCAGCGATGCGATAGCGCTTGCCGCAGTAGTTCAGCATGGGAGGATCGAATAAGAGTCCTTTGTTTTTACCTGTCGCATCGAGCGTCTTTTCAATTTCCTGGCGACTCTTAACCTCAACCCAATCGCCAGGTTGAAGATTGAGGCTGATAGACTCGGTTTTTTGAAGGTGGCCACGTACCATGTTACTGGTATCGATACCCACTAACGGCTTTAATCTGATTAGGATTGCTTTCAATATGATGTTTATAAACTCGGCAAGACTCATATCGCCTTGTTTCAGTTTGCGTAGGTTCTGCTGAAGTTTTTTAGCCAGTCCAAGATGCTCTTCGTGATATTCTGTGGAGGCACAGGCCAGCTCGGTTGACTGGCAAAAGTAACGATCGCCTAATATCGTTTTAAGTGGTGCTATGGCAGCTACTGCAGGAATTGTTGAACTATTCGTTGCTTGCGATGGCGGCTGTTCGTTGATCCAGGCTTCCTTCCAAAACAGCAGACATTCCCGTTGGCAACCGTCATGCGCGGCTGCATCGCAGCGAAGATTATCGAGAAAGACAATATCGCTCAATCCTCTAAATCCAAATCCTTCGACACAAGTCATTTCCGGTACACAAGAAATATGAAATGATTGGCCACAGAATGGAATCATTTCGGGCATAAATGGCAAGCCATCCAGTTTTCCATCGGTATCTAGAGTGTTCAGGATGCTTTCAATATCTTTGACCCAAACAGTCTGGCCTACATGGAAACGGGACGGATTCTTCATAAATCTTTCCTTTGGCATACATATTTATAAGATGAATGGGCATATGAAAATATTAGATAATGAAAACTATAACTAGTGTGATGACAATCGGTAGCGTTGACAAGGGTACCCAGCCGGTATTGAGATATGGTGTTTATATAATCCATCGGGTAGTTTAATCTTACAAAATAGTCGAATCATCTGTATACGAGTTATGCGTAAAGTTCTGATACACAATTACTTCGCATGAAATTCTTTTAATTATTTTATAATAATATATTTAAATATTAAAATCTATAATTATTAACAACTCTTGGAATGATTGTTGAATAAATCAGAAGGATGTAACGATATTATTTATGACGAAATTGTCAGATGAAAATGCTCAACATTAAATTATTTATTTAGCGAATAATTATTTATCGTTCACTGAATATAATTACAAAAAAGCGTTTCATATTGAAGCGCTAATTCACAACATGAATATAGAAGTTGGAAATCCTAATATGGGACAAAATGAACCTGGCCTTGAGAAAACTGATTTATTTGGGACAATAGTTAAAATAAATGCCCCATATGAAGTAGAATTTAAATGGCATGAGTTGGAATCAAAATGTAATCATTCGTTTTTTCTGACCTGGGAATGGATAGGCCCCTGGGCCAATCTGGTCAGCAAAAATACAGAACTTTACCTATTTACTGCAACGTCTAACGGAACTTATATTGCTATGTGTTTTTTGACTATTGCCCATGTCAAAAGACTTAAAGGTCTGATTAGGGTTAAACAATTAATGCTGAATGAATTTATTAACAAAGAGTGCAATATGGTCATTCAATATAATGGCATGCTGGTTAATGATAGTAATGCCATGAAGGCATGGCAATGTTTTTGTGATTGCATAATGGCTTGGAATGTGAGCTGGGACGAGTTGGCGATGAGCTCAATATTGCAGCCCCAGATTGATAACATATATAGAGTGTGTCAGAGACTGATATTGAATATCGATAAAATACATAATGAATGGAAAATACTGCTACGCCCAGAATTTGGTGAAATCAATTCTCTAATCACCTATTTCAAATCAAAAAGCAGACATCAGTTGCGTCAATCATTAAAAGCCTTTGAAAAAGAACTTGGACCTATTTCCATCAAGGCGGCAACAAATGCAGAAGATGCTCTAAAATACTTTGAAAACATGGGAAAGCTGCATACCGAGAGATGGATAAGGTCGGGCGAAGCCGGTTCTTTTGCAAATCACAAGTGGGTTGATTTTCATAAAGAAATAATACGAAATGAATTTAAGAATGGGCTTATTTTACTTTTTGTAATCAAAAGTGGTGAGATGGATATAGGTTATTTGTATGGCCATGTATATAACAATGTTGCCTATATGCAGCAAACCGGATTTGCATTAATGAAGCAGAATATCCTGAAGCCAGGATATGTTTCTCACTTGTTCGCAATTTCTGCTTGCGCTGCAAATGGAATTAATCAATATAATTTTTTGCCTGACGATGATTCATCGTACAAGAAATTTTTCACTACTTCTGGTGATTCGGTATATTGGGTGTTCTTCCAGAAGAAGAGTATCAAGTCATTTATTGAGAAATGTATGCGAAGATTGTATGTTTTGTTTAAAAGAAATATTACATGAAGGCAGTTAAAAATAATATTTAAAAAATTCCTGACAAGCATGAATAAGTGTAACGCTATGAATATTCTTGGATTAAATTATTTCTACCATGACTCAACAGCTTGCCTGGTGAAGGACGACATGCTGGCCGTTGCTATTGAAGAAGAAAGATTGTCACGTATAAAGCATACGCATAATTTTCCAGTTAAGGCAATAAACCGTTGTCTCCAGGTTGCAAATATTAACCCGGATGAGCTGGATGCTATTGCAATATCAGTCAAGCCGGGACTGGATTGGTCGAAAAAAATAGCACATGGCTTATCGATTTTACCAAGGTCGCTGAAGTTTTTTAAATATGAGTTGCTTCTATATTATTGGAAGCGTAAAGAATTACTGGAATGGGTCAATCAAACCTGGCCTGGAGAAAAAAAGCGTCCAAAAATATATTTTATTCCGCACCATTTAACCCATGCTGCAGGCACATATTTCATATCACCTTATAATTCTGCTGCGATATTATCGATTGATGGCTCTGGCGAATGGGCTAGCTCTATGCTTGGGCATGGTATCGGTAATGAAGTCAAAACATTTTCAACCAGTTATTTTCCTATGTCGTTAGGTTCTGTCTATGAAGCAATTACTGAATTCTGTGGCTTCAAATCTTGTTTTGATGAAGGGAAAACCATGGGCTTGGCGCCAATGGGCGATCCAGCTGTATTCAAGGAGAAAGTATTGAAGATAATTGATGTTGATAACGAAGGTCGTATCAACGTAGATCTATCGTACTTCGATTATCAATATTGGGGCGATCGTAACTGCAGTGACAAGTTTTATAAGGAATTCGGCAAGCCGCGAAACAAAAATGATGGAGAATTTGAGAGGCATCATTTTGATGCGGCGGCTGCATTCCAGAATGTGCTGGAGGAGCGATGCCTGCAGCTTGCCAAAATACTGAAACAGAAAACAAAAGAAAAATACCTGGTTATTGCTGGTGGTGTTGCTCTGAATAGTGTTATGAATGGCAGGCTTGTGCGTGAGAGCGAATTCGATGACGTTTATATAATGCCGGCTGCCGGTGATAACGGTACTGCAATTGGGGCGGCATTCTATGTGTTAAACGCCATCTATAAACAACCAAGGAATTTTGTTCATAACAATCCTTATGTGGGCACGGAATACAGTAACGAAATGATTAAAAAGGTACTGGATGAATGCAAGCTGCAAGCAAAATATCATGATGATATCGAAGCTGTTGCAGCGAGATTGTTATATGACGGCGAAATATTGGGCTGGTTTCAGGGAAGAATGGAAATAGGTCCACGGGCACTAGGTAACAGGAGTATATTGGCTAATCCGATGCTGCATCATATAAAAGACCAGATAAACCTGGAAGTAAAACACCGTGAGGCTTATCGTCCATTTGCACCATCCGCTACTGTTGAATGCAAAGATGAATATTTTGATCTAAGTGTCGAGGATCCTTTTATGCTGAAAGTTTGCCATGTTTTGGAGCATAAAAGACAAATCCTACCGGCCATAACACATGTGGATGGAACTGCACGTTTGCAAACAGTTAGCCAGGATCTGAATCCACGCTATCACAAATTATTGACTGAATTTGGAAAATTAAGCGGGGTGCCAGTGTTGTTAAACACCAGTTTTAATATAATGGGAGAACCAATCGTGGAATCTGCTATACAGGCAATACGGTGTTTCTATTCAACAGGTCTTGATGCTCTTGTGATAGGTAATTATCTTATCAAAAAGTAAAATGCTAATATTTTATGTGAATATACGAAAAAGCAACTCGAGAAAATATTGAGTCAATTTACATCTATATTATCTGTTGTTAAACATGTGGAATATGTTATGGAAAAGGCCAGTATTACACCACGGATGGTAAACAACTTTGTCTCTGGCGTGAATATGCTTAAATTGCAGGTAGGCTAAAGGGGCGAGAGTGATAATTCCTTCAATTTCTATTTTGATGTCTAATTATAATTCGGGTAAGTATTTGCGTGAGGCTATAGAGAGTGTTCTAAATCAAACATATAAGGATTATGAGTTCATTATCATAGATGATGGGTCTACTGACTCAAGTGCAAATATTGTTAAACAATATCATGATGAAAGAATTATTTTCCTTTTTAACGAAATTAATATGGGTTTGGCAAATTCTTTAAATAGCGCCATCTCTGTTGCCAGAGGCAAATATATTGCCAGAATGGATAGCGATGACATATGTTTTCCATATAGGCTTAAAGAACAGTATGAATATATGGAAAGTCACCCTGAGATTGGCGTGTGCGGCGGAGCTGTTGAATGGTTCGGTAGTATTAAAACAAAAGATGTACCGTTCTACGCATATGAACCAGAATTGAAGGCAGCGTTACTTTTCAATTCTCCTATATCACATTCAGCAGCAATGATCAGAAGGGCTCTGCTTGGCGAACATAATTTGCGTTATGATGCTTCATTTACGCAAGCGCAAGATTATGATTTATGGGCAAGGTGTGCTCCGTTTACTCAATTTGCCAATCTGACACAAACGCCATTGTTATTGTACCGAATTCATGAGGGGAGCGTCACAGCAGGACCGAATTCGAAGCGTTATAGTATGGCTGATCGCGTAAGGCGTCGATTGCTGGCGGGCTTATATATCGAACCGACAGAAGCGGAATTTAATCTGCACCATATGTTGAGCACATGGCAGTACAAAATGGCGGAATATTCTTTGCAAGAAGTAGAGCATTGGCTGTATACCCTGCTGGAAGCCAACAAAAAACGAAAGCTGTATTCTGATTCGGGTTTATTGCAGGTATTAGGGGATAAGTGGTTTTACGCCTGCAATATTGCATCTGAACAAGGTATGTCAGCATGGCGGGAGTATAATAAATCAATATTTAGCAGGGCAGCATCGGTATCTGTACAAGCCAAGATTAGATTTTTAGCAAAATGTGTATTCAAGCGATTATTGAAATGAAAAATCATTTATTAAGACTATCCTGCCTGGCAGGCCAGACGGTAATTTATCCAATTATATGAGCAATTATTTTCTTTATGAATAAACTGGTTAAGTTGTTGCCTCTCATTTCCTGGGTTTGGCTTTTTTTAAAGTCTCGATTGCAGATGCTACTTTTCTTCGGAAATCAAGGTACTCGACACTGTTTTGTGTGTAGTCATCAATATTATTTATAATTGGAATCTGTAATAGTGAATTATGCGGATCGAGTTTTTTTAAAATGTATAGCAAATCCTGATCTTCCATTCCATCTCTGAAGCTTTCAAAACGCAATGAGCTGTAAAAATTCATATCGGCAGATGGGTAAACGAGAAGACCATCCAGAGATCCCTTGTTAATTCGCCAGTTTAATTTTAATTCTCCAGGCTTGATAGGTGAGTAGTTAATAATACCTTCCATTGAAAGCAAGTCCCAATATTCAAAGCCTTGAACATTGTATTTAAAACTCATTGGCCCTAATATGCGGGCATCTACCAGAGGGTACTCAACAAAAAGATTTGGGTGTGTGCGTGGCCATATGTTTATATTCCACCAAAAATCTTTAAAGGCCGCGGGATTATTTTTACGATATGTGTCTGTTTTGTTAATGTTATAAAATCCAAGATTTATATCAATTGCGTCAAAGTTATTCTGAAATTCTCCTATTATTGTGTCATTATCCTGATTCATATTCTGCATGATGAAGACATCATTGCCGAACTCTTTCTTGATTAATTTATATATGGATTTTGCGTGATCTACTGCCTTGCCCCAGGGCTCGTCAACATTGTACACATATACCTTGTTCATTAATCCACGTTTTCGCAGATGTGGTATTACATCGTGCAAGTATTTAAGCAGTGTTTCTTCACGTTGTTTGGCGTTAGAAGGAATCGCATAAATATCGGATGTGATCGCAATGAAAAAGCTATTGGCACCTTTCTTCATGATGTAGTTGATAAGTTCGTCTGTTCGCTGCGGATTGAATGTTTTTGGCCCCCGTTCTTCGCCATCATGAGTTGGATAGTCTATTGAAGTCCAGCCTTGATCTTTCCAGTTATGACTGTTGAGTCCGCTGACAAGTGTTGCGGTGGGCGGCAGTCTGTTTTTAAATGCCAAATCGGCGAGTTTAATAAAGCGCTGTTTACGCTCATCCCATGACGGCCAACTATAGCCTTTGTCTTCCGGCCACATAGACCACGTATAGCTCCATTGTGGCATAGATAAAGTCTTAAACTCGCTTATCTTTGGCAACGTAATGTCCCACACATGTACTTTTAGTTTGACAGTACTTAATTGACCGCTGCTATCCGAAATTATGAGTGTGCCCTCGTAATCACCGCTTGGTGTGGTGGTGGGAGCATGGATGGTGACCAGGTACGCCTGTGGTTTATCTTTGCTGAGACTAATAGTCTGATTTGGCAGGAGCGGGTCTGGATAAAAGCCACTACGGTTTTTACCAATCTCTGGCCAAATAAGATTGATATAACCAATTATATTTATATCGATATTGGTTGCAGGTATTTCATGCTTCCCCTGTATCTGCTTGAGGTTGCTTGCACTAATCCAGATTTTTTGTAGATCCCGGGTCGGAAACAAGACTAGTTGAGTTGCTTCATATTCATTACGTGCAAGTTCAATCTCTGCTGTATTAGTGTAAGTCCCCTGGAAATCGTACGGGGGATCCTGAAATACTTTGTTCAGTGATGAGGTTATGCCGATTTTTAGCGATGCGTCTTTGGCATACAAGGGTATTGCAAGCGAAATAAAAAAAATACACGGCAGTATGTACAGAAATCTGTAAATATTTATTTTTACAATTCGCATAGCTGAGCTCCTTCAATTACTGGCGGCTGTAGCTGCTATCAATCTGGCTAAATGCATACCGATACTGGAATATGAATAATGATCAAGGACTAGCCGTTTGCCGTTTTCGCCTAATATATGTCTTTTATCAGGTGAGTCAAGCAGCTCAATGATTCTGTTTGTGAACTCAGCTGGAGTCTCGGCGAATACAACTGATTTACCATTAATCACATCAATACCTTCGCAAGCAACAGGATGGGCAACCAATGCCTTGCCCATCGCTAATGCTTCCAGTACTTTTAGCTTTGTGCCGCCACCATCAAAAATCGGACATATATAAACCGCCGCGGCGTCGATGTATGGTCTGACATCATCCACAAAACCCGTTACCTTAAAAGCAGTATCTTTCTGTGCCTGAGAGATCAATGATTCCGGTGGATTGGGTCCGACCACCGTCATCTGAATGCCTGGCCGTCGTGAAGTTAGTAATGGCCATACTTCCATCGCAAAAAACTCCATTGCGGCACGATTGGGATACCATGCCATGCCACCTGCAAATACAAGCGTATCTTTTTTCTCGGCATGGGATTTTTCTCCTAACCGACTGAAGTCAACCCCATTGGGTATGACCTCCAGTAGCAGGTCGGGTACATGACTGAGGAGACGTTGATTATCTAAAGGAGAACAGGTGATATTCAAGTTAAACTGTGGACACCATTTTTTTTCGGTGATTTCAATTTTTTTTGCTTCCAATAATATATAAGCCTTTTTAAAAGGGTTACGTTCTATTCTGGCGCGGCGGCGCATCATATCCGACTCAATATTGTGATGATTCAGGAGGCAGGGAATATCTCCGGTAACTGCGCGATAGGGTGCCAGGCTGATAGTGTCAAAATAAACCAGATCAAACGTTTCATTGTCGATAAGAGACCGGAGTGCATGCTGAAACTGCTTGCTCATCAGCCAGTTCAAAGTGAAAGGGTTCGCGGTGAATATGCTTTTTAGATACGCCAGTGGACGGCCATAATGCATGGTGTCGGTTGGTATCGGGAACACTTCTGCAATTCGACAGAATTGTTGTAGATGCTTTATGGAATTTGCGAGATCTGTAGCTGAATTTAACAGTGCAGCCTGGTTAAATGCCAACACTGTAACATCGTGATATTTTGCTGTCTCGCGTAACAGATTATAACTGCGCTGAACCGCGCCAATATTCGGCGGAAAAGGCACGAAATGGGATAGCCAAAGAATTTTCTTTTTGGGTATATCTGTCATAAGCGGAATGCCTTGGGAATCCCGGCGTCCTCAACGAGATCCTGGTATAGACTGTAATAGTCGTGTGCGAGACGTGTTGCTGAGTATAATTGTCTGACACGAACAGTTTGTGCCTGTCGTATCGAATCACGTAATACTTGAGAATCACGTATTTGGCTGACGGCACTGGCATAACCCTCCGGCGTGTGGCTCTTGACCAGTTGCGCAGGATGTTGGTGGCCCAGTGTGGCAGGTATCCCACCAACCGCATGTGCAATGACTGGTACACCTAGCGACATCGCCTCAAGTACCGTCATGGGCAAGCCTTCATGATCGGATGTCATCACCAAGGCATGCATCCGGGCAAGGTAAGGTGCGATCAAAGGTCGAAATCCCATAATGGAGAGAACATCGGTAAGCGCCAGTTTGTCACATAGTTGACATGCATGTAGTTGTTGCGGACCGTCACCAAAAATATAAAATTTATACCCGCCGGGTAATTCGTCAGAAAGTTTCTTGGCCATCTGTATGAAAATATCAACACGCTTGACTTCAACCAATCTGCCGATAAATGCAACCAGAAAGAATTTCTCTGACACGGGAAGATCGATTGCGGTTTGGGCCTGCTGGATTACCGCATCACTATCAATTCCGTTTTCTATTATTGCTATTTGTTTCTGTCGGAATGTAGATACAAGTTTTTGTGCCAAATCTGTTGAAACGGCAACGATCGCCTGCTGAATATAGTTGCCACATATCTGATCAATGGCGTGATAAATGCGTTTGTGGAGCTGCCAGAATCTGGGCGTATGCTCGGAAGCGCCATGGACTGTACGGAGTGAGGTGGCACCGCAAATTAATGCGGTCATGGATGCAAGTACATTTTCTTTGTGCCGGTGGGAATGTATAACATCAGGTTTCCATTGCCTGCATAGAGATATAACTTTGAACAGAATGCTGAATATATTCTGTTTTTTTTCATTCAGCTTAGTGACGGTTATTCCGGTTTGCTGCAATCTGTCCGCGAGTATGCCAGGATTTAACACAACCACCTGTACAGATACGCCGGGAATCCTGGCAAGTGCACTGGCAAGATTAAACACTTGTACTTCTGCACCGGCCCATAAATCGCCTGACACAACATGTAGTATGCGCATATTGCTGGTTTGCTCTACCATATTCATCCAGTAGCCCGGCTTATCCCATTGGCTTATGCTGTGGCATACTATGCGTAGTTGATTCGTGCGCGCTTTTTAGAGCAGCCAGTGTAACAGAAGATAATATCGGCTTGGAGCACCTTGGGGATATAATGCTGGATATATTATTTTGGGTTTCTGCCATTGGTGCGGTATTTAGCTATTTTATTTACCCAATCCTGCTCATGATTATCGGGAGCGGTAAACAGGTTCAGGATTTCGATGAGCAATTGAATAGGCCCAGAATCACCGTAATTATCCCGGCATATAATGAGGCGAACAGGATTGCAGAAAAATTAGACAACACTCTGGCCGCTGAATACCCCCCGGGAATGCGTGAAATTATTGTAGCATCGGATGCGTCTACCGATGCAACGGATAATATCGTTAGACGATATGAACCTGATGGGGTGAGGCTTGTCAGGGCCGATGCGCGCCGTGGCAAGGAATACGTGCAAGCACTTGCCATTTCTGCTGCGACCGGTGAGATCATTGTCTTTACGGATGTGTCGACAACCATTGCCAAGACTGCGCTACAGGATATCGTAAAAGCATTTTCGAATCCCACGGTTGGTGCTGTGTCGAGTGAAGATCGGATTATCGGCAAGGATGGTCAAATATTGGGTGAGAGTGCCTACGTACGATATGAAATGTTGCTGCGCCGACTCGAATCCAGGGTCAATAGCCTGGTGGGTCTGAGTGGAAATTTTTTTGCTGCCAGAAAAATCGTTTGTAATAACTGGGATCCGGTTTTGCCAGGTGACTTTAACACGGCAATTAATTGCACGGTGTTGGGGTACAAGGCGATTACCGATTCCTCCGTATTGGGGTATTACCCGGACATTCAGAATGAATCGCATGAATATCAGCGTAAATTACGTACAGTTATTCATGGGATCAGCTCTGTTTTGCATCGTATGGATATACTGAATCCAGCAAGATTCGGCCTGTTTGCCATGCAAATTTGGGGGCATAAACTGATGCGCTGGTTGGTTCCCTGGTTTCTAGTGTTGCTCCTGATCTCCAGTATTCTGTTGCTGGATGCACATTGGATATATCGCATCGCCTTATATATGCAACTATTGTTTTATCTAATGGCACTGCTTGGCCGGCAATACGCGACAAAATTGCAATCGAATGTGTTAAAGATTCCGTATTTCTTTGTGCAAGTGAACCTTGCTATTGCACATGCATGGATTTTGTATTTGCGGGGTGAGCGTATGACGACCTGGGAACCAACCAAACGCTAAAGATAGAGTTATCCTGGCGCACAGTTTCAAACTTTAATTAAATATTGCGGCAGGCGTATTGAGCTGAATATCAGGTATGCAATTGATGCACGCAGCTGCTTGTTGACGATTGAACCGGTGCGGGTGCCTGTGGCGGTATTGATGTGCATGATTAAAATTATCATGCTCTGGTATTCAGACAGCAGAATTATTCATATAAATGTAAATATACTTTTTCGCTAATTTATCGAATTGATTGTTTATGCTGTTGTCGAAACAAATATGATGTTGAAAACTGATATTGCCATTATTGGTGCTGGGTTTGCTGGGCTTGCTCTT
>JAHECZ010000044.1 GCA_024641475.1 Gammaproteobacteria bacterium
TCGACTTACCACTTGCCAATAGTGGTATCACTAACGTCGCGGTGCATGCTCCCTGTTCACATCGCAATGTGGTCGGTAACACCAAGGTGGTTACACAACTTCTGCAGCGTATTCCGAATTTGAAAATTCATCCGTTGGATAGCAAAGCCGGTTGTTGCGGCGGAGCCGGAGATTATCCCTTACGACAACCGGCGCTCGCCGCGCAGGTGCGCGAACCGGTAATTAAAAATATTCTGGCGACAAACATGCAGCACGTTGTGACTACCAATCTGGGTTGTGCATTGTCATTGCAAGCCGGGTTACAGGAGAGCAGTCGTGCGATTATGGTTATGCACCCGCTGATTTTATATGCCAATGCTATCGCAAACGACAAGCTGTAGCGTTAAATATCAATCCACAGCGCATAGCCAATATATTGTTCGTGATCCTGAAAAAACTCTCCCAGGACGGAACGTCCATGATAATACTCGATACCTGCTCGCCAGGTGTGCGCACCACGCACTGCGCTCAACCCCAATTGCACAGTGAGATTGCTATGCCAGTCATTCTCTTCGTAGCTGGATAAATCCGCAGCCACATACCAACCGAGATGATTTTGCCAAATCCGATTGGGTCGTTCCATTTGCAAACCCAGCTGTAAACGCCCAGGCGACTGTTGAGGTTTATCGCCGAGATTATAGGCATAACCGGCATCGGCATAGACCAGCCAGAAATCTGCGGGGCGATACGCAACACTCAGTCGTAATTCTTCGCGGGTATAATTATTACGCGAGCGTCCGGTACGCTCTATCAGTTCATCGCCGATATGACTGGATATATGTTTAATACCGGCACGCCATGCCAGACGCGTATCAAGACGCCGCGCATAATACAATGCATAAATACCATCCCAGCCGATGTTATCGGCGACATACTCTTTATCAAATTGTCCTTGAATGCCGGCTTCCCCGATGACCTGCCAGCCTGGCGAATCTGGTGATGCATCGCGAGTTCCCAGTAGAGGCAATGATCCACCCGAACGCAGAAAATAACGCCGTCTGCCGGTATCCGAAATACTGGAATGATAAAGATAGAGTGATTGCAAGCTAAAAGTTGCCCGCATTGGGTCGGCAATATAATCGGGATACAGATCTTCCAGCGGAAATAACTCAAGCTCAGCGTCGGCAAAAGCATACTGACTCAACACTATGAATGCTGCGGATATTAAACATTGACCCATGCATGGATAGCGGATTTGGAGCAACATGTTGTCACCTTGGGTAGTGGTTAAAAGTATATACCTCAATCCTGCCCCGTAGTGCGCTACCACGGCATTATCCGGTTGCTCACGCTCATATGCCTGCTTGCACAAAACCGTAATGATCGATATCTTAAGAAAATGACATCACGTACTTATTCACCGTTGGACCAACTGCTCGGCCTGATCGACACCGGTCTGCGCACCATGTTTGTCAACCCGGAAACCTCGCGCCCCAATCCGGCGGATGATATTGAAGAAGCAGAGTTATCCGACAGTCAACGCGATCTGGCAGGTCGGTTGATGCGAGTCAATCACGCTGGAGAAATTGCTGCGCAGGGTTTGTATCAGGGTCAGGCGTTGACCGCCAAATTGCCGCAAGTACGCGACAAAATGGAACAGGCTGCCGTGGAAGAAAACGATCATCTCAACTGGTGCGCTCATCGCGTTAGCGAGCTTGGCACCCACACCAGCCATCTGGCGCCCTTCTGGTATCTGGGCTCAATGACCATTGGTGCGTTAGCCGGTCTTGCCGGTGACAAGTGGAGTCTGGGATTTGTCGCCGAAACGGAAAAACAGGTAGTTAAGCATCTCGATAGCCACTTGCAGCAAATCAGCACTACCGATCAAAAGACCCACGCGATACTGGAACAAATGAAAGTCGATGAAGGTAAACACGCCACCGTGGCATTACAAGCCGGTGGTGCGAACCTGCCCGCACCGGTGCAATTACTGATGCAATTGTCATCCAAGGTAATGACCAGAACCGCATACTGGTTGTAGACACAAGGGCCATGTAACGAGTTTCGAGGGCTATCCCCGAATAAGTGATCGTAAGTTTTACCTCGTAACTCGTGCCTCGTTACTCCGGCCTAAGCTTTCGTAATATTCCGCCCGTAGAAAATTTCCAGCATTTCACGTTCCAGTGATTTACGAATCACCTTGCGTTTGTTCTCCGGCAAATCCACTTCATTGATGCCGAACATGTAGTTATCGAGTTTGAATTCTTTCAGGATCATCTTGGTGTGAAAAATATTTTCCTGATAGACGTTCACGTCGATCATCTGGTACAGATCCTGGAAATCCTTGCCGATGAAGTTTTGAATCGAATTGATGTTGTGGTCGATGTAATGCTTGTTACCACGCACATCACGGGTAAAGCCGCGCACGCGGTAGTCCATGATGACGATGTCTGACTCAAAATGGTGTATCAAATAGTTCAAGGCACGCAGCGGTGAAATCCGCCCGCAGGTGGACACATCGATATCGGCGCGGAAGGTGCTGATGCCGTTATGCGGATGGCTTTCCGGATAGGTGTGCACGGTAATGTGACTTTTATCCAGATGTGTCACAACCGTACTGGACAGCGGTCCGGGCGCTTCATCATTGGAATCCACTTGCGGCACCACAGATTCTTCCGAGATCAACATAGTCACGCTGGCGCCCTGCGGATCGTAATCCTGGCGGGCAATGTTGAGAATATTGGCACCGATGATCTGCGCGACTTCCGTCAAAATACTGGTGAGGCGTTCAGCATTATATTTTTCGTCAATATAAGAAATATACGAATGCTGCTGTTCGACCGTTTCGGCGAAATTAATATCGTAAATGTTAAAGCTCAGCGTCTTGGTCAGGTTGTTGAACCCGTGCAGCTTGAGTTTTTTATCCAGTTTGTCCAGTGCCTTCATCGCCATCGCTTACCTCGTTGCCCGCATTGCCATCAAACGTGTTTTTTAACCAACGGTGGATGATAGATCATCTGCACCACCGTACCATCCGGTGCCTCGCAATAAAAACTGCGGGCCCCATCGCGATGTGTCTTGGGATTGCTACGCATCACAATTGACTGCGCTTTTAAAAACTCATACCAGGCATCGACCGACTCAGCTGTCTCTAATATAAAGCCGATATGATCGAGTCGCTGCGACTCACGAAACGGGTTGCTGGCCCGATGCAGCGCCAGATTGTCGTGACCTGAGGTGAGATAGACATTATCTGTATCCGGCCGCCATTCCACCTGCATCCCCAGCAGATCCACATAAAAATGCTCACAGGCCGCCAGATCCGGCACATACAGTGCTACGTGACGTAAACCAGCGGTGGAACCCGGACGCTGTAGCATAGGTATCGCTCCCCGGTGCCCGCCCGGAAAAAAGGACGCGTATTGTAACAAAACTACAGCGCCTGTTAAGCGCTAAACACCTGTGAACGTGCTGTTTGCCAGGCCGCTTCGCCCAGAGTCCGCTGCAATACCAACGGCAAGGCAATGCTACCCGCTGACAACAATTGATCATGAAATTCACGTAGCGAGAATTCGGGGTTACCCACCTGTAACTGTGTGCGTACCGCATTGATTAATGCCCAGCCAGTCGCATAGCCCATCGGTACCGTGGGCGCGTGGCTGTACCAGTAAAGTTCGCCCATTGCCTGGGAGTGGGTAAAATCCAGCGCAGTCTGCATTTTCTGCGCAGCAGCTTCCAGCGACAGGTCACGACAATGCAGCTCGACGTCCAGCATGATACGCAGGGCACGCCATAAGCGATCTTTAAGTAATACAAAGCGGGATTCAGGTTCACTGAGGAAGCCCTGCTCCACCATTAATTGCTCACTGTAGAGCGCCCAACCTTCGTAGAGCGTTGCCGAGATATTGATAAGCCGGGGCACACTACTCGAACGTGCCCGTCGGTTTGCTGTGACAAATTGCAGATGATGTCCAGGCCAGGCTTCGTGCACACAGGTATGGGCTAATTCCAGCAAATTATGTTCCCGCGCACTTTCCGTATCGCGTGGCAAAGTGACGTAATAAATCCCATGCTGATCCGAATCCGTTGGCATCGGATCCCAATAGGCCGCGAACGGGATTCGGTGTTGCATAAATGACGGCGTTGCAACGACACTCAGCGATTCCTTCTCTGGCAGACTCACCAGATCATGGGTTTTCACGAATTGCCGTGCCGCCAGCATTCGATCGCGGTAATGGCCCAGCAAATCACCCGCAGCAGCATAACGACTGCGAATGTGTTCGGTCATCGCGGCAATATCATCATCGCCTCGCAACTGGCGTGTGATGGCACGCAATTGATCTTCTACCTGCAGATACAGCCGTTGCCCGAAGGCATGCAATTGATCGGCAGAGATATCCAGGCCATGCCGATAGCGCAGCCACAGCTCAAACAGGTTCTGCCCTGATGCAAAACTCCCCCTGGCCAGGGGTGCTAAATCATGTGACAAGTAATGTGCAAATTCTTCAAGCGCGAGCGCCGCCTGTTCGAGCAAGATATCGAGATTAAAATTTTGCAGATGTGGATGATGGGTTAAGTCCCGGAAATACTGCGCTCCGGCACTCGCTTCTGCAACTGCGGCATGCAACCAGGTTGGCGGGATACGCGCAGGATCAATACACAAATGCGTTCGCGCACCACGCAAGTATTCGGGAACCGCCTGCAAACGGGCACGAAAGGCATTGGCAGGATCTTTGATGTTTCGAACGGTCAATTGATAAATCGCGTTCACCGGCAAATAACGACACGGATTCATCAGTCGCCAGTCTTGTTGCAGTAACTGCATACGCTCTAACAGCGCCTGACCACGCATCAATTCCACATCGATACGTTGGTCTTCATTCAGCACCGTCAGATCCATCTCATCGATGGCACTGAGCAGCTTTTCGTGCAGCACTATCAGTGCACTGACGTCATCATCACCATACGGAGCTAATCGATCCGCATAGCCTTCTACGCCCAAATCCACGGCTTTTTCGGGATGGTGATAAAACCATGCACGGTAATATTCATCGACGAGATAATTGTAATGACCCAGGACCATTCGCGCTGCAATTAACCTGCAGGAACTTCGATTACTTCAAAGTCATGCGTGATGGTGGCAGTTTTAGCCAGCATTATCGAAGCCGAGCAATATTTCTCCGCCGACAATTCGATGGCCTTTTTCACAGCCTGTGGATCCAGTTTGTGACCTTTCACGATGAAATGCACATGGATTTTGGTAAAGACCTTGGGCTCGGCTTCGGCGCGTTCTGCAGCCAGTTCCGCCACACAATCCACGATCGACTGACGTTTCTTTTTAAGGATATTCACGACATCAAACGCGGTACAGCCACCCAGACCAAGCAACACCATCTCCATGGGTCGCAGACCGATATTGCGGCCACCAAACTCAGGTGGTCCATCCATTACCACCGCATGGCCACTGCCGGATTCGCCGATAAAGCTCATTCCATCTACCCATTTCACCCGCCCTTTCATGACTTCTATCCTTTGGTTTACTAAACTTAACGAGGAACTGCAACGACGACGCCTTTTTAGCGTATGTTCATCAAGCCCCGGCCACAGCAGCCGATACGGTGAAACCGGTCGCATTTTTTTAATAGGTGATAGAATACCCTTGCACCGCCCTAAAAGCACTGGTATACCCTATAGTAATTACGCGATGGATATCTAGGGCATTGAATTAAAGGAAGAATATGCCACTTGCACCACAGCCAAAACAAACCGGGATAACCTCCCTCGACCGCTTTCTGGAACACTGCCATCGTCGGCATTATCCGGCCAAAAGTGTCATCATCTATGCGGGTGACAAACCCGATGTACTTTATTTCATCATCGACGGTTCTGTCTCCGTACTGATCGAAGACTCCGATGGTCATGAAATCGTACTGGCCTACCTCAATAAAGGCGATTTTTTCGGCGAAATGGGTTTATTCGGCGATGAACACAACCGCAGCGCCTGGGTACGTACCCGTACCGCTTGCGAAGTCGCTGAAATCAGTTATTCAAAATTCCGTCAGCTCTATTCCGACCATCCCGATGTCCTGTTTGCGATGGCCACCCAAATGGCAGCGCGCTTACGCAATACCAGCCGCAAGGTCAGCGACCTGGCGTTTATCGATGTGACAGGCCGCGTCGCCCATACGCTGCTGGACCTGTGCAAGCAACCTGATGCCATGACTCACCCCGACGGCATGCAGATCCGCATTACGCGCCAGGAGATCGGTCGCATCGTCGGTTGTTCGCGTGAAATGGTTGGTCGGGTATTGAAGAGTATGGAAGATCAGGATTTGATCAGCGTTAAAGGCAAGACCATCGTGGTATTTGGTACGCGCTAGTCCTGATTTTTCGAATATCTCAACTAAAAAATCCGCCTGCTGGCGGATTTTTTTATGGTGACTTAAAAAAACAATTCGTGTAATTTCTCGCCCGGATCATTGGCCAGCATAAATGCCTCACCGACCAGAAAGGCATGCACATTATGATCGCGCATTAAGGTGACATCGGTACGATTATGTATGCCACTCTCTGTCACCACCAACTTATCGTCGGGAATCAGCGTAAGTAAATCCAACGTTGTATTCAAACTGGTGGCGAATGTACGCAGATTGCGATTGTTAATGCCGATTAATGGTGCCTCGATTTTCAATGCGCGTTCCAGCTCAACCGCGTCATGCACTTCCAGTAACACATCCATACCCAATTCATTCGCCAGGCTCAGCAGGTCCTGCATCTGAGTATCTTCCAATGCTGCCGCGATCAACAAAATGCAATCGGCATGGATCGCTCGGGCTTCATATACCTGATAAGGATCAATAATAAAATCCTTGCGGATCACCGGCAGTTCACACGCAGCACGCGCCTGCTGCAGATACGCGTCTGAACCTTGAAAGAAATCGACATCGGTCAACACCGACAAACAGGCCGCGCCACCACGCGCATAGGATTGGGCAATCTCAGCGGGTTTAAAATCAGGTCGCAGTACGCCTTTACTGGGCGAAGCTTTTTTGATTTCGGCGATCACCGCCGGTTTACCCTGGGCGATATTGGTTTGCAGCGCACGCATAAAACCACGCGGCTCATCCGCCGCGGCTGCACGCATCAGCAATTCCGGCAAGGCCACTTTCTCGCGACATGCCGCGATCTCCTCGACTTTGCGGGCGAGAATTTTTTGTAAGATATCCGGGGTGTGCTTCATTGTATTGTTAGAACCAGTGAAAAATTGAATCATTTCTGGCAGGTGTTGCCGGGTGGGATTCAAACGCTTTTCGCTCTTTGAATCCCACCCGGCAACACCGCATAGCTCGGAGAAATAAACACATATTATTTGAACGACTGAGACAATTTAACCAAGTCATTCAGCTTCTGCATCGCAGCACCGGAATCGATCATCTCCTGCGCCTTATGCACCCCGTGTTTCACATCTTTCGCCAGGCCTGCCACATACAGCGCCGCACCGGCATTCAGTACCACGATATCCCGCGCCGGGCCCTGATGACCTTCCAGTACCAGTTTGACCATACCAAAAGATTGCTGCGGACTATCCACGACCAGTTCCTGTAAATGACCACGCTGTAAACCAAACTCTTCGGGTTTGATCGAATATGTTTTTACTGTGCCATTATGTAATTCAGCGACTTCAGTTGCTGCCGAAATACTGATCTCATCCATACCATCTTGGGAATGCACCACCATCACGTGCCGACTGCCCAGTTTGTTTAACACCTCGGCCAACGGTTCGAGCCATTGGCGATGATAGACGCCCAATAACTGATTTGGTGCACCAGCCGGATTGGTTAACGGTCCGAGGACATTGAATATCGTGCGCACCCCCATCTCACGCCGCGGCCCGATGGCATGTTTCATTGCACTGTGATGCTTGGGTGCAAACATGAAGCCGACGCCGACATTATTAATGCACTGCCCCACTTGTTCGGGTGTTATTTCCAGATTCACTCCCGCTGCCTCCAACACGTCGGCGCTGCCGGATTTGCTTGAAACCGAACGGTTACCATGTTTGGCAACCTTGCCACCTGCCGCCGCAACGATAAAACAGCAGGTGGTGGAAATATTAAAAGTACTCAGCGAGTCACCACCGGTGCCGACGATGTCAACCACATGCTCGCCACTGACTTTGACTCCGGTGGCTAACTCACGCATCACTTGTGCCGCTGCCGCGATCTCGTCGATGGATTCACCTTTCATCCGCAGACCAATCAGGAATCCGCCGATCTGTGCCGGTGTTGCTGCGCCGGTCATGATCAACTGCATGACATCACGCATCTCCGAACCGCTGAGGTTGCGCCTTTCTGTCATTGTCTTGATAGCGGTTTGCATATCCATCAGCTTCTCCTAAAAACACGACTAAACAACCTGTACAAAGTTTGAATCCAGTCGCTAAATAGCTGTTCTCAAATGGTATCCACTTACTACAAGATATACGCGAAATAATAAATTCCACGTCATGCCGGCGCGCGCTTTTAACGCCAATACTGGACACCATTTCGGAACAGTTATTTAGCCAAATAGTTCTAACGGTACTCTGTAAATTACCGATTGCCATTCAAACAGCGACAGCGCCACAGGGAAGTGGCGCGCTCCTCGACAAGACAGGGATGTCGCGTCGAGGAGAACAGCGGTTGAATGGCAATCGGCAATTTACCTTTCCACTATATTAAACAACTACACCACTTAAACAGCTTCACTCTGATAGCGTTGTAAAAAATTTCTCAGCATATCGTGGCCATGCTGCGTCAGGATCGATTCGGGATGGAACTGTACCCCTTCAATCGCCAAATCTTTATGCCGCACACCCATGATCTCATCGACATCCCCACTGGCGGTTTGTGTCCATGCGGTTATTTCCAGACACGCTGGCGCACTCGCTTTCTCAATCACCAGCGAATGATAGCGGGTGGCTTCGAACGGATTATTCAATCCTGCAAAGACGCCTTGATTGTTATGATAAATCTGCGAGGTCTTGCCGTGCATGATCGCCCTGGCGCGCACAATTTTGCCACCAAAGGCCTGACCGATACTTTGATGACCCAGACAGACGCCGAGGATCGGAATCTGGCCGGCAAAACGCTGAATCGTCGCCACGGAAACACCCGCTTCGGTTGGCGTACACGGTCCCGGTGAAATCACGATGTACTCGGGATCCAGTTCAGCAATCTCGTCCAGGGTAATCTGATCATTGCGATGTACGCGTACATCCTGTCCCAGCTCACCAAAATATTGCACGATGTTGTAGGTAAACGAATCGTAATTGTCGATCATCAGTAACATGGCGGCACCTATTTATGCGTTCCATCCAGGCCAGCTTCGGCCTTGGCCACGGCGCGAAATACCGCGCGACCCTTGTTCATGGTTTCGTCCCATTCATTGCGCGGTATCGAGTCATACACCACCCCGGCACCCGCCTGAATGTGCAACTGTTTGTCCTTGATCACCGCGGTACGAATTGCGATCGCAGTATCCATATTCCCCGACCAGCCGATGTAACCCACCGCACCGGCGTAAACACCACGCTTCACCGGTTCGAGTTCGTCGATGATTTCCATCGCGCGGATTTTCGGCGCACCACTGACGGTGCCTGCGGGAAAAGTTGCACGCAGCACGTCCATCGCTGTCATGCCCGCTTTGATATGACCGGTAACATTGGACACGATATGCATCACATGCGAATAGCGTTCGATCAGCATTTTATCGGTCACCTGCACCGTACCGATTTCCGCAATACGGCCCACGTCGTTACGACCCAGATCGATCAACATCAAATGCTCGGCGATCTCTTTGGGATCAGCCAATAGATCTTTTTCCAACGCCTGATCCTGTTCTTCGTTCTTGCCACGGGGACGCGTACCGGCAATCGGCCGTACCGTAACGATGCCATCCTCGAGCCGCACCAGGATTTCCGGTGACGATCCGACGATATGGAAATCACCCAGATCCAGATAAAACATATAAGGTGACGGATTCACGCTGCGTAATGCACGATATAAATCAATTGGCCGTGCAGAAAATGGGATCGACATGCGTTGCGAGATCACCACCTGCATTGCATCACCAGCGGTAATATAGTCTTTGATCTTGTTTACTGCGTTTTCAAAACCCGTCTGGGTAAATCCGGAGACAAAATGTTCTTCGGTGACATCGACGTGTTGCGCTTTGACATGCCGCGGCGTAACGCGATCCAGCATGCCGATGAGTTCATCGATACGCGCTTGCGCACGATCATAAGCATTGGGTTCTTTCGGATCAGCATGCACGATCAGAAATAACTTGCCGCTCAAATTATCCACGGCCAGAATTTCATCCGAGACCATCAATAAAATATCCGGCAAATGCAGCGGATCCGGCTTGCTGGTCCTGGCCAGTTTGGGTTCGATGTAGCGAATCGTGTCGTAACCAAAATAGCCCACCAGACCGCCATTGAAGCGTGGCAGATTATCCAGATGCGGTACTGAAAAGACACTGGCGTAGGTTTCGATCCACGCTAACGGATCAGTAACGTGATGTTCTTCCTGCACATGGCCATCGAACACCACTTGCACCTTGTGACCATGCACGCGAATAATGCGGCGACACGGCAGCCCGATGAACGAATAGCGGCCCCATTTCTCCCCGCCCTGCACCGATTCAAATAAATACGAATAGGGCCCGTCGGCTAGTTTTAAATAGGTGGATAACGGTGTATCGAGATCCGCGAGTACCTCGCGCATCAGTGGAATGCGATTGTAGCCTTGCGCCGCGAGGGCCTGGAATTCCTGGGGTGTCATGATGTCACCTGGTTACTTTCTATGGGGCCGCCTGAGCAGGCCCGTTACACAAAATACAACTAAACGAACAGCGCCGCGTTATTGGGCCCGCCACCATCGTTTGCTCTGTATTTTTGTGTATCGCATCGTTATTCTCGCCAGGGAGTAGAGTGAATGTTACCTAGGCTGTCCCTGCCTGCCTAGCCCCTTCCAGCAGATTTTTCAGTTCGACCATTGAATCGATGACCGCATCGGGGTTGGCGGTACGCACATCCACACCATGATTATAGCCATAGCTCATGCAAACAATTTGAAACCCGGCGGCACGTGCGGCTTTCACATCACTGATGGAATCACCCAGCATCAGGGAACGCACTGGATCGACACCATAATGTTTCGCCACATGCAGCAACGGCGCCGGATCGGGTTTTTTTACCGGCAAGGTATCGCCACTGACGACGATACCGAAGTAATCATAAATTCCCAGGTCCTTCAGCAACGGCAGCGTGAACAGCGCGGCTTTGTTAGTGACACAACCCAACTTGTAACCAGCGCCTTGCATGTAATCCAGACCTGCTTTAACCCCCGGAAACACCACGCTACGCTTGCTGGTATTCTCTTTATATAATTCGATAAAAATCGGATAGGCTTTTTGAAATAAAGCTTCATCGGGTTCACCATCGAGCTGCCCGATCAACGCACGGCGCACCAGACGTTCAACCCCATTACCGACCCAATGCCGCACCTTGGCTTCACCATGAACCGACATACCCAACTGACGCAGCATTTCATCCACGCAATAGGCCAGATCCGGTACGCTGTCGACTAAGGTGCCGTCGACATCGATCAGGATCATTTCGGGTTTGGTTAACATAGATAAGCTGTGACGAGTTTCAAGGTACCAGTGACGAGAGGATAGGCCCTCGTCACTGGTCACTGGTTACTTGGCTTTTGCTAATTCATCGCGCATGGCTTTCACGACCGTATTGTAGCGTTGTGGATCCGTCGGCTTGCCGGCATTGAAAATGGCGGAACCAGCAACGAAGGTATCGGCACCGGCTTCGGCGATCTGTTTGATATTATCCACTTTTACGCCACCGTCGATCTCCAGACGGATATCGCGGCCACTGGCTTTGATCAATGCCTTGGCTTCGCGCAATTTATCCAGTACGCCCATAATGAATTTCTGCCCACCAAAGCCCGGGTTCACCGACATCAATAAAATCATGTCGACTTTATCCATGACGTATTTCAGATGATCCAGTGGGGTGGCCGGATTGAAAACCAAACCGGATTTACAGCCGCTGTCACGGATCAAACCCAAGGTACGGTCGATATGTTCAGAAGCTTCCGGATGGAAAGTGATATACGTGGCACCTGCCGCCGCAAAATCCGGAATAATGCGATCCACCGGTTTCACCATCAGATGCACATCGATAGGCGCGGTGACGCCATGCTTGCGCAGGGCTTCGCACACCAGAGGACCAATGGTCAGATTGGGCACATAATGGTTGTCCATCACGTCAAAATGCACGATGTCCGCACCGGACTTCAGTACATTGTCCACTTCCTCGCCCAATTTGGCGAAATCCGCCGATAAAATCGATGGCGCAATCATAAAATTCGACATAACAGCCTCTCCCAAAAAATTCACGTGAATATTGTCGCAGTATCACCCGCTGCGGGCCCGCAAAGAGCCGCACACTCTACCCGAACTTCCTGCAAAATGCAGCCTTCAGCTCTGGGGGTGTCCAGCTTATACTAGGTCCAGCCCATTTTCGCCAATAGCAGCCAGGAGGCGCCATGAATATTTTGTCACACCTCTCTAGGTTACTGATTTCAATCGTATTATTAACACTATTAGTCACGCCGGTGGCTGCGTCAGATACGGCCAAAGAAAAACGCTGGGAGTCGCAGATTACCGATACGCTGCTCGCCGGTGAAGCCGTCAAGCTCAAAGCCGGTAATACGGAATTTTTAGGTTTATTTACCCCCGCCGCGGGTAAAAAAATCTACGGTGGTATCGTATTGATGCACGGCATCGGCGCCCACCCGGCCTGGCCGGAGGTCATCGAACCGCTGCGCTCCCAGTTACCCGAACATGGCTGGACGGTGTTATCGATCCAAATGCCGATTCTACCCAATGATGCAACCGACAAAGATTACGCGCCGCTATTCGATGAAGTTCCGCCACGTATTCAGGCTGCAATCGACTATCTCAAAAGCAAAGGCGTGAAAAATATTGTCCTGATGGGGCATAGCCTGGGAAACTCCATGGCGAGCTATTATCTGGCGACTAAAAAAGAACCGGCAATCCATGCCGTGGTCGTCATCAGTGGTGGTCTGGGTGTGGTAAATGATGCCAAAGCAGACAGCTACAAGAATTATGCAAAAGTCAGCCTGCCTTTTCTGGATGTCTATGGCAGTCAGGATATGGAAGGTGTGCATAAGGCCGTCAAGCAACGTGGCGATACATTTAAAAAAACCAATCCGCGTTACACGCAGATCGAAATCAAGGGGGCCGATCATTTCTACGCACAACTTGATGATGAACTCGTGAAACGGGTACGCAGTTGGCTGGTAAAAAATGTCGGCGAAAATAAATAGATCACTCTAATCTCAAGGAAACAGTATGGCGTTGCTCGCGCAGTTTAAATATCTGGCAATTCTGTTACATGTGCTCAGTGTCGTGGTATGGGTAGGCGGAATGTTTTTTGCGTACGTGGTATTACGCCCGGTGGCTGCAGCCACACTCGAACCGCCACAACGACTGACCTTATGGGTGAATATTTTTCAGCGTTTCTTCCCGTACGTCTGGGCTGCGGTGATCACCCTGCCAATCACCGGGGTCTGGCTGATCTATGTGTTTTGGCATAGCTCTCCCGGTTTGCCCATGTATGTGCATCTGATGTCCGGCTTGGCAGTCGTGATGATTCTTATATATATGCATGTTTATTTCGCACCATTCAAGCGGTTAAAGAATGCCGTGGCAATTCAGGACTGGCAGGAAGGCGGACGACGTCTGGGGCAGATGCGCAAGTTAATCGGGATTAATCTGACGATCGGTTTGATCAATGTGATCATCGTCAGTGGCGGAAGATTATTCTAAATGTACATTGTGACTGGTGTATTCAATCGCCTATCGTATCGACGCGACTTCCCTGTCTTGTCGATACGCGCACCACATCCCTGTGGCGCTGTCGCTCTTTGAATACACCAGTCACAATCGTTCTATTTATATATCGAAACGCCCAGTTCGAAATGCTATTTCATATTCCGCACTGCGCAGATCGTTTCATACGCCGCTTTGATTTCCTGGGTTTTCTCCGTCGCCATTTTCAGCATTTGTTCGGGTAACCCTTTGGCAACAAGTTTATCGGGATGATGCTGATTCATTTGACGGCGGTAGGCGCGCTTCACTTCACTGTCGCTGGCACTGCTGGCAACACCTAACATCGCGTAGGCTTCCTGCAAGCGATCCGCGCGGGGTTTGGGTGGTGCGTGCTGATAGCGGTGTCCGCTCTGCGGTTGATCATCGGCGAAGGCGCGTTGCGCCCGGACCATATTATCCAGCATGTGAAATTCAGCCGGAGAGAATCCCAACTGCTGACAGATATGACTGAGCAGACGCTTTTCCTGTGGATGCATACTGCCGTCGGCATAGGCTGCATGTAACAGTATTTCGATAAACATCTGCAATAAATTACGGCGGCGCGCGCATTCCTGGCGGAACTGCTGCAGAATGGGATCCAGTTGAAAATCGGCTTGTTTACCGCGTTGAAACAAATCGATGGCAAATTTTTGTTGGGCTTCATCCAGGCGCATCTGCTGCATCACCGTGCGCGCCATGGCTATTTCATCTTCGCTGACCCGGCCATCGATCTTGGCCAGATGACCCATTACCGAAAAAACAGTCGTAAAGAAAACCGTCTGGACACGTTCCTTATCACCCGCAGCGGTACCGAAGCCGCCTTGTGACTGTAATGCGATTTGCAGGCCACGATCGAATTGATGCCCCACCACCACACCCAATAATGCACCGATCGGCCCACCTAACGCGTAACCGAACGCACCACCGATGACTTTACCCCACCAGCTCATTGAGTTAATCCTGTGTAAAACGTCATGGTAAACATACGAACGATTTCATTCAAGCACCCGATTGGGTTAGCGTTTCCCGGATTTAAAGAATCGTAAACGATTGGCATTGCTCACGACAGTCACCGACGACAAGGCCATGGCCGCACCGGCAATCATCGGATTGAGCATGATACCGAACACCGGGTACAGTAATCCGGCGGCGATGGGAATACTAACGGTGTTATAGATAAAGGCACCGAACAGATTCTGTTTAATATTGCGCAAGGTGGCTTTCGACAAGGCAATCGCATCAGCCACGCCCAGCAAGGAACCGCGCATCAAAGTGATATCGGCACTTTCCATCGCGATGTCCGTACCAGTACCAATCGCGAATCCCACATCAGCACGTGCCAGTGCAGCGGCATCGTTAATACCATCGCCGACCATTGCGACAATGTGCTGCTGTTGTTGTAGTTTTAAAATCTCCTCAGCTTTTTCTGCCGGTTTCACATTGGCGATAACCTGGTGAATACCAACCTGCCGCGCGACAGCCTGGGCGGTATGTTCATGATCCCCGGTGAGCATATAGACCTGCAGTCCCAATTGTTGCAATTCTTTTACTGCCACTATGGCATCACTCTTGAGTTGATCCACGATGGCAAGCAAACCACCAAGCTTGCCATCAATGGCAATATAGATCACTGTACGTGCCAGTGCACGTTGCGCATCAACTTGTTGTGCCGTAACTTCAATTGCGACTTTGTTAGCCTGCATATAGGTATCATTACCTAACAAGATCGTTTGTCCTGCAATAACCCCGCTGATACCCTGCCCGGGTTGGACCCTAAAATTGTCTACTGTCGTCAACTTTAATTGGCGCTGCTGTGCGGCTTGCAAAACGGCTAATGCGAGTGGATGTTCGGAGGTTTGTTCCAGGCTGGCTGCAAGTAAAATAATTTGATCAGTCGGTGCATCCGCCACGCTGATGATTTCCGCAACACTGGGCTTGCCTTCTGTCAAGGTGCCGGTTTTATCCAGCACAATCGTATTGAGCTGACTGGCGACTTGTAATGACTCACCTTTGCGAATCAAAATTCCCAACTCAGCAGCTTTTCCCACGGCGGCAATGATTGAAATTGGTGTCGCCAGCCCCATTGCACACGGACAAGCAATGATGAGTACGGTCACGGTTGCCACCACGGCGAGATTAATACCGGCATTTCCCAACGCGGCGTACCACACAATAAATGTCAGTACGGCGATCACTAACACAATGGGAACAAACACGGCGGCAACCCGATCGACGATACGCGCGATCGCCGGTTTGCTGGCCTGCGCCTGGCGCACCATGGCGATGATCTGTGCCAACACCGTATCCGCGCCGATACGTTTGGATTGGAATAAAAAACTACCGGCCTGATTGATCGTACCGGCAATGACTTCATCACCGGTTTTTTTCTCTACCGGAAATGGTTCACCGGTCAACATCGACTCATCGATCGTCGCATGGCCATCGATGATCACGCCATCCACGGCTATCCGTTCACCCGGCCGTACCCGCACCGTCTCCTGCAAACCAACTGTTTCGATCGGCACATCCTGTTCCTTACCATCACGTACTACGCGTGCCGTTTTGGGTTGCAATCCAATTAATCGGCGAATGGCTTCCGAAGTTTTACCGCGCGCCCGTAGTTCCAGCACCGAGCCAATATTCACGAAAGTGATGATCATCACTGCCGCTTCAAAATAGACATGGCGCGCCGCCGGAGGAAACAAGTCTGGCATGAGCACCACAACGATCGAATAGCACCATGCCGCACCCGTGCCAATCGCTACCAGCGTATCCATATTGGATGATCCACGTTGCAACTGTTTCCATGCGCCGGTATAGAAATGCCCACCGGCGTAAACCATCACAAACAGGCTCAGCAAGCCAATCACCGCCCAGGCGACTTGCGTATCCGCCGTCACCATCATTGGCACAATATTGAACATACTGATAATAAATACCGGCACACTGATAACGATGCTGGCCAGCATGCGGCGCAAACGGCGTTGATATTCCTCGCGTTGCAAAGCTTCTTTTTGTGACTCTTCGTTTTGACTTTGTAACAGCGCCGCATCATAACCAGCCGCACGCACTGCCTGAATAATCTGTTCCGGTGTCGCAGTAGCAACAACCGTTGCCGTATGATCGCCAAAATTCACCTCGGCACTTTGTACCTGCGCAACCGCACGCAAACTTTTCTCAACCGTTTGCACGCAACCCGCGCAACTCATGCCACCAATGGAAAACCGATACGTTGTCATGATGTGTTCTCGCAATTTACAATTCGTAACATTCACGAATTGTGTTTAAGTAACTTTGAAGCGGACGTGTTTTGTGGTATCAATCACATAGTCGTTAACTATTCCGCAATGATGTCATTTACACTATACATTACTATAACTACACTAAAATTGAGTTTGTAGCGCACAGGAAACGTATTATGGCCATACCCAGTGTTCAGGAACTGATTAGTCAAAATATCGAATTGGTTGCATTGCCTGCCATCGTGCATCGTATCAATGCATTGATCAATGATCCCAATGCCTCGGCAAACGATATCGCCGTGTTAATCAGCCAGGATCCGGCGCTGACAGCCCGCTTGCTTAAGATCGTTAATAGTCCGCTTTACCAGCTATCGCAACCTATCGACAACATCATTATGGCGATCAATCTGGTCGGCACGCGCCAGCTGCGTGATCTCGTTATCGTGCAGGCGGTGATTAACCGCTTTAGTCGCAAACTTGATCGCAGCTTTGACATCGAATCATTCTGGTGTCATAGCATAGCTACCGGTATTGCGGCCAAGGTCATCGCGCAGGAGTTACGCCTCTCCAATACCGAACGTTTGTTTATTGCCGGACTACTGCATGATATCGGCAAGATAGTCATGATGCAGTTGTTGCCGCGCGAATCGCTACAACTCCAGCGCGCCACACAAAATAACCAATGTGATCTGAATAGTATTGAGCAACGTCTGTTTGGCTTCACGCACGCTGAGCTGGGTACCGGCCTGCTGCGCTCCTGGAATTTTCCTGACAGTCTGATTGAGGCCTGCCAATGTCATCATACGCCGGAAGCGGCACATATCCATTCCCAAGAAGCCGCGATCACGCATATTGCCAATGCCGTCGCTAATAACATTCAGGCGCCACTCAGTCCAGACGATGACTCTGTCATCAGTGACTATGCACTGCGTCTGCTTGGCATTACCTCGGCACATCTGGAAAAATTCCACGAAGAGGCCTATCAATCGCTCGATGACATATTGCAAGTCCTGTATTACGACCTCGCCGCCTAGCTATTATTTCTTCAATGCATCCCGTACACGTTCGAGTTTGGCGCGTACTTCCGTCGCCAGCTGCACAATCTCAGGACGATCGGTTAATTTCAATACGGCAATCGGATCCATGAATGCCACGGTAATTTTGCCATCCTCTTCCTCACGTACCACGACATTACAAGGCAGCAACAATCCGATATCCGGCTCAGCGGTTAACGCCTTGTTTGCCAACACTGGATTACATGCGCCCAGGATTTTGTATGGGCGCTTGTCGATATCGAGTTTTTTCTTCATGACCGCTTTCACGTCGATCTCGGTCAGAACACCAAAACCCTCTTTCTGTAATTCTTCCGTCGTACGCGCAATGGCCTGATCATAACTGCCTGCAAATGTTGTGCTAAATCCGTACATGGTATCTCTCTCCCCGGAGTCTGGTTGAACTGCCATTATATCGCGCACAGGTCGTGTGCGCCTATGCCATATTTATAACAAAAGAATGCCTTTGATATCAGCAAGCTGTGGTTTACATGTTGCAGTGTACTTATTGGCGGGATTCACGCTCCATGCGATACCAGGCCGCATAGATTTCATCCGGCCAGAGACTTTGCAGCCATACCACAATGGTCCGTATCTCCTGATCGGATAACTTATCCTTCCAGGCCGGCATCTTGCCGCCCAGTCGCGCCGTGCCATTCCTGATGGTATCTTCCAATACTGCGCGAGGATGATGCCAGGCATGGCCTGTCCCATTCAGTGGCGGCGCTGGAAAAGCGCCACTGCTATCACGCTGTTGCCAGTTCGTTGCACCTTGGGCATTTTGGCCATGACATTGGGCACAATGGCTTAGAAATAAATCATGACCATGCTGGAGCTGTTCTGCAGCAATCGGCAAGCGCTTCGTTTCCACTGTTGCGCTGGGGGTGGAATTCGTCGCTGTTAGTTGCGGCTCATCGTTACTGCACGCGGATAACCCAAGCACCAGCATGATCAGTACCAGCGCATGACTACCAATAATCATGGGGACAGAATTAATTCTGTCCCCCGGCGACTTCAACATGTGCGTCCTCCTGTGTATACGGCTTCTGCAACAAGCGACGTTTCCATAAATAAAACACCACCGGGATAAGACCCAGTGTCAGTAACGTGGAACTGATCATTCCGCCCACCATCGGTGCCGCGATTCGGCGCATGACTTCTGAACCTGTGCCACTGCCCCACATGATCGGTAATAAACCAGTGATGATAGCTGCCACTGTCATGATTTTTGGACGTACCCGCATGACCGCACCTTCCATCACCGCGGCACGGAGTTGTGTATCATCAAAGGCAGCGCCATATTTATCTAACGCCTGCACATAGGCCTGTTTCAAATATACCAGCATAACAACACCGGTTTCCACCGCGACACCTGCCAAAGCGATAAAGCCAACTCCCACTGCCACCGATAAATTGTACCCGAGTAAATACAATAACCAGTAACCCCCCACCAAGGCCAAAGGCAAGGTGCCAAGGATGATTAACACTTCGGTAATGTTGCGGAAATTTAAATACAGTAACAGGATGATGATGACAAAAGTGATGGGCACTACGATCTGCAACTGTTGTTTGTCGCCAAATCCTTGCCGCCGTCTCTTATATATAGAGCCCTGAATCTGCCAAGAGTGGAGCCCGATGCCTTATAGGGCTAGCCAGGCGCGTTGATCCAAAATTACTCGATACGGAAAATCCGCGGCGCACTCTTGGCTATCTCATTTCCTTTCGTGTCCATGGCACTGACGCGCCAGCGCAAGCTAACGCCTTTTTTCTCAAGCAACCAGGGGGGCGCAACATAGCTGATTTCCGGAATCACCGCCGAGGCAACCGGACCCTGCTCATCCAGAATTTCGATGCGGTATAACACCGCCTTGGGCACATTCGCCCAGGTAAATTCGATGGCCGATTTATTTTTAATTACCGCGTCAACTTGCGGCAACATCAGGCTCAGGTTTTCGGTTGCTTGTTCAGCCTGCGCCTTTTTCAAGTCATCCACCGCCCCAACAAAATAACGCAACACCGGCATCGGGAATCCTGCCACACCACCACTGACCACGGTCCCTGCCAGGGTTTCTGAGTCACCTTCCTTGTCAGAGGTTGCTTCGATACGTAATAACACCTTGTAATTGCCATCACTGCTGGTTGGCAGTTTGCCAGGATCCGGACCTGGAATATAAGCCTTGCCGGTCGGCTGCAGGAAAATATCGAAGCGTTGCAGGACCGTATAGCGTTGTTGCAGGCCACGACGTTCCACCGGCAGCGTGGCCTCGGTTAACAAGTCCTCGTTGGTGGGTTCGGGGTCCGTCGGCATTTTTATTTCCCAACGTCCGACCAGACGACCACTGCCATTATAAAATATGCGCGCGCCAAATTTGGGAGGTACACCGTCACGCGATACTAAAAATATTGGTTCCTTATCGCCTCCGGATTCAAAACCAATTTGCACATCCAATAATGCCAGCGGTGAGCGCGCACCACCACCGGACATACGGCAGGTAACCGTGACAAACCGATCGCCCGATAAACCTCCAGTAAATTTTCTAACATAAAAAAAGTTTGAGTTGGCACTACCCTGCTGTGCGGTTTGTAATGCCCGCCGGGTGACAGATGCCGGTATCGTCATGATGTCGGTGAAATTACGAAATGTGCCAGCGGTGCTTATCTGTGAACGATCATATCGCGCCGGTAAATGGCCGAAGAGCGTATTGGCAACACACGGATTAATCGCCGACACACCTGTCGTTGTCACTTCGCCGCACCAGAAAGCATCCGCAGCCGTCTCATTAGGATCCAAATCCTGAAACGTAAGAAATACTGTACTCGGGCCACTTTGCCGTACACCCACACCGGTGGGATTGACACCAACAACCGCCAGCGCCTGGGTTGCCAGCAGCAGAAAAAACAAAGCATGTATGAATGGGTTACGCATAACGATCCTTTAAAAACTCAGGTTGATACCGGTATTCACTGTCCAGCTACGCGTACTGACGCGAAGTCCGAAAGTGTTATCAATGTTTTGGTTGCTTTGCACGGCATAACGCACGAAGGCCTGTAACGGCAGTTTCTTGTTATCCTGCGCAGCGATCTCGGTGTTCCAGTTAAGCTGCAACTGACCTGTGTAACCATCGGTTTTAGCCAGATTATCGGAATCATGTGCCCTGGTAATACTGTAATTGCTGTTCAAAGACCAATGTTCGATAAAGCGCCAGTCCAGGCCAA
>JAHECZ010000130.1 GCA_024641475.1 Gammaproteobacteria bacterium
TCCCTCAAAGCTTTCGATTTCACCTTCCTGGATACGGTGTTGCAAGGTGCCGCGCGGCACACCGACAAGTTTAGCGGCACGTGAGATGCTGACTAATCTGGCCATAATGCTAGCTGACCTCATTGCTGCAATAAGGATCGCCGTACTCATAGCGACCGACTTGCAGGCGTTTATATTGCCGAATCATAATCATGCTCTTGATAATAGTGGCATCATCGATTGTAGTCACATTCAGCCCAATTTGCAGATATCGACCAGGTTCGCTGTGATTGCCCACGTTGATAAATGGGCGTAACGTCTTGCAGTCCATATTCAGATTTTTGTGCTCACTAAGATAATAGGCAAGAGTGGCAATTTGCGCATCCCATATGATGATTTTCTGTTCAAATGGCCCGGTAAATCGCAGGTGTACACACGGGGCTGGCCGCGGCGAACAGGCTTCGTATAAACGATTCTGCTCGCGTAACATTTGGCTAAATTCCGGGACGTTCATGTACTAGAATGAATAAACATGATGAAGTTGAGGGTCAGCATGGCAAGCATAATGCCAAAGTGTGCGAGAATGCTGCAGGAAATTCAAGGAAGCAAATCTTGAAGATGTGGCAGCGGAATTTAACCATGTTGTTGCTTGGGTTGCTGAGCTTTTCAAGCTATGCACAAAAACTGGAATTTACACTGCACAAAAAAGTAGGCGCGTTACCAGGCCCCACCCTCCTGGTCATCGGTGGTATTCAGGGGGATGAGCCGGGTGGATTTAATGCCGCCGCACTTTTGGTGACCGATTATCATATCACCCGTGGTCAGGTATGGGTGGTACCGAATCTCAATTTCGAAAGCATCATCAAACGTTCGCGCGGCGTGTACGGCGATATGAATCGCAAATTTTCCAAATTAAAATCCGCCGATCCCGAATACATTCAAATCCAGAAGATTAAATCCATTATCCTTGATCCGCAGGTTGATATGATTCTCAATTTGCATGATGGCAGTGGTTTTTATACGCCGACATATATTAATCGTGTTGCAAATCCTGATCGTTGGGGACAGAGCATAATTATTGATCAGGAGAGTGTCGAGGATGTGCCGCATGGCAAGTTGGGGGACATGGCTCGCAAGGTCATTGCGCAGGTGAATACCACCATCGGTGTGCCAGATCATTTTTACCACTTGCGTGATACACGTACGCGGCTGGGCGATACCGAAATGGAAAAGACCCTGAGTTATTTTGCGGTTCGGAATGGTAAAGCGGCTTTTGGGGTAGAGGCCAGCAAGGAGTTCCTTACTCACGAGCGTTCGCGGTTTCATCTTATGGTAGTTGAAGCGTTTATGCAGCAACTGGGCATCGGCGTGTCACGTGATTTTGAGCTTACCGCTCAAGATGTGCGTCGACGCATCGATAGTAATGTGCAATTAGCGATGTTCGATAACCGGATCTTTCTGGACATGACCAATGCGCGGCATCAGTTGCGGTATATTCCCTTGAAGAAAAATGCGCCATTACAGGTCACCCCGAGTAATCCGTTAATCGCTGTCATCGATAATAACAAGGCGCTGAATGTGCGTTATGGCAATCGCAACGTGACGCAGCTGGGAGGATATTACACAGAGTTTGATGATAGTCTCACTCAGGTTCCACTGTTACTTGATGGGGAACCAAGGCAAGCGACGCTGGGTAGTGTGGTCGATGTGCAAGATTCCATTCGGGTGGAGACCCCATCACAGTACCGTGTGAATGTTATCGGCTATCGCCATGCTGGCAGTGATGATGATAGCCATGTGACGATCCGTCGCCAGGATATTTTACCGAAATATTCAGTCGATAAAGATGCACGGCTGTTCCGCGTGGAGATCTATCGTGGCACACGTTTTTGTGGCATGGTGTTGGTGCGGTTTACTCCGCAACCTGTTGCCGCATTGCCAGCGCAACAGCTGCCACGCTCCAACCCGTTGGCAGATGATACCTGAGTTGTTTATCTATGGCCGTTGAATGGGTGACACCGGGGTACATGGCGGAATTTGTTTGTATCGGTGCAGAATGTGAAGATACCTGTTGCCAGAGTTGGGACGTGCATTATGACAAGCCTCACTATGATATTTTGATAGCAAGTCTAAGCGATAATCCGCAACGCCGCGAAGAAATCCTGAAGCACATCCATATTTCCGCAGCTGATACACGGAAATCGTCAAATTATGCATTAATCCAGTTTGGCAATGAACGGTACTGTCCGTTTTTAACTACGGAAAAGTGGTGTGAAATTCAGCGTGACTTTGGTGTAACGGTGCTAAGCAATATTTGTGCATTCTATCCGCGTGTAATCAGTCAGCATGGTTTGTATGCGGAAATGACCGGCGCGCTTTCTTGTCCAGAAGTGGTGCGACGTTGTTTTTCCGAAGCGGCTTCATCCGACTGGATACGGCTTGATTCCAAAAAATTGCCGCGCACTGAGGATTTGCCGTTTGCCCGGAGCATTGATGCCGACACAACGGATTTGTATCGCCGCAACTTCCCCCGTGTACGTGATTGTATGCTGGAGCTTTTACAACAAGAAGATTACGTACTGGAAACCCGCCTGTTTTTTCTGGCCAGCTTTACGCATCGGCTTGCATCGAATTACCATTTGAGTGGTGAATGTAACGAAGAATTGCTGGCGACAGAAATTAATCGGATGCAGGATGTGGCGGTGCTTGAATCGCTATACGATTTTTATAATGGGTATAGCAGTGATGAGCCGATTGCCATCATTGTGATCCAGTCCATTCTGCAATTGCAACGCCAGCAAATGCAGGGGAGCGGGCTGGAAAAAATGATTTCTGAGATATTCAATCACTACGCGCAGCTTATTAATACTGTTGAGCCGACTGCCGTGGGTGTCGATAATTTACCGCCGGCAAAGTTGCATGAACAGTTTGCGCTGGATTGGCACCTGGTTAATACCCAGTGGGGTGCGGTACTGGATGATTGTTTGAGTCGTTACGTACGCAATTGCCTGCAACGCGAATGGTTTGTCAGCATGCCCGATCCTTTTGTCTATGTGCATCTGCTGACGCTGCGCGTAGCGGTGCTCAAGTTTCTGATTACGGCCAACAAATCCATGCGTGATTTTATGCAACTGCATCAACATCGTAGCGTCGAAGAGCGCACCGAGTTGGCAGAGGCATTTATCGAAGAAGTAGTTGCAGTGACTTACCAGTTTGCGCGTGGCATCGATCAGAATCTGGCCTTGCTGCAGGTGGTTTATGATGCGCTGGCTGAACAGCAGATGATGAGTTTTGATTACAGCCTGGCACTCATTAAATTCTGATTATCTTCACAGTTCTATCTCGAATTCATTACCATTCTGTTTTAGTAGATATATCTGTAATGGCTGTGTGGCGGGTTCGTCCAATGGTGCTCCGGTAAGAAGATCGAAACGGCTACCATGTAAGGGGCATTCAATACTGCTTCCTTTCAGGGCGCCGTTGCAGAGTGACCAGTCTTCATGAGTACACATCGCGCTGCTGGCATGAAATTGCCCGGCGACATTCGCAATCAGAATTTGTTTTCCACCGAGGCTGATACAGGTGATTTCTCCTGGTTTTAGCCCGTTTGGTAATGTGAATTTCATAAGCTATCTCTAATGGGCTAGTCGAGCGGGTTTATCGCTGATTGGTAAATCGATACACTCTCATATCTTACGGCGATCGGGCAAGTGGTATGACTGATAAAACTTTCCAGACAATGACCAATGAAGAATGCGTGATGTTAACACGCATGATCATGTCGATCCTCGACAGCTGGGGCCTGAATGGTCAGGCGCAAATGTCTATTCTGAATTTGCCGAAAGGCATTCCAGTGCGGGCCTTGCGCCGTTACCGGGAAAATACGGCATTTCCGGATGATGCCGGCGTGTATGAACGTGTTGATCACATCGTGGGCATCTATGACGCATTGCGCACTACCTATCCGCATAACCCTCCGATGGGCGTCTTGTGGATGAAGCAAAGCAGCGCGCGGTTCCAGGATCAAAGTCCCTTGCAAATTATTGTTGAAGGTGGCCTGCAAGGTCTGGTGCGTATCCGGACTCATCTGGATTGTACCTATGACTGGCAAGTTAACCCGTAATGCGATCCGTCATTGCCGCATCGCTGGCAAACCAGTAGTCGAGTTTATTTTTTTCTGGGTCGACCTTCAAATTTAACAATCGTACGCGCCAAGGTTGCATAGGGTAATGCAGCCAGATCAGGATAGATCGTATTGGCAAGTTCCAGCAGCTGGTGAATATCATCGATCACCGCGTCGATATCGGTATCGGGCGTAATTAATTGTTGCAGGCCGATTAAGCCGCCGGTTTGTACTTTGACTTCTTTAGCATGGGGCAATGGGCCATCGATGCGGATTAAACCCAGTGCAAAGCTGGCATTGTGACGTAATTGCGCTAACAGTTGCTTGCAACGTTGCTGTGCCGCACTTTGGCTGCAGGCGACGCCTTCACGCTCGCCAATATTCAGACGCTGGGCCAGATGACAACCGGCACGGCGTGCCAGCAAGGTTTTTTCGAAGCAACAACGTTGTGGATTAACCGTCCGATACGTGGCTCGGAATTCGTCCTCGCTCATAAGCGATTATTTTTCCCATTCACGCAGGATGGGTTGTTCGCGGACTTCCATGAGTTTCTCTTCGGCATCCAATTTATTATTGGCAAAGATAACCTTGATGCTGGCGTTGTCGGTGGCAGCGATTTGCGTGCGCGCCTCTTTGGCAAATTGTTGTGCATCCTTGAAGGCATCGAACTCACTTAATGCATCCAGGTTTTTAAACATGGCAGTGGGGCCGGCAATGATTTTATAAACGTAATAGGGCATGTTACACCTCGGTGGGCGGTGGTGTTGAAAATAGACCAATCGCGGTATTATAGCGGCATGAGTCAGAAAAATATCCTGTTGCATGTTATTGAATTAGGCGGTTATCCGAATTTCACCGCACTTTATGGGTCATTAGGATTTGAGCTGGTTACGGAGCACTCGGTACGCAATGCCATTCGTACCCTGAAAAAGCTGGTGCCAACAGTGATTGTGGCCGAATTTAATTTTCAATCGGATTTTCGCGACCGCACCAGCAGTTTGGAATCCTTGTTAGCCAGTGTGCAACGTCATGAAGGGGTGAAAGTGATCGTGTTTTATGAGGCTGAATTTACTCATCAACTCGATAAATTACGTGCCCAGTATCCTTTGTTTGCCACCTTGTCTCACCCGATTGATGCAACCGCGCTGGCAGAGGTACTACAACAAGCGGTGATTCAATGTGCTGGTGATAACGCGGTTAATGATTCCTGAGCAATCTCACGTACATCCGCATTGCTATCTTGCAGGCATGTAGTGAGGGCTGCCCTAGCGGAGGCGGATTGCGTCAGACCCAGGTAATAACAGGCATCACCACGCACGCGATGATCGGTATGTTGACTTAAGGTGATCAGCACAGGGACAGCCTGTTGCAGCAAAGTTTCACCGCGCAGGTTTTCAAACAAGACGCCAACCCCAATTCGTGCCTGCATGGGTGCGTCCATGTCACTGATGAGATCGAGCACGAAACGCAACCACAGTGGGTTTGTGCGCAGCTTGGATTCAATCAAGGGCAAATGTCCATCTTCAAGCTGCTGGGTGATATACGCTGCGATACCGGCATCGCTCAGAGCCTGATTTGCCCAATGCTGAATTTCCTGGGGTGTATGCAAACCTGAAAAATCCAGCTCACCAAGGCGAAACCAGGGGACCGACCGGACGGCATACTGGCTGGCCGCTTCGGGATGTTGTTCCAGGTTGATAACGGCGAGTTTACCGATGGCGCCGTGCTTGACCAGCTGACATAAGCTTTCCAGTACCACGGGACAATTCGGGCAGGTGGACGAGAGTAGTAAAATAGCATCCGGTACAGAAGTGTTCATTGCCGCGTTGGTGCACTCAGGTATCCAGAAATTTCAGTGCGACACCATTGCCATCAACCCGGACTACCTGGGCGCGCACTGCCGGTGCTTCGCCGTCACCCAATGCCTGTTTAATGCGGATGGTGAGGATACTGCCGACCGGGGGCATTTTGTCTGCGCTGCACTCGAGAAAAATGCCCGAATTACTGATATCGCGGGTATGCATGGCGGATTTATCCTGGTCGCATTCGACTTCGACTTCCAACCTGATACCCAGTCGTTGTTCGTCACGATTTTCCGCCATAACTCAGGGCTCTCTCAGGCTTCCAGGTCGGGAATCAATTTGCTGGCCAGTTTGGCAATCATGTCTTTGAGCAGTAACTTACGTTTTTTCAATCGTACTAATTGTAGCTGATTGAACAGCGGATCTTGCGACAAACGGTTAATAACGTCGTCCAGATCACGATGTTCGATCCGCAGGGTTTCCAGTCGTTGCATCAATTGTTCTCGCTCAATCTCTTCCATAATTTTGAATTTTGCTTTGACCTGTCAGCATGGTAGCCATATCAGCTTCCACATAGTATATCGGAAGGCCGGGCAAAAGCAGGAGTAGCCTGGCTCAGGATTTGTCTTTGTCCGGCTTGTGCCCCGCAAGGTTATTGATAGAGACGACGACACTGGATTGTGGTTCATCGGTAAAACGTGGGCGCATCGAATAGGGTCGACCGGCGGCTTCGGCGAGTTCTTTCTCCCGGGCGGTAATCAGGGCCAGGCAATCGCGGATGCCAATTATGGTGTTGTCTGTTAAGGGATGTTTCACACCGGGTCGGACGTAGGTGTCTTTGGCTACATCGGTCAGGACTTTCTTCATCATGCGTAGAACTTCTTCTTCTTTACTGAGCGGGGTAGAACTCATGGCTGGCCTCAACTATCCGGTGCTAGGATGGCGCTATTCTACCCGTATTGATAGCGAAGGGGCTAGGTATAAACGTGACAGATAAAAATCCTTGGCAACTGGTGTTGCATCCAGTTGATCCGCAGTGGTGTCCAGAACATGCAGCTACGCTGCGAGACTGCATGACTGAAATGCGTCTGATTGGTGAACCGGTTGGTGATGCTCACGAGCGACGTTTTTTAATAGGCAGTACATTCCTGCAATATGTCAGCTTTATGGGTTGTGCGCCGGCTGTGCAGTTTTCGCCAGAGGCAGGTGCAGAATATATTCATTGGTATCTCAGTCCGTGCCTGCCGACACCACGCTGGATTATTGACAGGCAACAGGCTTTACCGCGTTGTCAGCAATGCCGTGCACGTATCAGTAACTGGCGCGATCAGATTGATGTTGTCGAAGCAAATGCAATGACGACCTCGATTATCTGCCCGGGCTGCCAGTGCAATAATACACTTTCCCAATTGGATTGGCGGCATGGCGCCGGGCAAGCGCGGCAATTTATCAGTGTGTTAAATATTTATCCGAAAGAAGCCTTGCCCACGGATGCCTTGTTAACAAAGTTGCAACAACATACGGGTACAACATGGGATTATTTTTATTGTCAGCGTGAACCCATCGCGGATTAATTTACTTAATGCTTGACAGTTCAAAAACGCAAAGGCAGACTCAGGCCATGACTTGCACAATGCATAAACCGATGGTAACCCGCATTCGCCGCCCACGCTGGCTGGTGGCGGTGCTGTGTGCCTTGGGAGTCATAATGTAAGTTGTCGTATTACCAAATAATGATCCCAAGGCCGCAGCGAGCAACCCTCCTGCGGCTTTTTTGTTTATGGCAAGGATTTGCCAAGGAAAATGTATGACGCAACGTTCAAACGTATTACAGAGTTTCCTGCTGGTCACATTGATCTGGTCGACGACGCCATTGGCAATTAAATGGAGTGGTGAAGGCCCAGGTTATGTGTTTGGCGTGATTGGACGCATGATGATTGGCTTAAGCGTGTTATTGATTGTGCTGCGTTTGCGGCGGGCGCCGTTGCCGTGGCATCGCCAGGCTGCACATGCCTATGTGGCAGCAGCCTTTGGCATTTATGGCACCATGATGCTGGTGTATTGGGGTTCGCAATATATTCCGTCGGGGTTAACTTCGGTGATGTTTGGTTTAACGCCGGTCATCACCGGCATTATCGCGGCACGGGTGTTGGGCGAAGACAGCTTGACCTGGCCGAAGCTTGGCGGATCGTTATTGGGACTGATGGGATTGATCATCATCTTTGGCAGAGGCCACACCTTGGGTGACATGGGCATGCAAGGTGCCATTGCGGTGTTCTTTGGTGTGGTGTTGCAGGCGGTCAGTGCCGTGTGGGTCAAGCGGGTGCATGCGCATTTACCGGCATTGACAGTAACAACGGGAAGCATGCTGATTGCCACGCCGTTATTTTTCCTGTCATGGCTGCTGCTGGATGGCCATTGGCCCACCGCTTTTCCAATGCGCGCAATTGTGTCTATCGTGTATCTCGGTGGCATCGCGACCGTGATTGGATTTGTGATGTATTTTTATTTGCTGAAGCACATGCTGGCAAGCAGTGTGGCGTTATTGAATCTGATCAGTCCGATCTTCGCGTTATTTGTCGGACATCTGTTCAACAACGAAGTGATCGATGCATCGGTATGGCCGGGTGCTGCGCTCATCCTGGTGGGGATGAGTGTGTATCAATGGGTCAAGCCGCGTAAAAAATCCGTTGCAACGGGAGTGTGATATGCATACGAACAATAAATTACAGATTGAATTGGCGCAAACAGACGCGGCTCTAATCGCTGATTCGGAGCAACTCTATTTCGAAAATCAATGTCGCATTGGGTGGAATCACATCGCCCGCACCTTGCGCACCATAACCAAGCTGCGCTGGTACGACAAGGCGCCGTTTGCCACCGGCTTTCATGCCGATGACACCCTGATCCCAACCTTGAATCACATAACCAACACCGACCGGAAAGCTGAATGGCTCGTTACGTGAGTAGCTGGCATCGAACTCGGTGCCATCTTCGAGCGTGCCGACATAATGCACCGTGACAAACTGGCCGCGACCGGATACTTCGGGGCCTGCGCCGATGGTGAGTTCTTCAATCAAGAGTGTCGATGTCATACTGTCCTACCTCAAGTTTGATATTGGCACGCTCTGCGTACCTCGTTCCTGGAAACCTAGACATAATGTGATTTTATATACTCGTCAATAATTGCCTGGAACTCTTCGGCGATGCGTTCGCCTTTCAGTGTTACGGTTTTTTCGCCGTCAACATACACGGGGGCGACGGGTACTTCGCCGGTGCCCGGCAGACTGATACCGATATTGGCGTGTTTGCTTTCACCTGGACCATTGACGACACAACCCATTACGGCGACGGTCATGGCTTCGACGCCGTGATATTGTTTGCGCCATACGGGCATATTATGGCGCAGGTATGTTTGGATATCTTGCGCGAGTTGCTGGAAATAGGTGCTGGAGGTGCGACCACAACCCGGACAGGCGATCACTTGTGGTGTGAAGGCACGTAAGCCCAGCGATTGCAAAATTTCCTGTGCGACGATCACTTCCTGGGTACGATCACCACCGGGTTCCGGTGTCAGCGAGATGCGAATGGTATCGCCGATACCTTGTTGTAGTAACACCGCCAATGCCGCCGTCGATGCAACAATACCTTTGCTGCCCATACCGGCTTCGGTGAGCCCCAGATGCAATGGATAGTCACAGCGTTGCGCCAGTTGTTGATACACTGCAATGAGATCCTGCACGCCGCTCATCTTGCACGACAAAATAATTTTGTCATGGGCAAGTCCCCATGCTTCGGCTTGTTGTGCGGATTCCAGTGCAGAAGTGACCATGGCATCATACATAACGAGTTTGGTGTCGCGGGGTTGCGATAGATTGGCATTCTCATCCATGAATCGCGCCAGTACAGATTGATCCAGACTGCCCCAATTGACGCCAATGCGTACCGGTTTGTCATACTGACACGCCATTTCAATCATCGCGGCAAATTGTTCGTCACGCTTCTTGCCTTTACCGACATTGCCCGGGTTAATCCGGTATTTATCCAGTGCGGCTGCACACGCAGGATGATCACGCAATAATTTGTGGCCATTGAAATGAAAATCACCGATGATGGGCACCTGGCAATTTTGTTGAAGTAATTGCTCACGGATGTGTGGGACAGCGGCAGCGGCTTCATTGGTGTTAACCGTGATACGTACCAGCTCCGAACCGGCCCGTGCCAGCTGGATGATCTGCGCGGCAGTGGCCTTGGCATCGGCGCTATCGGTATTGGTCATGGCTTGCACGACCACCGGTGCGCCAGCGCCGACAATAACCTGGCCAATGCGGACAGCGACAGTGGGATGACGTAATAGCGATATTGGCATTGACGGTGTGTGCGGGTTGGCTGCAACAGAAACGGCAAACATCATAGCATAAACCCCAATTAAACTTGGACCGGTTTATACCGCTGGCGGCGATAACCCGAAGTACGACGTAACTTTTCAGGAGTGTGCATGAGTCTTGTAGGCAAGAATAAATCCGGCAAATCCCCCAAACCCACCATGGCTGAAACATCGGATCGGCATGTGTTGTATCAGCAATCGGTGCAGATGCCGGAAGTGGAAGTGGATTTTTTTACCCAGACCTTCCAGGAAATCCGCGGTAAATTTCCGCTGATCATGAAAGAAGATTTCTGTGGCACCGCGTTGTTATCGGTGGAATGGGCCAAAAGCAATCCACATCGGACGGCCATCGGCGTGGATATTTGTGCGGATACCCTCAAGTGGGGCGAAGAACATAATCTCAAACCGGCTGGTGAAGACATCGCCAAACGGGTGCAGTTACTGAATGCCGATGTGCGTGCCGTGGTCGAACCCAAAACCGATATCACCTGTGCATTCAATTTCAGCTACTGGGTATTCAAAACCCGTGACGATATGCGCGAGTATTTTCGTCAGGCGCGGGCTGGATTAAAAGAAGATGGATTGTTCTATCTGGATATTTTCGGCGGTACCGAGACGCACGATATCATCGAAGAAGAAACCGAGATGGAAGATCACGATTTCACTTATATATGGGAACACGCCAAATTTAATCCGATCGATCATCATATCCTCTGTCACATCCATTATGAATTTCCCGATGGCTCACGTATCGACAAAGCCTATACCTATGACTGGCGATTGTGGACGATTCCGGAATTGCGCGAAATTTTACTCGAAGCCGGTTTTTCAAAAGTCCATGTCTATTGGGAACGCTTTGAAGAAACGGACGATGATGACGACTATATGGAAGGCACCGGAGAGTTCTTCGCCGCAACCGAAGAAGAAAGTCAGGAATCCTGGCAGGCGTACCTGATTGCCGAATATTAAAAACTAATCGGGTTGCATGGGCGCCATCGGGTACTGACGGGTCTTGTCATGGACGACCATACGATACTCGATGAATTTATCGCGATCTTCAAAATGTAAAAACGGATTGCCGGCAATTTCATCGTCCAGTGTCGAGGTTGGCGTCACCGAATAATTATGTCCGGGGCGGATCACCGTATTGCGCGGGATTTCCACGCGCAGTTTATTCAGGGTTTCAAACATCTGGTTGGGATCGCCGCCACGCAGATCGCAACGGCCACAGCCATAGACAAACATCGTGTCACCGGTAATGAGATCATTACCCAGGTGATAACACGCCGAGCCCGGTGTGTGGCCGGGAGTGTAGAGGATTTTGATCGGCGTCTTGCCCAACTGAATGACATCGCCACCATGATGTAATGTTGGCAAATCCAAATGTTGTCCCCAGAATTGCGCTTCGGGTTTGAGCAGATGTAATTGCGCATCGGTGTGTTGCAATAATTCGTCGATGCCATTGATGTGATCGTGATGGCTATGCGTCAGTAGAATATCACTGATGGTGATTTCCAACTGTTGGGCTTGCTGCATGACCGCCGGAATGTCCCAGGCGGGATCCACTACGGCGGCACGGGAAGTGGCATTATCGACCACAAGATAAACAAAGTTTTCCATTGGACCAAGTTCCAGCGGAATGATGCGGTATGCGGTGGCGGTGTTCATGCGAATTCCTCCCGGGGATAGCGTATGATTCACGCTACTTGTTCTGAATATAATCATGACACACAGGTATGTGAATGGAAGTGGAATTCTGGCAGCAACGCTGGCGTGAGGGACAGATTGGTTTTCATTTACGGGAAGTCAATCCGCTATTGCGTATGTATTGGCCACTGTTGAGTCTGCCGCAAGGTGCTCGGGTACTGGTACCGCTGTGTGGCAAGAGCCAGGATTTGGCCTGGTTGGCGGCACAGGGTTATCAGGTTATCGGCGTAGAGTTATCACCGCTGGCGGTGGGGGCGTTTTTCGAAGAACAGCGCTTGTGCCCGGCGCAAAAATCCCATGGGCAGCATAGTGGCCATTGTGTCGATGGTATTGAGATTTGGTGTGGCGATTTTTTTGAGTTGCAGCATTCTCAAGTCGGGCGTATTGACGCGATTTATGATCGGGCCGCGCTGATTGCTTTACCTGAACCCATGCGGCGGCGCTATGCGCAGCAACTGCTGACTTTGACGGGAGCCGTGCCGCAGTTATTGATTACGCTGGATTATCCTCAGGACAAAATGGACGGTCCGCCCTTTGCCGTATCGAACCAGGAGGTCACGAGCCTGTACGAGCATCGCTACCGGCAGACAAAGCCTCATGTCTGCTACGACGCCCTGGGTAGCAATCCCCGATTTATCGAAAAGGGCTTGAGTCGGATGGCCGAATGCGTATATCTTTTAAGGGCTTAGCGGTTCAGCGGTACTGCATCACAAAAATTCAAAGAAGGGCGAGAAATGACCGATATAACAAGGAAGTCACTGTGTTTGGAGTTTGGTATGGTCCGGTCCCGTGTTTCTCTCGCCCTTGCTCTGTTGTGCATGGTGGCGTCCCCTGCGTTTGCGGCCAAGTACTTCGTCTATCAGCTGCCAGACGGCAGTCGGGTTGTGACGGATCGCCCGCAGCTGCATGTCGGCTATAAACTGGTCAAAAGCAGTCGAAAAATGCAGGGCGTGGGCAAGGTTGCCTCAACCAAAGTAGAATTTGAACCAAATCTGGCCAAACCCTATGAAGGCATGATCAACGAAGTCTCGCAACGCTATGAGGTTGACAAGGCCCTGGTCAAGGCCGTGATCCATACCGAATCCTATTTCAATCCCCGTGCGCGCTCGAATAAAGGTGCCACCGGCCTGATGCAACTCATGCCAGCAACCGCTCACCGATACGGCATACGCAATCTGCGTGATCCTGAACAAAACATCGAGGCCGGGGTGATGCATTTACATTATCTGATGGAAAAATATCCCGATAACCTCGCCCATGCCCTGGCGGCCTACAACGCGGGTGAAGAAGCCGTGCATAAGTATCAGGGCATCCCGCCTTATGGTGAGACACGCCGCTATGTGCAGAAGGTGCTGTCGTATCACGAGTTCTATCGTGACATTCACTAGCAGTTGAACGACATTTGATTCCGTTTACTTGCCCGCTATCATGGGCGGGTGAGCCACTCCGACACGTTAGCAAACCAACCGCAAACATCGCGTACTATCCTGCACGTCGACATGGACGCATTCTATGCGTCGGTGGAAATACGCGACGATCCCAGTCTGATCGGCAAACCCGTAATTGTCGGCGGGCCTGCGCAAGGTCGTGGCGTCGTGTCCGCCGCAAGTTACGCCGCGCGTAAATTTGGCGTGCATTCGGCGATGCCGATGGCGCAGGCAATTCGCTTGTGTCCCCAGGCAGTCGTGATCCGTCCGCGTATCGACCATTACGCTGTGGTCTCACAACAGATCCGTGACATCTTTGCGCGCTTTACTCCCGAGATTGAACCCTTGTCATTGGACGAAGCTTTTCTGGATGTCACCGCCAGTGAGAAACTCTTCGGTAGTGGTGAGCAGATTGGACTGACAATCAAACAGGCGATTAAATCGGAGTTGCAGTTGATTGCATCCGTGGGCGTGGCACCAAGTAAATTCGTCGCCAAGATTGCTTCGGACATTCACAAGCCGGATGCCCTGGTGGTTGTGCCAGCGCAGCAAGTGCAAGCTTTCCTGGATCCCTTGCCAGTGAGCCGTTTATGGGGTGCCGGCAAGGTGACCGTGGCGCAGTTTGAAAAATTGGGAATTCGTACTATCGCACAGGTACGCCAGTTGCCGGTTGCACTGCTTATTACGCATTTTGGTCAATGGGGTGCGCATTTGTGGCAACTCGCGCAGGGCATCGATTCGCGTCAGGTGGAAAGCGATATCCAGACCAAATCCATTTCTCACGAAACCACTTTTGCAGTGGATGTCAGCGATGCGTCGGTATTGGAGGCGTGGTTGTTACATCTGACCGAACAGGTGGCGGCGCGAATTCGTGCCTACGGGTTGCAAGGTAAAACCATTCAATTGAAATTACGTTACCCGGATTTTCGTACCATTACACGTGCGCATACGCTGTCACAACCCAGTGATGTGACGGATGTATTATGGCAAACCACGCGGGATTTATTTCACGCCAATTGGTCAGTCACGCAACCACTGCGTTTAATCGGTATGGGTGTAAGTCAGTTTTATTCAGAGACGGATCCCGCGTCAACACAGGGGGATTTATTTAATCGGAATGATTCGCGGCGGCGTGCACTTGATACGATTACTGATACTATAAATAACAAATATGGCGCCACGATGTTGCATCGCGGCAAATCGATAAGAGACAGTGACGAGTAACGAATTTCTCGTTACAAGGAAAAACCATGGATATCAAGCACGCTGAACAATCGCCCGTTAGCCCCTCGACAATATTTTTGAAGGATTATCGGCAGCCGGCCTATTGGATCGATCAGGTTGAACTGGAATTTGATCTGGCTGCGGAAAAAACGCAGGTGAAAAGTCGTTTAACCATGCGGCGTAATAATACGGTTGCTTCTGCCGACACGCCGCTGCAACTGGACGGTAACGAACTGGTATTGCAGGCGGTGTCGATTGACGGGAAGGCATTGTCAACGGCGCAATATCAGGTTGATGATGAACACCTCACAATCCAGCATGTTCCGGCCAACTTTATTTTATCAATCGAAGTGCTGATCAGCCCGGAAAAAAATACTGCGCTAGAGGGGCTGTATAAATCAAGTCGAATGTTGTCCACGCAGTGCGAACCGGAAGGGTTTCGACGCATTACTTACTTCATCGATCGGCCTGATGTCATGAGTCGCTATCGCGTTAAACTCATTGCGGACAAACAGCGTTACCCGGTGTTGTTGTCGAATGGCAACCGCTTGCAGCAGGGTGATTTGCCCGGTGGCAAACATTACGCGCTGTGGGAAGACCCAAGTTTAAAACCGAGTTATTTATTTGCGCTGGTGGCAGGTGATCTGCAGCATATTGAAGATCACTATGTGACGATGTCGGGCCGCAACGTGGCGCTACAACTCTATACCGAAGCAGAAAATATTCATAAATGCGAGCACGCGATGCGCAGCCTCAAGCAGGCGATGGCCTGGGATGAGCAGACCTATGGCCGTGAATATGATTTGGATATTTTCATGATTGTCGCCGTCAATGATTTCAATATGGGTGCAATGGAAAACAAAGGGCTGAATATCTTCAATGCAGCCTGTGTGTTGGCCAGTCCGGACACTGCTACTGATGATGATTACTACAGTATCCAGAGCATTGTCGGTCATGAGTATTTTCATAACTGGTCGGGTAATCGTGTTACCTGCCGCGACTGGTTTCAATTGAGTTTGAAAGAAGGCTTCACGGTATATCGTGATCAGGAATTCTCCGCCGACCTGAATTCACGTGGTGTGAAACGCATCGATGATGTCAATGTGCTGCGTAATGCGCAATTTGCCGAAGACAGCAGTCCGATGGCGCATCCGATACGCCCGGACCGCTATATGGAGATCAATAATTTTTATACCGTGACGGTATACAACAAGGGTGCTGAAGTGGTGCGCATGATCCGCAATCTGGTCGGGGCCGAGGGATTTCGCCATGGTACGGATTTATATTTCTCCCGCCATGACGGCCAGGCTGTGACGACGGAGGATTTTGTCGCGGCGATGGAGCAAGCTAACAAGATCGAGTTGACACAATTCAAACGCTGGTACAATCAGGCCGGTACGCCGCAGTTGCAAGTGAATGGGCAGTACGATGCCGCGCAACGCCAGTATCGTTTGCAAATCACGCAGTCTTGCGCCGCTACACCCAACCAAACTGAAAAATTGCCATTTCATATTCCGGTTGCGATTGGATTGCTAGATTCGAATGGGCGTGATTTGCCCTTGCGATTGCAAGGTGAGTCGAACAGTTCGCAGACGCAGCGGGTATTGCAGCTGACCAGGCCACAGCACGAATTTATATTTGAAGATATTCCCGCCAGACCGGTGCCATCATTGGCGCGAGGTTTTTCTGCACCGGTGAAGGTGAGTATCGAGCGCAGCGAAGATGAGCTGGCATTTTTATTGGCGCATGATACGGATGCTTTCAACCGTTGGGATGCAGGCCAGAATCTGGCTTTACAGGAATTGCTGCGTCAGATTACCGCCTATCAACGCGGTGAACCGATGCCCGAACCATTGCGATTGCAGGATGCCTTGCTCAAGGTAATGCAAGATAACAACATCGATAAGATGCTGTTGTCGCAAATTCTCAGCTTGCCTTCGGAAGGTTATCTTGCCGATCAGATGTCAATAGTGGATGTTGACGCGATTTTTAATGCACGCTTATTTACACGTCGTTATCTTGCCAAGCAATTGTTCGGGGAATTTGAGCGATTATATAAAATCAATGCGTCAAATAGTAAATATGAATTTAACAGTCAGGCAATGGCTGCCCGTGCATTGAAGAATGTTGCGCTGGGTTACCTGATGGAGACTGAGACACCGACAGTGATTGAGCAATGTTATCAGCAGTATGCGTGTGCCAATAACATGACCGATCGGCAGGCGGCGCTGGCGATCCTGTGTCATTACAACTTGCCAGAACGTAAACTGGCATTGGAAAACTTTTTTCAGCGTTTTGAGCACGATGCACAGGTCGTGGATAAGTGGTTTGCATTGCAAGCCCGTTCGCGCTTGCCGGATTGTTTCCTGCATGTGACGAGCTTGATGAATCATGCTGCGTTTTCACTGAAAAACCCCAACAAGGTGCGCGCGCTGATTTCAAGTTTCTGCATGGGTAATCCGGTACGATTTCATCGTAAGGATGGAGCCGGCTATGCTTTCCTGGCGGAACAAATTCTTGCACTCAATAAACTCAATCCACAGATCGCCTCGCGATTGGCGAAGATTATGAGCCGCTGGCAGCGCTATGACAGCAGCAGGCAGGAACTGATGCAACGAGCCTTGCAGCGCATTAAAAGTGAAAAAGATCTATCGAAAGACGTATACGAGATTGTCAGCAAGAGTCTGGTCGAGAACTGATCGCCCCGCGTTTGGAACGATCAGTTTCGGGATACGGTTCGAGGTTAATTGAATTAAGTTGCCGTGGTGGCGGAGTCGACACTTGCTTGTTCACCGCTGGGCTCATTACATTCACGGAATATTCGCGCGCTACAGGTTTTGCAAATATCCTTATTGAGACACGGATAGATACCTGCCAATCCTTCGCCACGCGAGCTAAACAAATGATCTTCGCCGATTTCCCGGAGGCAGTTGGCGCTGTCGATTTCTTCGATCACATCCGGACGCATGCGTATCAGCCACATATCACCACCGAGACGACGGCGTTTGCGTGATTCCTGGGCTAAAAATTCTGCGCCAGAAAGATCCACAAAGTTGATCCCGCCAGCCACGATGGCCAGATGTTTCTGCCCTGGATTAGCTTTATACATCGACTGGAGTTTTTCCTGCACATTACCAATGGCGCCGAAGAACAGCGACCCATCGATACGCACAATCTTCAATTGTGGGCATTCCGGTAAATCAGGGTTATCCGTAAATTTGCGTTTGGGGTGAGTGGGATTGGGTACGCGGCTTGCTATCGTGGGGTTGGCGGCGCGATTCATGTAAAAACCCAAAGATAAGATCACACCTAACAGAATGGCCATTTCCAGACTTAATACCAAGGTAGCGAAGAAGGTGGTGCCGAGAATAACCAGTTCCGTATAGCCAGATTGGAAAATTTGTTTGATATGTTTGAAATCGATCAAACCCCATGCCACCAAAAATAATACACCGGCCATGGCTGCATTCGGTAAATATGATGCTACTGGCGCGATCAACAGTACAATGGCAATCAATAATATACTCGCAATGACCGACGATAGTGGTGTTTGTGCACCGGCGGTGTAATTCAAACCACTACGATTAAACGAGCCAGTGGCAACATAGGCGGAGAAGAAGCTGCCAATAATATTTGATAAACCCTGGCCGATGAATTCCTGGTTGCCGTTGAGTTGTTGACCAGAGCGTACTGCCATCGCACGGGCAATGGATACAGCTTCGGTCAATGCCAGCAATGCAACCGCCAGTGATGCCGTACCCAAATCTTTAAGAGTTGCAAAATCAAACACAGGATGTGATAACGGTGGCAAGGTGGCGGGCAACGCACCGACAGTAGTAATCCCCGTGACATTTGTCCCCAGAGTAAAATTCATAATTACCGAGATGATGGTGCCGCCGACCATGGCTGCAATCATGTAAGGGACTGCTTTGAAGTAGCGTTTTGCTGCAATCCCGATTAGTAACGTACTGACACTGATGATAAGAACATATGGATGAATCTTGTCAATTTGTTCGAACAGGAGTTCCCAGGTTTCGATGAATTCGGTACCGCGCGGGATGGTGATACCAAAAAAGTTTTTTACCTGGCTGGTTGCAATCAGGATGGCGGCCCCGGCGGTAAAACCGATGACGACGGAATGTGAAATGAAATTGATCAGCGTGCCTAAACGCGCTGCACCCAGCAGTAATTCAATTACACCGACCATAAAAGTCAGGGTCAGGGCGTATTGTACATATTGCGCGGTAGTGGGTTCGGCATGCGCGGATAATACCGAGTACAACAGGATTGATGCTGCGGTCGTTGGGCCGGATACCAGATGCCAGGATGAGCCAAAGAGAGCAGCGATAATGGCTGGAATCATGCCGGCATACAGACCATATTGCGGTGGCATGCCTGCAATCGTTGCAAAGGCCACACCTTGTGGCAGTACAACCAGAGCACCCGTCAAACCGGCTAACAAATCTTGTTTAAAAGTGGTGCGGTTTACACGCGAACGCCACTGCAGAAATGGGAAAAAGCGTTGCCAATCAGCAAAATAATTTTGAAACATGTCTTACCTCAGTCAATTCACAAGTACAAAAATTTAAATTCCAGATATCTCAATGGTGTTACTTAGCTGAGGCATATCCATGAGGCGGGCCAAAGTGCGGTATCCATTTTTTATCTTACGACAATATTATGTCATATAACCTTCGTAATGAAACGTATCCTGTATGGTCTGGATGCGATCATGCTCCGTGTCTGGCGGCCAGGTCTGTTGCATCAGTCCGGTGTCAGGAAAATACTGGCGTAAAAAATGTGACCGAGTTCAATGGAATGTTGCGGGTGTTATTTTTTGCTAAAAGACGGGCGATTTGTTGCAAAATCCAACATGCGTTGCACAGAGACCATTGCGCGCATCCGCACATCTTCTGCCACCTGAATTTCATTTTGACCGCTTTCTAATGTGCTGATGAGGTTGCGCAAGGAATTCAGCGCCATCCAGGGACAGTGGGCGCAACTCCGGCAGGTTGCGCCGATGCCGGCATTCGGTGCCTCGAGTATTTGTTTGTGCGGCGCCATTTGTTTCATCTTGTAAAAAATCCCATTGTCCGTGGCAACGATGAAGGTCGGATTGGCTAACTCCAAAGTTGCCTTGATAAGGGCACTTGTTGAACCTACGACGTCGGCCAATGCAATGACATCGGGAGGGGACTCTGGATGGACTAGTACCGCAGCTTCAGGATAGCGGCGTTTCATTTCCATCAGTTCACGGGCTTTGAATTGTTCGTGTACGACACAGCTTCCCTGCCAAATCAACATATCGGCACCCGTGGTACGTTGAATGTAATCGCCCAGGTATTTATCCGGAGCAAACAGGATTTTCTGTCCCAGGTGATGTAAGTGGCTAACGACCTCGGTGGCGATGCTGGAAGTCACCACCCAGTCTGCGCGTGCTTTAACCGCTGCGCTGGTATTCGCATAGACCACCACAGTGCGGTCTGGATTAGCATCACAAAAGGGAATAAAGCTCTCAGCAGGGCAGGACAGGTCCAGTGAACATTCTGCGTCCAGGGTGGGCATAAGAACCCTTTTTTCCGGATTAAGGATTTTAGCGGTTTCACCCATGAAACGGACGCCGGCCACCACTAAAGTCGAAGCTGGGTGCTCATGTCCAAAGCGTGCCATATCCAGAGAATCGGAGATGTAACCACCGGAATCTTCGGCCAGCTGTTGCAGGCTTGCATCGGTGTAATAGTGGGCGACGAGCACTGCATCCTGTTGTTTTAGTAAGGTTTTTGCCTGTAACAGTAATGCTTCACGCTCATGGTGTGGTACAACTGGTGGTAGGGTGACTGATTCTGCCATGGCCGAAATATGTGCATGATCTACCTGAGGCAGGGTTGCAGTACTGGCCATGATGGTATTTCCTCCTGCTTATTTTGGGTCACAGCCTACGCAATATCGGCTGTTATAAAAAGTTTACATTAGGGATATAAGCCTGAGCAGGAAAATATACAAGATAAACTAAAATAATTAGTTTAAAATCAATTGATTCCAGACTGTAATTAAACTAATTTCCCATTTATGACCTTGATCTTTGCTATGTTTAGGTGGCGAAATGGGGCAGACGGATAAAATGGAAAAGATAAAAATCATCGATAAGATTCAAAAATGCTTACGGTTGTCGCGTTCTGGGAATGCCAATGAAGCTGCATCTGCTTTGCGTCAAGCCCAAGGGCTAATGCGGAAATATGGAATTGCCGAGGCAGAAGTTCGAATTGGGCAAGTGACAGAAGCAAGCTCTTCAGGTGCCGGTTATTTTAACCCCCCTTTTTGGGCGGTGGCTTTATCCGATCTAGTTGCCCAGACATTTGATTGCCGGGCTTACCTTATTTCGCGTGAGCAAGGTACGGAATTTCGTTTTATCGGCGTTGGGGCGAGCTCTGAAGTCAGTGCTTACACCTTTACTGTATTGTACCGCCAGTTGCGCCTGGCGCGGCGCGGCTATCTTAAAGAATTGGCTCTGCAAGACCCTCAAGAGCGTGTGCGTCGTGGGAAAGTCTTTGCCCAGGCCTGGCTATTCCGGATTGCTAGAACCGTGTCTGAGTTTGCCAGAGATGCTGCCAGTGTGGCGGCCGTTGATACTTATGTTCAGGAGCAATATGGCGATACGCCGTCGTGGGAACGGCCACCCGAAGATTTAGCCAGCCAGGATTATGAAGTCATTGTTTCCGGATTAAAGGCAGCTGAACAAGTACAGTTGGTGCGACCCGTAACCATGGACACGGCAGTAGACAATCTTGTCACGCAGTGTGCCTAAATTCACGTTTGCGAATGGATAGAGGGTGTTTATTGCCCCTCTCATGGTTATGCTTGGGTAATTGTAAAAATTTTAGGCGGTCTCATTGTGAGGCAGGGTATTTTGTGGGTATCCCGTTTGTGACGGGTGAGGCAAGTGCATGGCAGCCACGCTGACTTATACAATAAACGAAGCAACCAAGAAGGTATCGTGCAAATCTGTCCTGACAGTTGGCCGTGACAAGAGCAGTGATATTGTACTGGTGGATTTAATGGTGTCGCGTAATCACGCCATGATCCGTCGAATTGGCAACAATGATTATTATTTAATTGACGGCGGCAGCTCCAATGGCAGTTACGTCAACCAGCAGCGAGTTGCCACCCCCAAATTACTTAAGCACGGTGATCGTATCTCCATTGGCGGTTTTGAGTTTCTGTTTGAGCAAGATAAACAGGATATCCCCAAGGGAGATAATATTTGTTTACAAGAAACCATAGTTAATAATAATCCCGAAATTAAACGTATAACCATTCTTGTCGCGGATATCCGTGGATTCACCTCATTGTCTGAGAGTGTGCCGATTCGAACACTGACGATGATGATGAATACCTGGTTCAATGAGGTTAGCGATGTCATTATTGCGAATCATGGCATAGTCGATAAATTTATCGGTGACTGTGTATTTGCACGTTGGGAAGCGGATGAAGATGAGAAGGCGACCGTGATCAATGCGTTGCTGGCAGCTGTGGCAATCCATCGGGTAACCCAGCATCTCAATACAAACTATGAAGAAATACCCGAAAAATTATCGATAGGAGTCGGCATTAATACAGGTGCGGCATCAATGGGAAATGGCGCCGAGCAAACGGCATTGGGTGATGCGGTAAATACAGCATTCCGCTTGGAGAGCGCAACCAAGTTATTGGGACGCGATATTGTATTGAGTGAAACCACTTATCGGCATTTACCTGCGGCTTTGTGGGAAACCAATGCTCAAAAAATAAAAGTGAAAGGCAAGCGTGACCCCGTGCGAATAATTGCATTTGATTTCAGTCAAGTGCAGCCAATTTTGGAATTGGCACAAAAAAATACAAAAAACTGATACTCAGCCACGCGAAAATAAATGCATATCAGCCAGCGCATTTTCCATTGCGGCTTTTATTTGTAGCATTATCTGGTTAGCATCATCGGCAAAAATCCAGTCGTGATGATTAATATCGCCGGATTTAATAGCGGCTTGTCCTTTTACAAGGGTGCCGTATTGCCGGTCTGGAATAAATTGTTCCAGGAAGACGTAGGCGGAACTCAGGCCGGTACGTATTTCAGGTGCCAATTCATCGATCTCCCAAAGGAGGGAAAGGATGGCTTGGCGAATGAAGTCTTTTTCGAATGGCAGCAGGGACAGAGGGTATGCCATTGCTACTTCATCAAGGTCTGCCAGGAGTTCACCATAGGCGTTCACAATATGCTCAGCTTTCTCGATAGAGCTGATTTCTGGAGAGATAACTGGCTGCATTCTGTACCTATTGGGTAACACGATAATAATTATATATTACTAAAATAGCAGCAATTGGCTGTGAATTTTGCTATTGTAACTTTTTTTTACAATTCAACAATTTTTCGATGGATGAACTTGTCGGTTTTATTGATACATTACAGCTTGATCCGTTAAGCTTGGGTGTTTTCCCTGCGATATGCGTGTTAGCAGGGCTATTGCTAATCTGGCAGCCGTTTCGGCGGGTGCGAGCCTATATGCGACTCCAAAGAGTTATTCGTACTCTGGGAGTAGAATGGTTACGTGATGTATATGTTCCTGCCACATTAGATAGCCATATCTATCTTGAATATTTGTTGCTTACTCCGCGTGGTTTACTGTTACTACATGTCAAACCTTACTATGGAAATATTTTTGCTGGCGAACAAATTGAATACTGGACGCAAGTCATTGGACATAAAAGTTTTAAATTTATTAATCCATTGCACCAATTGCAGGTGGATTTAGGTGAATTACACAGCCTCTTGCCAAAGATTTTCTTGCAAGGCCAGGTTTTATTTACTGCGGGTAGTAGTTTCCCAAAGGGAAAACCAGAAAACGTATTACGGATCGATGAAATAAAGCCATTAGCTAGCGATGCTGCACAGACGGTCCCCGATGATCTTGCCGGCGCATGGCAATCACTATGTGAAAAAGCCCAACCCGCAAATCAAATTCGGTTACGCGTGTATTTGCGCCGTGGCGATGTGCGACGTCTCATCTATGGCGGGGCGCTCATTGGCATTACACTTGGGTGGCTGTTATGGAATGCCATAAGAGCAACATTAGGTTAATGTTAGTTGATGAATTACAATTCAATTCATGGTTAAATTACCAGCAGACACTGACTTATCCGGATTAAATGAAATATTCCAGTTTAGAAAAATGCTATAAATTTCGATGGGTAACGCTGAGTTGTCTTGCAGTGTTCATAGCGCATTTCAACCACGCTTTGGCGGCAGCCTGTGAGCATATTGAAGAAAGCAAGGTATTGCGTGCGATGTTTACCACGCGTCTGGAAAACCGCGAACCTGTGGATCGGGTTTTGATCCTTGATAACAAAGTACGGGAAGTTTATTTTTTTACAGATTTATCCCAGTTACAGGGCCATACCATTACTCACCGCTGGGAATATGAAGGGCGTGTCGTGCAAACACGGAGCTATCAAATTAAAGGACAGCGTTGGCGTGCGGCATCGCAAAAAGAACTGGACCCAGGCATGATTGGTCGCTGGTCAGTTGTGGTGACAGACGAGAACGATTGTCCCTTAAAGGCTGTGGTGTTCCAGCTTGTGCCTTATTCAGCTACGCAGAATCAAACAGCAATATTACCGCCAGAATAGATAGCTATTGAGCATTAGGTTTTGCGCTGGCTTGATGTTCGCTACGCCATCTCGACAACATGCTCTGAAATTCTTCTTCGGCTTTGTTACGCACACGATTTTCTGCAGTTGCTTTATCTGATGCGATATCCTGCTCTGGCGAAGTTTGTAATGCCGGGGCAGGTGTACGCATAGAAGCTAGTCCACGCTGCTCACTTTGCGATGGGCTGGCAGTTATATTTGCAACTAAATTTGCATCCATGTACGTCGGACGTGTAATTGCAATAATACTGACGGCAATCATGACAACCACACTTGCAGCCAAGGCATATAATCGGTAGCGGCTACTGGTGGATCGTTTTAACGGTTTGGGCTGCTCACTCGGAGGTAGAGTAAAATCCAGTTCGTTGTCGTCATTTTGCGGTTTATTGTAAGCAGAGAGCTGATTAAGGTCAGTAATTACAGATTCACTAAATCCTGATTTATCAGTCGTTGCTTTCGCGGTCGGTTTGGCAGGCTCATCAGCATAATCGATATCAAATGTCGGTAGCTCTTTACGAGACTGCTCGCGCATCTGGTTTTCTGCCTGGCGAATTAAGGCTTCAGCTTCTTCACGACTTGGTGGACGATGCGAAGGGGCTTTGAAGATAAAGATGTCCTGCTCACCTTCAAGGATTGTTTTGTCCTTAACAACGTGCAGCTTGGCAGTCGCTAATTTCATCCCCACCCCGGTTTGGGTTAGGAATTCATCCGGTTGTTGGCGGGCAATGTCCTGAGCTTGTAAACGTTCTTTTAATACTTCCGCACGTTGACGTGCTTTATCATCAGCGCGACTTTTCAGTTCTGCAGCACGGCGCAAGGTTTCTGCGCGGCGGGCTTCTTCCAGGGCTAACTGGTGCGCTGCTTCAGCCTCACGTTGCTGACGTTCCTGTTCTTCCTGTTCAGCAGCGCGGCGGGCGAGTTCTGTTACACGGCGAGCCTGTTCAGCAGCGCGCAGTTCTTCTTCACGACGTCGGCGTGCTTCTTCCTGGGCGCGTCTTGCTGCATCTGCTGCAGCACGGGCGGCTGCTTCTTCTGCGGCACGCCCATAGGTATCTTCATCATCTTGGCGCTGAGCCTCTTCGGCATAGCGCGATTTCGCCAAGAGTGTTTCATTTTCAATCATTCGGCGTGTAGCTTCAATTTCTGCGCGTAATTGTTCTGTTTCATCAATTGCTTGACGGCGAATTGCTTCTGCTTCCAATTCAGCCTGACGTTGCACCTGTTCCAAAGCAAGTGATCGGGACTGTTCCAGTTCTTGCTCATACCGGTGCTGTTCTTCAGCGCGCTTGAGTACGGATTTCTTTACTTCACGTTCGGCATCAATACGCATGCGCTGAACTTCTTCAAGTGCCTGGCGGCGAATTGCATCTGCTTCAAGCTGTGCTTGACGGCGGGATTCTTCTGCTGCTTGGGCGGCTTGTTGAATGGCAGTTTCGGCACGACGTTTGGCTTCGTCCAATGCGGCGTTGCGTTTAGCCGCGTCATCAGCGACCAACCGAGAGCGTTGTGCTTCTAATGATTCACGCAACTGACGAGCTTCATCCATGGCGCGTTGACGAATTTGTGCAGCTTCCAGCTTAACGCGCTCTGCTTCCTGCTTGGCTGCGCGACGCGCTTCTTCAGCCGCATGAGCGGATTTACGTTTTTGTTCTTCGGCATTTTTAAATTCTGCTTCAAGGCGGGCCTGACGTTCAGCAACCTCTTGAGCTTCACGACGAATACGATTGGCTTCTTCATCTGCGCGTTTGCGTGCCTGTTCGGCTTCGGCTTTCAGACGAGCTGCTTCTTGCTGTGCACGTTCCTTTTCCTTGGCTATAGCAAGTTTTGCTGTGCTGAGCATTTCTTCGCGTTGTTTCGCCGCTTCAGCCTGCAAACGTTGAATTTCAGCTTCGGCCTTTTTACGTTCATTCTCAGCGGCGCTGGTTTTTTCAGCCAGGCGTTGTGCTTGCGATCGCAATGCATCGGCTTCGCTACGTAATTGCAAAGTACGAGAGCTAAAATTCTTATGGGCTTTTTCTGCTTCATTGGCCCGATCTGCTTGCGTTTTTGCCTGGTAACGGTGCAATTCAAATTCACCTGTTGCCACATAGGCCGGTGTATTTGTTGCGGTGGAGCCAGGCGACATTCTGGCTGGGGCGCTCGGTATTAAGTGAGATTTGGCAACGGGTTGTGTCGCTGGTTCAATTACTGGTTCGGGAGCCGGTGTAGCCGCGCCAAAAGGTTTGGATTGCGCATTAATGCCATTTGCCAATACAAAGCACGCGACACCGTGTTGAGCCAGCAGAAAAGCCGCCGCCGCACTTTGGCCGCCGTCATTACAGTAAATAATGTGCTCACGTGTTGGATTCAGGCTTTGAGCTTTCAGACGCAGCATTGATAACGGAATATTTTGCGCACCTTTGATACCGTTTTCGTTGAATTCTTTATTTGTCCGAACATCAATGATTGCGGCTCCGGCACGGACTTTATCCATCATCGTTTGATGATCGACCTTCTGCAGCAGCGGAGTAACAAGTAAATCCGTAAAATCCTGTTTGGCGAGTCGCATCAACACACCGGCATCTTTCATCGAAATGGTGGCGTTGCGTTTACCGTGAGTGATTAAAGCTTCTTCGCCAAAACCGTCTCCTGGGCCAAGAATAGCCAGCCGAACTTCTTCAGCCGCGGGGGCAGGCCGTCGTGAGACAATGCACTGGCCTTCTTTAACAATATAATACCAGGGGTCTGTGTCACCTTGTTTAATGATGACCTGGCCTTTTTGAACAGGGATCTCCTGAAATTTCATCAATAAGCGTTGTATTTTTTCTGTGGGCAAACGCAAAAATGCAGGTGATTGTAAAAAGCGCAACATCCAGTCACTTTCAGGATCTTCGTCGACGCGAATTTCGGTGACTTCATATAAACCTGAGGGACTGTCATCCATCAGGAATTCCAGTAGATCACTGTCAATGTATAGCAGAACGGCGTTGGTCTTGGTACGGCAGGTACTGGGTCGCGGGATTTCCTGGGCTATAGGGTATTTTGCTTCGAGGGTCTTGGCTTTGACCAATTCGGTATTGGGGTTACCGGTAATTTGTAATTCGAGCGTGCCAGAAAGCAGATAAACGCAACGTTTATCTTTCTCGCCTTGACGGAAAACCGTACGGCCAGCGGGAAGTTCTTCTACCTGGGATTTATTTGCAAGCTCTTCGAGTTTATCTGCGCCCAGGGAATTGAGCGGCTCAAAGGTCCTAAGAACCTTAACCTGAAGATATTCACGTGCTATGTCACCCATTGAAATTCAACTTTGCCATTTTGAGGCAACTCCCTGCCAAGATTTATCGTGAAAGCCAACCCATGGCTTTCCTCACCATTATCATCGTCAGAAAAAAGACCTACCCAAGCCGGGATGTTAAAAGTATCGGAGAGTTCATGTTTACGATGTGAGCTAGCTCACAAAACACTAGTCTTGGTGCGCAAAATGGTCAGTTCTGGTCAAAACCAGCGACCAAAAGTGACGCGTCCACCCCGTTCCGACCCGGATCGCATTTCTATACTGATACGCCCTGTGTGGTCAAGGGCTAAATGCAAACCAAGGTGGCGGCCAAGATGTTGATTGCCTTTATATTTTTCCACTTGGGTGAGTGGTCCAGTTAGTACTTCCTCACCATTAAGTGCTTGATATGTAAGGCCTAGCGTGAAAAAAACACCTTGTGATGGACCAAGGCGAAGCGTGGTGCCAACGGTTCCCGTGTGCCACCTCCAGGAAGCCATCTGTAGGTCTTGTGCGCCATTCAGTTCGGCATAACGATAATTTAGGGAAAAAATGAGCCCCAGAACGGATTTGTCTAATGCTGCGTACTGGAAATCCAAATCTAACCACTTCCCCGTCATTACCCTGGCTGCAGGAACGGGGTTATCAGCTTGTGTACCTTCCATATAGCCGATATGCATACCACCAAGAAAGCTCGCTCCCAAGTCCTCATACCAACTCACCGCAGCTGAATTTAGGCGAGTGTTTCTAATTGTGGTGTTTGGATATCGCCAATTCACATCTGCTCCTTCAAATTGTACAGCGATGCCAGCAGTGACTGGATGTGCCGCCAGGATAGGAGTGCAGACAAGAAGGGCAAGACAGAGAGATGTAACACGCAGTAGCATAATTGTTTAAACCATATGCCAAACTACTATGATCACACAAGTCATTAAGTGAGTACGTGAAAATCGGATGATTGCCAGGTTCAGATTCCGCAGGAACCGCTATCCCAACCAAAATAACGTGCATGCAGGGTTTTGTATGTTCGCACACCTGCATAGATACCTAGTAAGGTCATGACGGCAGCCAGTTTTCCCTGTCCAAGCTGAATGAAGACGACGCTAGGGCATGCTCCGCACACAGCCCAGCCATATCCAAATAAAATGCTGCCAGGTATAGTGCCAGGATGGAAAAGCTTAGGTTCAAATTTTAATAATCCGGTTATATGGAAGAGACTAAACGCTAACGCGGCAACCATAACGCCAAGTGCAAACGCATAAAACATTCGTGTATCGGTAAATGTAAACATGTTGAACATCTCGTCGTAATCTGCAAAGCCAATTGCAGATAACAAGATTCCCATAATCAATCCCATTAAACCGTAAATCAAATGTATGGAAAGATTGTTTTTCATTGCATCAGTAATTTGATTAATAATGAAACACCAACAGCGGTACTGAAAAAGATTGCGGTCGCCAGCATGCTTGACCAGGAGAAATTGGCGCAACCGCTCAGACCGTGACCTGATGAGCAACCCCCAGCCATCTGGGTACCGAACCCGACCATGAAGCCACCAGTAAGTAATACCAATCCCATTTTCCAGCCTGCCCCCGTAATGTGATTGTGCAGCGCACTTAGTTCGAAGCGAAGTTGGAAATGGCCGGTGTAGATAGCCCAGATAAATCCACCAACAAGCATGCATACCAAAAACAGCAAATGTGCAGTCCAGGGGATGGGATGTGATTTTTCGACAGAGGTTTGTATATTGGTCGTAGTGTTAGTATTGCCAGGAATAGCGCTTTGGCCAAATTCTGCCATGGTTGCTGCCAGCAGCGCATTGGCTGCTGCGGGTTGATTTTGGGTGAGCGCCATGGCGGTTTTGTCCAGAGCGTGTTCCTGTCGCCAGAATGCGACTTTTCTCCAGCTGCCTGAGACGCCGAGTGTACGTCCGGTGAGAAGACGAAAGATAATGGTCAATCCACCTAACGCTAATCCGCCCATCCACCAATTTAAATAATCATGCATTACGAATTGTCTCAATCAGTTGCAACAATAATAATCACTTGGTTAAATTGCTTCAGGTTTGCTGCCGCGTAAGAAACCCAATACTCGGCTCATTACCGAATTGCGCGATACAGACGTTTCGATCTGCATATTGGGTGGTTGTACGTCAGGCGCTGCAACTTTTTTCATATAAAGCTTCAACATGGCAACACAACTGTTATGGCCTGCTCGCGTGGCAAGTTCCAATGCGGTCTCGCCTTTTTTACTGCGATAATGTGGGTTACAGCCATTTTCAAGAAAAAATTGCATAACTTCGATATGCCCCAAACTGGCTGCATACATTACCGGCGTAATGCCATCAGAGTTTGCTACCTTGCTTGAGGTTGTTTTGGTTTTGAGAAAGGCCTTGACCATGGGCAGGCGGTTTTTTTGGATGGCATTAAAGAGGGCATGCAAGGCTCGGTCTTCTTCGCTAAGTTCTAACGTGATTGTTTTGCCGTTTGGCAGGAGCGACAAGGGTACTGCTGTACCTTGTAGCGACAGCGCGTAACGAGCACAACGCTTGAACTCACTATCACAGTAATGGTTTTTCCATAACTGGATAGAAGGGTCCGCAGCAAATTGAACGTAAAGTTCGCATTTGGAAGTATGGGTACAGGCCATGATGACTCATCCTTTTAATTGTGATTATTTTGCTAAACAGTAAGCCGAGTAATAATCACTGTCTATATATCGACATCCAAAAATAAATCCTTAATTTTAATAGGAATGTTTGCACCAACTGGGGCAGTATTAATTGTTTGTTTTCTTTGGTTTTTTTGAATAAAAAAAAGGAGATGGGAAAAATTGTGACTATCGGAGAATCAAAAATTAATGAAAAATTAAGAAATCATACCCCTGTGTTAAGGACAGCCCTATATAAATTTTAAGATGGCAGGAAGTCGATGGGGTATTTTACGGTGGTAGTGTCGACATTATTACGCGGTTCAAACTTGAAAAGTCTGACACGGGAAATGATTTTCTTTTCTAATTCGGCATCATTGAGTTCACTGGATAAAATACGCACATCCGAAACGCTGCCATTGGGCGCAATGGTAATTTCCAGCACAAGTTTGCCGCGTAAGGACGGATTGGCACGTAAGGCGCGATTATAAATAGAGTCGATAGCTCCTCTATTTTTTTGGAACATCAGTTCAACTTCTTCCTGGCCGCGACTTCGACTTGATCCGCCACCACCACCTTTGCCACCACCGCTACTGTTAATAGTGCTCTTGACTGCCGTGGTGTTACGTCCGGCGAGATTGCTTCCGCCCGTGGAGCGACCCAGTGTGCCTGCATTGATGCCACCACTGCCTTGACCAGCACGAGAGGCGATAACGGCAGAGGTATTGTCCGCAGCAATATTCGAGGTAGCGCCGCTGTTACTGGTGGGTTTCTGGTTTTTAATTGCTGCAGTGCTGAAAGACTGACGTAAATCTGCCAATTCATCCTGCATCGCCATTAAGCCGCTGCTCTCGGCTTTTTTGCGGGCAGCTTCGGTGCGCTGTTGGGCGGTTGGTTCCGATTTTTTAGGTTCGACCTTTTTAGGCTCAGGTTTTTTAGGTTCCGGCTTTTTAGCTTCAGGTTTCTTTTTCTCGGGTTTTTTAATTTCCGGTTTTGGTTCGGGAGGTTTGGGTTGTGCCTGACGTTCAATCACAAGCTTAACAAAGCGTTCTTGATCCAGTTGCAGTTCACTTTCATCTACAGTGGGGTTGTAGAATGCGGCAATGAATGCAAGTACAAAAAAAAGAATGTTACCTAATACAAACGCGACAGAAGCGATACCTGCAAAGCGCCGGTCATACTCGTTCTTCGACCAGGGTAAGGCATCTTCAAAAGTGGCAGCGCTGTAGGTCATCGGTAACTAACTCTTTTCTTCTTTCTGCACAACGGCCAGAGAAATATTTGTGAAATCCATGCTTGCGCAACTGAGCATGATTTTTTTAATCAGTTCATAAGAGATGTGTTTATCGCCCATTATTGTGATGCCGCGTTTACGGAATTGTGCCTCGTCTATTTTTTTTGCCTTTGCCTTGATGAGTTGCTGTTCAAGTGCCACAAGTAGGCCAGGAATAATCAACTCTTTCTTGGCCAAAACCTCCGGCGTGCTGGCTACCGTTTTGCTATCGATACTGATTTCTTCATTACTCACAATAATAACGATATTTTCTTTGGGGGAGCGCTCCGAAATGGATTCGGGCATTTTAATCTGCGGTGGTGTTTTGAGAATCTCCGATTCAGTCGAAGCATTGACCAACAGGAACAACAACAAAATTGTGAAAATATCCATCAGCGACACCATGTTGAGCGTGGCGTTGGACTTGTTGCGTTTGTGGTGCCGGGTCATCCGGCTGGCGCGGCGTGAGGATTTTTGCATAGTTAACTCATTTCGCGGGGGCGTCGCCGATAGAAATGTCTGGAAACAATTCTGCGGCTAAAAGTTTATTGTCTCTGACTACCCGGAAATTGCGGGTGGCATCCATGACCTTAACCAGGGTGTCGTAGGAGGTGTTACGTTCCGCCAGGATAGTCGCATTATTTTTATCTGGAAAACGGGCTTTGATTTGTTTTAGTACGTCAGTCAGTTGTGCATACGCGTAGCCGTCTTTGTCAGCAGGTATCGTGGCGATGCGTCCGCCTTTGCTATCCGACAAAATGATATTTTCTTGATGAATGATTATCTGCAGTTGAAATTCCGGTTTGTCTTTATCCTGACTTGCATCACCCAAGCCGGGTAAATTCAATTCCAGGATAGCCATTTTGGTAAAAACTACGCTCATGAGCAGAAACGGAATTAACACCACCATCAAGTTCATGAAGGCGGTGACTTCCAGCTCCGGTGTACCGTGGAGCCGCTCGCGCAGACGGCGGTGTCTCATGGTTCTTTGGAATCTTTAACGTTCTTGCGTTGTACGATCAGATTAACGAATTTAACCGTCGCCATTTCAAGGCTGTCGAGGATTTCCGTGGTCTTGGACTGGATAACGGCATGGATGATCAGCAGTGGTATTGCCACCATCAATCCAAACGCCGTCGTGGCCATCGCGGTGGAGATACCTTCAGACAGTTTTGCGGCCTTCTGTGCCGCGTCCACTGTGCCAAGCGATTGGAAAGCGGCAATCAATCCGGTAATGGTGCCGAGTAGCCCAAGCAGAGTTGCAACGTTGGCAAACATCGGAATGTAATGGGTACGCTTTTCCAGGCGCGGTATCACTTCCAGCATGCTTTCTTCCATGGCCATTTCTATATCATCGCGACCTTGTGCGGTTTTATAACGCGACAGGCCTTGTGACAACATGCGCCCGATAGCTGTGCTGGATTTGGCGGCAATGGTAAAGGCTTGTTGAAAATCGCCGCGTTGTAGTGAGCCGAGTGCTTTGGAGAGCATAAAACGGTTCTTGGCGCGCGATACCGTCAAATAGATATAACGCTCGATGGCAACGGCGATACCGAGTGCCATAACGACCACAATTGGCCACATCCAGATACCGCCTTTTTTAAGATCAAAAGCGCCAATAAAAAAATCAAAAAAACTGGTTACACCGGGTTCGTGCATTGCATTTTCTCCTGACAAGTACCGCAACTCAGGGTAGCGGCAGTAGTAAATAAAAAAGTTAATCAGAACGGTGGTGAACAGTTACAAGGCATTCTGACTCGCTGGACTGGTCAACCTTTGTTCAGAATCGTATCTGTTTTTTGTTTGCACCTCAAAATCGGTAGCCAAGTATTACATCGTAAAATCTGATTCTCAAACTGTTTACTGTTTCGCAGAATTCCTTATATCTTGTGAGGACAAGGCGTCATAGTAACGTATTTGACGTTGAAAAACCTCGCGATCGACTGGACTTAGAGCTTCATCAATCAGACTCTCCAAGGGAGGCTGACCAATATCAGGTAATTCGGATTGTTGCCAGGGAACAATATATAAGACTTTGGGGAGTTCCTGGTTGCCATGAACCTTTGAACCTTCCATTTCTAATCGTTCTTCCGCAAGTCCATACGGGCTCAAACAGCAGAGTAACAATGTGAGGTTGATGTATCGATGCATACGATTACCCTGCCTTTATTTTTTACTTTGGCGAAGTTTGATATCAGCAATCCATTTGCTTACCTGTTCATCCTTGTTGTCGGTCAGGTTCTGATATTTTTCGTACTGTTCCTGGGCCTGACTGAGATTATTTAGATAGATGTCATACAAAACACCGAGATTCAAATGCGCATCCGCATAATTATTGTCCAGTTGCAAGGCTTGTTGGTACGCTTGCAATGCCTTATCGAATTTGCCTTGTTCGCGTAACGTGACACCAAGAAAATTTTGGGCCATGGCATTGCGATTATTGGCATTGATAGCCTGGTTAAATGCGAGTTCCGCATCAGCATAGCGCTGTTTTTTTAGATGAATCAAACCGACATTGACATAGGCGCTGGATAATTGCGGCGCTTTGGCAATGATGGCGTTAAACTGCGCCAATGCTTTTTCATCCGCGCCACTTTTGAGACTGGCCACAGCGGATTTATATTGTGCGGCGATTTCCGGGGAGACGTCGACTGGTTTGGAAGTAGCTAAACCAGCGCTATTGTCAGTCGATGGTGAACTGGCACAACCAGCTAATAGCATTAACAGCAACGCTGGCAAAGAGTTAATTAATGGCTTCAACATAGGAATTTACCTTTTCAGTTTTGCCATAACGCGCAGGTTGCAGTTTACGTAGTTGCGCCAGACTGCGTTTAATCCAGTCGTCGTATACCCCATTTTGGATCTGTTTGAGATTCTCGACATGAATCTCAATCGCTTTTTCTTCAAAAGGAAATGCTTGTTCTTCCAGCAGGGTATCGTATTGCTGTAATTCTTCTGTATTGAGATTCTTGGGGCGCTCTGACTTGAGCAACGCGCTGGCGAAGTCCGCATAGATTTCGGCAATCTGATAGGTTGCTGATGTGCTGACTTCGGCGACACGGTACTGCAATACACCTTCATAGGCTTTGATGGTGTTTTGCATCAAGTCTTTTTTGCGCGCCAGACTTTCCTTGAGCGGATGGGTGAGCTTGGCTTGCTTATACGCATTGAAGTGGCCTTGCGCCAGTAACAATGTCGCGTCAGCAGCCAGATAACGGGTGCGATCAGAACGCTGCGGGCCAGCCGCAGAATCAGTACGAATGATGTCTTGCAACCAACGACCCCATTCACGCCCATCGCCGCTCTTGCGGGCAATTTCTGCCAGGTTATGCCGAGCTTCCATAGCCTGATCTAGTGGTGCAGGGAATTGTTGCAGGTATTGTTCGTAGACACGTTTGGCATCGTTATTTAGTTTGCCTTTTTCATAGAAGCCAGCGGCTTGCCATAGCAAACTACGGCTGTATTCCGGATTGGATTTATGTTGCTGTGCGAGACGTTCCATTTCAGTGGCGGCGCGAGTGGACTGGCCGGTTTCGCTGTAAATGAAGGCCAGTTTCTCTGGTACGGTAACAGCCAGTTCATGGTTGGGATATTCTTTGCGGAATGTTTCCAACATGGCAGAGGCTTTCTTGAAATCTTTCAGCTTGATGGCAATTGTTGCCGCATCATAATCTGCATTGGCGCGCAATTTTGAAGCGGGTGTCGCTGTCTTGATGCTGGCGAATAATGCCAATGCGGAGGGCAGGTCACCCTTGTCGCGCGCTTGTTCACCTTGCTTATATATAGAGGCGGCAAGCCGGTCATAAATTTCACCATATTGTTTTTCTTTGGGGGAAATATAGTTCAATGCTTCACGATAGGCCTGCTGGGATTGCGCGTAATTCTTTTGATCAAATTCGGCATGACCGAGCACGACCAGGGCGGTACGTTTCAATGCAGGGTCTTGCACCTGCAGTTTAAGTACGCGTTGTGCGGTTGCGGAAGCGCGTAAATCGTCATTGATAGCAAATAACTGCTCGGCGGTTTTTGTTAATACGGCTGGTACACGTTTGTCCGCCGGGAATTGATCGGCAAAACGGAGTGCGCTGCTAATGGCTTTCTGGCGCCAGGTCGAGTTGAATTCCGCAGGCGGAATTGTCTTTTCAATTTCCGTATAGCTCAATAGTGCGGCATAACCTGCTTCAGCGCGTTTAGGATGATCGGCATACTCATAGGCCGTTTTTTCATATTCCGTAACGGCGCGCGAATAGAATTTACCATCGAAGAGTGCTTCGGCCATCAGGAAATTCATTTTTGCTGCGTCTTTATCATTCGGCAGATTCTTTAGATACAACGTATAAAGCTCTGCAGCATGATTGAAATCTGCTGGCAGTTTGCTGCTGCGTGCCACGGCGTGGTAGTGCGTTGCCAACTCAGTAAGGTGTTTGGCAAGCAAGGGACGGATATGTTCCCGCGAGGCTTCAGACTGTAAATCCCAGTATGCCGAACCCACACCGTATAAACGCACAAACTCTTCTTTGGCAGGAATTACCAGGCTGATCAAATTAGCCTGCTGATAAGTATTAATGGCGTTGGTATGAAATTCCGGCGCGAGTGACGAAGTTGGATTACGTTTCACAAATGCCATGAAGGTATCGGCAGCGTCTTTGCTGCGATCCTTTTCCATGTAGAGTTTTCCCAGACTCAGATAGACGAGTGGTTCATAGGGACGCGAGCTGGTTTCATCGAAGTATTTGCCAATTGTATAGTCGCTGCCGGCATAGGAAAAACACAAGCTGATTGCACGCATTGTGTCATCGAGTAGTTCACGTTCGCTGCCGATGAGTTCCGGCAAGGCCTGAGAATATTTGATCATGCCTTGTTGTTGTTTGCGATCCATGATCGCGAAAAACGCATTGAGAGCAGGCTTGTAGCGGCCTTGTTTGAAGTGCGCCCAGCCGTATTTATACATGGCTTTTTCGTAGAAAATGGAAGTCTTGTTGTTACTGATGATAGAGGCGTAGGCGAGTTCAGCATCTTCATAACGTTTCAGCAGGAACAACATTTCACCACGACGGAATTGCACCTCATCGCGATAGCGCGTATGCGGGTATTGCGCCATGGTTTTATCAAACATTTCCAATGCCAATTGCGATTGCCCGGTGAGTTCATAGGCCTTGGCCAGTTGGTACATAATGAGATCATTGGCAGGATCGTGTGGATAGGTCTTTAGATAAGTCTGATAGAGTTTAATTGCCGCCAGTGTTTGTTTCTCGCCATTTTCGTCATGGGCAGTTTCCTTGGATTCAATACTGCCTTCGCCGGTCTTTAATTCCAGATCGGCCAGACGGCGTAGTGCCTCGCTGTACATCTTGTTTTCATTGGTGACGGAGAGAAACTCACGATAATATTCACGTACCTTGTCCGGATCGACCTTGATTGCTTCCTTGGGTTCTTCCAGATCAATCTTGCGATCCTTGATGCTGGCAATGGTCTGCAGATCGGCATTTTTACCGGCGCAGGCGCTCAACCCCAGTACTGCAGCAAGTAGCAGCCAATTATTCCTTGGCATGACCGGCCTCCTGCTCCTTGCTCAACTTGTCATACAAACGTGCCACGCCAAAACGTGCGCGAATATGATAGTTCTCCATTTGTTGGTTACCTTGTTGCAATGCCAGCAGCGCCAAGGTTTGGATGTAGCGTTCCTGTTCTTTGATGGTGACATCAAGCTGTTTTAATAAAACACCGATTCGTCCGCGTGCGACATTGATGCGTGCATTAAATCCCTGGAAAAACAGTGGGGCACGATTGGCGCTGAGGATCAGTGATTGCTTGCCTTTGTTGGCATTACTGAGAGCTATATCAAGTTCTTTGAGGTGTTTTTTGATTTCCCATAAACGTGCCGGAAAATCATCATAGACATTCCAGTACAGTACGCCGAAACTGGTGCGAAAACGTTCCTGATCGGGCGTGATTTCCTGCGTATACGTATCCGGCGAACCGAGATGGGTTTTCAGGCGATTAATAATTGCCAGCTTTTCGATTTCGTCGGGTGTTGCCAGCGCAAACACATCCTGTTCCTTTTCGATGCGGGTGATTTCTGCTGCAAGCGTGTCACGTTGTTCCTGCATCAGGGTGGTTTGTTGTAAGCGATCGCTGTTACCAATCTCGGGTAGTTTTTCGAAATAGGCCTTACGGCGTTCGGACAGCATCAATTCATAAGCGGGTAATTGTTGTAACCAGTTGTTCAAGACATACTGCAGATGTAACAGATTTTGATAATCTTTGTAGGCTTCCTGAAATGCGTGGGTGGCCATCAACTGGTGCAGATAGGGTGTGGTGATTGAATTTGGTAAACCGAAAGTATGAATCGGCATGGAGGTTTCATCATCGTAATTGCCCGGGCGCATTGCTTTGACCAGCTCGCCACGTTGTACCGCTTTAATGATCTCACCCATGTGGGTGATTTCCTTGCTATAGGTTTCAATGGCGCCTTGATAGTATTGCAGCGCAAGTTTGGGTTTTTCGAGTTTTTCGATGGTGTAAGGAATGGCTAATAACGATTCCTGCACGGAGGTATCCAGTGCTAATCTGTCCTTGAGTTCCATCCACGGCGCCAATGCTTTGGTGTATTCATTTTGCGCTGTTAATGACCAACCCATGCCTAACAAGGCTTTATTGGATAATGGCCCACGCAACCGAATTCGTTCAAAATCTTTTTCTGCTTCGGCGGGTTTACTATCACGCAGATTGGCAAATCCCAAGGCCAGATTGGCTTTATCACGCAGCGCATTGAGCTCATGGTTAATCGAAACAGAATTAAGGCTGCCAACCTTATTGAGCATCTCGACGCCTTCAGCAATTTTTCCTGCCTTGATCAAGGCAACACCCAAATTAAACTGGGCATAGGCTTGCCACTCTTTGTCACCACTGAAGTTACGTAGTACTTCAATGGCTTTGTCGTATTGTTGGTTCGCCAGATAAATGTTGGAAAGTAAATGCAGGCGTTCGGCTTCGCGATCGGGCGGCAGTGTTTTCTGGATCTTTAGCAGCGCTTCTTCGGCCTCGGGAAAATAACCTTTGATATAGCGGAGCTTGGCGATGTAGTACCAGGCACGATCATGGGTTGCCGGCAGGCTGGAACTGGAAAGCACTTCGTCGAATAATTTACTGGCTTCATCGTGCATGCCATAGGAAAGATATAAGCCGCCGAGCAGCAGATTGGGATCTTCACCCTGTACTTCGAACGGTTTGCGTTTTTGTGCTACCAGCAGATTAGTGATAGCCGAAAAATATTTCTTTTGGTAAAAATTAAACAGGGTCTCGCCATAACGCAGATCGCGGATGTCCTGTGGCTTTTGTTCGTTGTTGGCAGCCGCATCGGCAGCAGCGGTTTTTTCATCGGCATAAACATGTTGCATGCTGCCGGCAGCCGCACATAGCAGCATGATCACCGTAAAACGAACTTGTCGGAGGGAGCTATACATTACCTGCACTTCTTACTCTGCTTCCCAAACCTTGACCTTGAATTCAGGTTGATATTTTGCCGTGCTGTCGCTGATTTTTAGTTCGACATATTGCGGGTTAGGGCCTTTACTGACCCTCACGGTAGTGGCGCGTTTGTAGTCGCGATTTTTTGGACCGCGACCGGTAAAGTACGCAATGAATTCATGCTCACCCGACGTGATGTTACCGGTATAAAGACGTTGCACTCCGCCACGCTTGAGTGCGTTGACTTCACGCTCGGTATACAAATGACTCGATACGACCTTATCGTTGAGTTTGAGTTGCACCGAATCCAAATCAAATAGCAAGCCGACATCCATGGAGACAAACACGCTGAATTGCGTATTGGCGGGGAACAGCAAATCTTCTTCGAGCAGGAACAGATCACGATTTAAATTCAATACTTCTTTTTTCAGATCTTGCACGCGGGTATCGAGCGTACTGGTATGTTTGCGTGCCGCATCTTCCAGGGCTTTTTCATCGACCTGTTTATCTTTGGTCGGTGGCGTGGCAGCAGGTGGTGCATCGGCGGCCTGGGTAAAAGGAACGGCGCTGAAAAAAAGTAGTGAGGCTAACGTCAGTATCGGTGCGATACGCATGATGATGTCCTGTTTTGTCGAGTCAAATCCGAAGCAAGCCAAGGACTTGCATGACCTTTATGATATAAAATATTGGCCCCCACAATACACTGGATTAATGGCGGTTTGCCAGTTCGTTCACAAAATCACGATTTTATTGTGGGTTTGGGGCTGTGATTGCTGCTTTTCCATCTGCACCGGGTGGCGGTGGCGGCATTAAGCCGGATGAATAATGCAGTTTGCCCTGCATATCGATAATCATCGCGTCGACATTCGGGACTTTTTCGATGAAGGCCATGCCTTTTTCGGGTCCTAAAATGAATACCGGTTTGGTCAAGCCATCCGTCATCGTGGCCGTCGGGCCAATAACGGTCACACTGCGCGCCGTGTGGGATGGTTTACCGGTGCGGGGATTGAGGATGTGATGGTAGCGTTGGCCATTTTCGATGAAGTAGCGTTCATAGTCCCCTGAAGTGGAAATGGCCGTATCACTCAACGGGATCATAATGGCCGATGCATTGGGATTGCGCGGGTCTTTGATACCGATCATCCAGGGCCGACCGCCGCGATCACCGATAATCCGACTATCCCCCCCGGCACTGACAATAGCTTGATGGATACCGCAGGCCTGGAGTTTTTCGATTCCCCGATCTACCGCCCAGCCCTTGGCGATGCCACCGAGATCGACATGTACGCCCAATTTGCCGTATTGAATCGTCTGAGCCTTGTCATCCAAATGCAGCAGGTGGTAATCAATCTTATCCAGGTCTTTGGCAATTTGCGCATCGCTGGGATGCACGCCGTTACGGAAATCATAACGATAACCGACACTGGCAAACGTGACGTCAAAGACGCCCTGCGATAACTCAGAAAAATGAATCGAGGTTTTGATGACATCGAAGAGTTCGGGGCTGACTTTGACTGGGTGTAACGCGGCGGTTTCATTGAGTTTGTAAAGTTCTGCCGTCGGCTTGAATGGGCTCATGACATCGTCGACATGACGCATCAACGTCATGACCTGGTCGATACACTGCCTGGCGTGAGGTTCGGTGTCATCCCATAACTCCACACTGACCGAGGTGCCCATAATGGCTTGCTCGTCTTTGTACCACTGGGCCTGGACGGGCAGGGCAATTAGCTGGGCAAGTAGCAGAAGGAGATAACGGTGCGGCATAGGTACTGGTGAATTGTTTGGGTAAATCAATATCTGTTGGAAAATGTGATCTTGGCAGAAGCGCCGAGTTAGAGCCAGTGAAATCAGTAGGTTATTTAACCAAAGTGTGCTAGAGTCCGCAGCAGTGTTTGTTTACGATGCAACGTAAGTCAGAGTTGCATCACGTACCCGCCAGGATTTTTTCGATCGCCACGCAGGTACTTCAAACCCGGCGCGGTTGGTGTTTCCTCTCAAGGTCATATTTCCCGCATTATCGATGTTCAAGCCTTGCAGGCAGGTGTTTGCATGGGCTTATCGTTATTTTTTTGGAGCTATTTATTCTATGAAATTTACTTCACTCGGCCTGTCGGCCGATATTTTACGTGCGGTTAGCGCACAAGGTTATGAAACCCCTACCCCTATTCAGCAACAAGCGATTCCCGCGGCGTTAGCTGGGCGTGATTTGATGGCGGCGGCCCAGACCGGAACCGGCAAAACCGCCGCGTTTACGCTGCCGATGCTACATAAATTGGCTGAGTTACCCGCCGGCCCTGTGCGCAAGGTACATGCGTTAGTGCTCACCCCGACTCGCGAACTGGCCAATCAGGTGAGCGAAAGCGTGCGCGACTACGGCAAGTTTATCTCGCTACGCTCCACCGTGGTCTTCGGTGGCGTGAATATCAATCCACAAATGAAAACCTTGCGGCAAGGGGTTGATATCCTGGTCGCCACACCCGGTCGCTTAATCGACCACCTGACGCGCCGGACCGTGGATCTGTCGCAGGTGAAGGTATTGGTGTTAGATGAAGCCGATCGCATGCTCGATATGGGCTTTCTGCCCGCGATTGAACGCATCCTGGCGCTGCTACCGAAACAACGCCAGACCATGATGTTTTCTGCGACATTCTCGCCAACGATCAAAAAACTTGCTACACGGTTTTTGAATAATCCGTTAAGCATCGAAGTCGCGCAGGCCAATTCAGCGGCAAGTACCGTGACGCAAATGGCTTATCGCGTTGATAGCGCACGGAAACGTGAAATGCTGGCGCACATGATCGGTAGCCAGAATCTGCAACAAGTGCTGGTATTTGCGCGCACCAAGCGTGGTGCCGATCGGTTGGCCAAACATCTGGAACAAGACGGTATCTCCGCGGATTCCATTCATGGGGATAAATCCCAAGGCGCACGTAATCGGGCACTGAGTGATTTCAAGCGCAACAATATTCGCGCGCTGGTTGCTACCGATGTGGCGGCACGTGGCATCGATATCGATCAACTCTCCCATGTAATCAACTATGAATTGCCCGATGACATCGAAAACTATGTGCATCGCATCGGTCGTACCGGCCGGGCAGGGAATGAAGGTACTGCGATCTCGTTAATTGGTGCCGATGAACATGGCCAGTTCCGTGCAATTGAGCGCTTGCTTAATAAGAAAATCAACCTGGATGTGATGACGGGTTATGAGCCGACTCAGCGTGAGACAAGTGATAAGCCGCGACCACGTAACAATCAGTCACGGCGTACACCTTCGCGCGATTTCTCCGGTCGCGGCAAACAACAAGCGCATGGTCATCGTAAAGCGCGGCGAGAGGGTGGTTTTAGCCGGTCGGCGTAAAATACAGACGCTATAAACAAACACCCCCGGAGGGCCGGGGGTGTTTGGTAAAACAAATTATTAAAAAATATTAAACTGCTGCTTTAAATGCCGTTAATGAGTCCTGTGAAGTTGCATCTCCCAATCCATGACCGCCGGCATTGGCCATGAAGCTGTCAAATGTCATTGGAGAATTATCCGCGTTCTTTAAGCCAGTATTTAAAGCCATGTAGTTGAGCCAGACCATTTGTACTAATTGATTCACATTTCCTGCACCGGGCGTGCTGCTGGTATCGACTGCACCGGCTGCGGTAAACCCACCAATCTGATGATGTGATTGATCGGCTGCCCCTTTGGCGGGCGTAATCTTCGTTGACTTGGTGAGTGGGTCATAGACGAGGAAGAAGGAACAGGCTGTGGTAGAACTATCGCCAGTCCAGACTCCTTTGCCTCCAGGGACGGTGACTCCACCGTTGGTTACTGCATTCATGTCCAGGCTACCATCACTGAACACTGATCCGTCACTATAGACATAGATCATCAATTTTGATCCCTTGAGTGCCGCATATTGCAGACAGGCACCGATACATTTGCCAGCGCGCAAATCACGGGCGTCACCCGTAGTCCTATCCCCGGTGTGATAGTCGTAGCCACCCATCGTAATACAACCGGCGCCAGCAAAATTGCTGACGACCATTTTCATAACTGATGCTGTTTTACGAAATTCTGCATCACCGTTGTATTCTGCAGTAGTGAAAATACTGTTTGTACCACCCACAATGAATTGGTCTGTGGAAGGGTTGATTTGGGTAATGTCGCCAAAGGTTTCGGCAATACTGGCTGCTTTCACATAACCACAATTAACCATCTCTTGCAGTGCCTTATTTTTTGCAGCGAAATCCGTCACTGAATTGGGATAGGGTTTGATACTGCTTGTTTTATCAATACTGATACGTGCCGCCGTTTCCATCACACTTACTGCATCTGCCTGGCTCATCACGGCGGTCAGATTGCCGGTATCAACTAGGCCGGTGACGTCACTGGGTTGCGATACCTTGGTTGGACGTGCCGATGGATTCATAAATAATGTGGGCGCCAGTGAATTGCCGCCCGAATCGGAATTCTGTGAACCGATCAACGTACTGACCTGACCGGTCATCCCCATTGCCGCGATACCATAGAGTGGGTTATGCGGATTATTGCCTGTATCGTTATCGGAACGTGCAGGGATCACGGCGCCGTCAATAAAGCCGCTATTTGGATTCGTAAATTTACTCTTGATACCCGCCAATAGCGCACTTTGCGAATGGAATTTCAATCCCAGCGTACTGTCCACAAACGTCAATGTAGAATCAGGCAGGCGATTCGCGGGTAGTCCCATGCGGCTATACCCCGTTGCATTGAGGAAGGCCATTTGTCCGTCGACATTCGATTTTTGTCCGACTAAAACATTCGAAGCGGCCAGATTGGCTCCTCCAGCTAAATCAAAACAGATAAACGGGACCATAGCCGACGGCCCACCCGCTAAGGTGCAATCTGCGCCAGCAGGCCCCGTTAATGTGGGATCATCACTAATTAATGCCTGGGCTTCTTCCGGGTGCATGAACAAGCTTAACAAGGCAGGACCGGTTACCATTGCACCGCCACTGAGCAAGCCCTGGCGTATAAATTGCCGACGTGTCACCGGCCGAGGATGATCCGAGAAATGCAGCGGTGCATCAGGATGCAGTGGAGGGCGTTTTTTAGTCATCGTCATTACTCCAGTTGAGTATTCGTAAAATTACTGTAATAGCATTGGTGCGCTGGCATAGGCTGCCGCACAAGTGGCCTTCACAATGTCGGCCGTGCGTGTGGCCGAACAGGTGGTGCCGCTACAGGGTTGGTTCACCGTACTGCCTTTATTCGCAACAAGTGTATTGATCAAGGTTACTAGGCGACTGTGTACGGCTGTAGCTGTTGGTTGTGGATTTTCACTCACGGAATGCGTTAATGGCGAGCTTAAATCGCTATTCAGCAAATGGACGAGTAGCGGGTTAATCACCGCATCCTGGGCGGCAGCGTTACTGAAATCAGTATTCCCACTGAAGTTCACACTCGGGAAGTAAATGCTCCGCTTGGTGGAATCATTCACTAGCACACTGCAGTATTGGATCGCCAATTGCGCAATGCCCATTTGATGGGATGAGAGGAACCCTTCAATGGCTTCTGATGCAGGCAACTGTTGATACAGATTGGTATAGGTTCCATTTGTCCCACCAATTGTACTTTCAGTGCGATTCACCCCGGTCACCTTGGCTAAACCCGCGTTGATCTCCTCAAAGGTATGGATCATGACATCCGATACCAGTTGTGGGCTTGGCGGCAGCGGATCCAGTTGCGCACCGGATAATTGTGGGTTGTAGCGATTTGCAGGAGATGTTTTAGTCGAACCAATTTCTTCAAAAGTCAGGAAGAATTGATCGTCTGCACCACCTTTGTCTTTTGGAATGACTGTGCCGACATAAGATAGTACCTGCCCGGCATCTTGCACCGTACCGTGAATATATTCGGTGTTATTAATCGTCTTGCTGACTTCTGCAAACGCCTGGCCAATGGTCGCTTCACGCGCATTAATTCCAAGATGAATACCCTTGATAGTGATGCCATAGGGTACAGTTGCTGGGTCACCTAAGTAGATAAAGGTGGGCTTATAGAAGAGATAACTGTAATCATCAAATTCCTGCGCTTGCATGTAGATGAAGCTCGACTTGGTTGCAGCACCAATCATATCGCTGACATCAAACATCAGGATATATTTCTGGCCAACCCCTGAGGAGAAGTTTTCAAGAACTTCATTGGCAGTGAGTGGACGTGAATGAATTGCAACTTTACGAATAGTGCCCAACCAGGGGCTCGAGCCAGCACCACCTTCATCACCCAATACCAAACTCGCGCCAGAAGTTAACCAATTGCTGAAATCTGTGCCGCGATTTGTATCTGCGTTATTAGTTTGTACCCCATTGATGAACACGCGACGACCGCTGCCGGGTGTATATGTCACCACGACATGTTGCAATGACGGCAATAATGTGCCCGAGTCAAATCCGGGTTCACCGGCAAGCACTTCGGTAGGTGACGCAGTAGTGCCAGTTTGGCGCGTAAAGTTGCGGTACGTCGCCTGATACTGCGATAAAGAGACATTACGATGTGCTGCATCGGCACTGATTCCGACGATATTGGCTTCTTGCGTTGTGTTATCTGGTATGACCCAGGCTTCGATGGTATAGCCATTCGGAAAGCTCGCCAGTTTTGTGGTGTCAGCAATATCTCCGCCGCGGATAGTGACACCACTACCTGCAATGTGAATGCCCCAACTTTTCAGCCACGTGTAATTTGTTCCGGAAATATTTAAATCGTAATGCGAACCAATCGTGCTGCTATCGTGTATAACGGTACTACCGGTTCCTTCATCAAAATTATATACCGCAACTTGTGCGTCTTCGACACGCGGACCACTGCTAGCAGTAATTCCATCGTTATAAAGATTCACCGACCAGCTTGGGAGAATTCCTGTTTCAAGCGTGGCTGGCGTGAAATTGCTATCTGAGAGCAGTGTTTTAATAGCGTCTAACATGACTTGAGCATCACCGGTGGGATTCATCGGGTCAGTCGTATCGTAACAGTTCGATGTCCAGCAATTGTGGTGATCCGTGGCAAGTCGTAGAAATAGACGCGATTGATTTGGTGTAACGGCATTGACTTTAGCATTGCTGACAATGGCGTCATAGGCTGCTTGCGCATTGGTTACAGCAAAATAAGGTTGTTGCGCCTGGGTTGCTGTAGGGACGTGACAGTTGCTGCAATGGTTTTTAAGAAGCGTGTGTAATGTGGTGAAAGTTCCTGGAACATTTTTTGGGAAAGTAATTGCATCAGTTACTGGTATTTCACCTGCTGGAGCAGTTAGCTGTGTAGCAGCGAGTGTTGTCAGTGGATTGCTACCGGTAGGCACGCTGGATTGAACCCAATCCTTAATCCATCCCGACAAAATCGAACCACACTTGGCGGCATTTGTTGGATCATTACCCAGCCAGCAGTTATGGCCAACAACGCCACCAATAACTTTCTTGACCATAGGGGATTGATCAGGGAAAGTGCGATTTATATATTTATCCTGATTGGCAGTATTATAAGAACCGGTAAGATCGTTTATATCTGCGAAAGGGTATGCGCTGGCCGCCTTGCCTGGTGCATGACACAGCCCGCAACGATTAGATGAATTATTAATATTAACCCAAAGCGAATCACGAAAAGCAAGTTTGTCGCCATCTGCAGAAGGTTTAATAATATTTGCAGCAGAACCACCTCCAGACTGTGGCGCATGTTCGGTTGTGGAAGCACCGCCACCACAACCAACAAGGGATAACGCGGCCAACGAAGCAAAAAGACCAAGTCGAGTTAATTGCCATGCAGATGTTTTCGTTTTCATTGAGGTGCTCGTATTTTCATTGCTCATCATGATGATTTCTCCAGGAACCGAGACGACATGTGCTGGTCGACGGTTAGTTACCACGGCAATCGTAAGCCGCATCGGCAAAAAGTTGCTTCATTTTGTAACCGCTGTTTTTAAAATTGGTTACTAAATTGTTCAGCGTGCTAGGTGTGCCATCTGAATCAGAGGGTTCATTAAAACAAACCGTTTTGTAAACTTTGATGGCTTGGCAGCGGGCAAATTGTTCCGACGAAGCGATTTCCATACCTAAAGATTGCATGCCGTTACCGGGATACATTGCTTGTGGGGAATTATTTGGAATCGTACTACCTGGAACTGGATTTGCACCCCAGCCGAAATTCGCATTAGGTCCGGTACGCCAGCGGTTGATCCAACTGTCATCGGAGGTCACATAGCCATAAGGAAAAACTGTGGAATTTTGTAAGTGTTTCGCTTGAACAACGCCATTTTGATAAATCATATTACCGTTATCGCCATTAGGATCGTTGTTAACATCGTAGTTCCATTGATAGTATGCATATGCACCTGCCAATCCGTCCATACCGGCATGACAACCGAGACAGGTATTTAAGTAAACACTGCTGTCACCACCAGGGCTACGGTCAGGATCTTGACGAACTCGATCGGGAATGCGGCTGGTATCTTTGATGGCTTCCAGGTCTTTGCACAGATAATTAACAAAGGTAAAGCGCAACATGCGGCGATTGGTGCCTGCGTAGAAAAAGGCACGGGCCGATTGACGGGTAGTGAGTACACCGGCAACGCCTACAGGATTGATGCCAGTCACACCCGATTGGGTTGCTTGGGTAAGTACACTGGCACTACGTAAATCCGCATCTGTAGCTTCCATATTTCTATACATGGTGTTATTGCTATTAGAATAGGTTCCAGGACCGACATATATGATGTTGTCGTACATGGCGCGGCGGAAATCCAGATCATCGCGAATGATGCCGATCAATGTTGCTGCCGCGTCATTGAATTCATAAAACGCGGTCATATCTTTGTTGGTCCAGGGCACAACCATGTTTTTCAGGGTTACGTTATAAAAGTCTTTAGTTTGCATGGCAATATTTGCCGCTGCGTAGATGTCGCTACTAGTGCCACTATTCAGTAAAGGCGCCATGGCGTTAATTTCACTCGTGGTAGGCGGTACACCGGCAAGTCGTTCATACATGCGTTTGGCTTGTTCATTGACATCAGCTGATGCCGAGTTCACGACGCCTAGAAACAAACCGCCGGCTAGCGCCGCCGAAACTAGTGCCTGGACATAATTGTGTGACAGAGTCGCGTTTTTCATGTGAGGTTCCTACGTTATCCAGTGTTTTAACGACAATTATTTCAGGCTTCTGTATGTTGTGCGGCAAACCGCCAACTGGTTCACGTCATATTCAGGCCTAAAAGCTAACAGTTCTACTTTAGTTGGAAACCTGAATAATTTTCATGATATTGGTCACAGAATCAGTATTGTTTATTACCCCATAATACAAAGACGTTATGGGGTTAACACCTTGGGCCGATGATTTAATTGCCGAATGCAGAAGTGTCGTTACTATTATGAGTGACGATGCATATTTGCAAAGTGTACCTATTATCAATTTCAAATAGAGTGAGTACGTATATGACATATCAACCACATAAGCAATCTAGCAACATTTGCTGCAATAATCTTTTGTACTACGCATTGCTTGTTGTTGTGAGTATCGGTTTGTCTGCCTGTGGTGGCGGCCAGGCTGCCGATCCGCTAGTGGCGGCCTATCCGTTAGCCTATGTGCAAAAGCCTTTTCCGACTAATAATAATAATTTTGAAGCGGCATTAGATCCATCCCCGGCAAATCCAAGTTATGGCTCGAAATTGAAAATCCGTGAAGCGCCACTTGTTGGCGCAAAAGAGACAACAATTACACCATTAATTTGTAATAGCGGTCCTAATGCGGGGCAACCTGATACTTGGGATGTTAAGGACTTGGAATTCTCTGATGATGGTTCGAAATTATTATTTTCGGCGCTTTTAAAACCTTGCTTTACTGGTGATATGCAATATTGGACTATTTATGAATATACGTTAGCTACGGGTATAATACATCCAGTAATACAAGATACTTCGATTGCTCTTGGCGATGACGTTACACCGCATTATTTGCTTGATGGAGTTGTCATCTTTTCATCGAATCGAAATGTATCGACATCGCGAGTACTGATCAATCAAGGCAGTGCAGGATTTACTCCGATCACTGAGGGCGATGATGGAAACGGAACTCCTCCATCCTTCAAATTGCATGTGGTAGACCGTAATGGATTTAATGTTAAACAGGTTACCTTTGGTACCAGTCATGATTTATTTCCATCTTTAATGCGTTCGGGTCGATATAGTGGCAAAGTGATTTTCAGTCGTTGGGATACTAAAGGCACTACTGATCATCGAATGAACTTATATATGATCGATCCGAATGGTGCCAATGAGACATATATTTACGGGTATAAGAGCCATAACACTGGCACTAACAATGACCCTGGAGTTATCCATTTTACCAAACCGGTGCAGTTAAATGATGGAAGGATATTAAGTATTGTTCGACATAATACTGGAACATTTAACGGCGGTGATTTGGTTGCGATTGATATCAATAATTATGTCGATTATAACAATCCAATTGCGGCTGGCTTAACGAGCCAGACACAAAGAAGCTTGACAGCGGGGCTGGGTAGCACATCCGCAAGTCCAGTTGGCAATGGGGGTAAATATTATGGAAAATTTATCTCAGTAGCACCATATTACGACGGAACAAACAAGGCTATCGTATCAAAGGGAGATTGTTATGTATTAACCGGGTTGCAGCCGCCGAGTCCAACATCTGAGCCGTGTAATGATACTAATGTTGTTGGTGGGTCGCTGGCTCCACCACTATATAATGTTGGAGTGTATACCTTAGATACGAATGAGTGGCGTCCGCTTGGTCCACTTCCTAGCGGTTTTTATTATTCAGATGTTGCGGTTGCACAGGAAAAATCAACACCAAACTTTATCAGCAGTAGTTCAACTGGAACCCATAACTATGGCACGCTGCATATACGTAATGTCTTGACTGCAGCGCTCAAAACACGATTGGACAATGTGGCTACATTAGATCCAAGTATCGTGCCTAAATATATTCAGATATATAAGCACGCCTATATGACTAGCACGACGACTGCAGCAGAGATCGGTGTGGACAATGCCAGAAGGTTTAAAATGCGCGAAATCATTGGTTATGCGCCGATATATCCGGACGGATCCGTGCGTACTCGCGTTCCAAGTGATGTGCCATTATCATTCCAAATCGTAAATAATAAATACGAAGTGTTAGATCACAATTTGGATCATCCAACATGGTTCACAGTGCGAGCGGATGAAGAACGCACTTGTAACGGCTGTCATGAAACGGGCTCAACCTCGCCGCACGGCCGATATGATGTAGAGACTATTGTTAATCCAGGTACAACCAATGCATATACTGCAACCACGACAGTGCCAACACCTGATTCATTTTATCCCGCTCTCAGTTATCCTACGTTGACTCTTGATTCACACTTTCCGGTGAATTTCACTGGCACACCAATCGATTGCCGGGTGCCAACGCAGTGGGATGGCAGGTGTCGGTCAATCATTAATTATGATACGAATATTCATCATCTGTGGGCTGATAAAGGCTGTACAACAACATGCCATCAACCCACGACATTTACTGACGCTATGACGATGATCACTTACGATACAACTGATGGGCTTCTTGATTTAAATACAATTACCGACCCAGCTGCGGCATACATAAATGTGGTTTCAAGTATGTACACTGATGTAGACGGGACGACGAAAACTCGATCACATATTGTACCTGGTGCGGCAACCTCTAGCGCGTTTTTATACGATAGGGACATTAATGGAAATATAGTAAGTACTCCACGATTTTGGGGGGCAGGTTCACATACTGGTCGCCTTACAGATGATGAAATCAAAATGATTACCGAGTGGATAGACAACGGTGCCCAGTACCACAATCATCCCTAGATAATTGCGACGATTGAGAAATTGCAGCCCCAAGTGCCGCCAAATACACGAAGTCTGTTGGCGACCTTGGGGCTTACCGTTACAATGGGGCGACAAAACAGGTCGTATAACAATAGGTTAATACCCCAAGGGAATCATGCAGCGGCTGCTTTTGAGTGTGTTGGTATCGCTATGGGTAGGTTGGGTTTCTGCTGCCGAAGTGGAACGCAACTTCGTGCAGGTAGCCGATCCCTATATCGAGATGCATACCGGCCCTGGTCGAGGCTATCCGGTGTTTTATGTCATTAATCGAGATGACTGGGCGGAGATACTATATCGTCAGACCGACTGGTTTAAGGTAAGAACGGATGCCGGCATCGAAGGTTGGGTGTCACGTGCCGAAATGCAACAAACGCTGAGCCCGGATGGCCAGCATGTGGATATTAAAGAAGCCTCGCGGGATGATTTTATCGCGCGCAAATGGGATATGGGCCTGTTTACTGGTGATTTTGGCGGTGGCTACAGTATTGGGACTTTTGGTGGCTATCATATGACCGAAAACATATCTATTGAGGCCTCATTTGCACAAATACTCGGCAATGTCTCAAATAGTTATATGTTGGCATTCAACTTAGTGGAAGAGCCGTTCCCTGAATGGGTGATTTCACCGTCTTTTTCACTCGGAACAGGAAGAATTAAAACAACGCCACGGTCAACCCTAACCCAAACTAAAGATGGAACTGATAATTTTTCCTTTTATGGTATTGGCGCGCGCATGCATTTGTCCCATCGGTTTTTCTTGCGGCTTGACTATAATAATTATGTTGTATTCACCAGTCGCAACAACAATGAGGAAGTAAGAGAATGGCGAGCCGGATTTGCGTTTTTCTTTTAACAGTTATCGTTAGTGGTGGACTGAATTCCATAACTGCTCTGGCCGCAGGCGGAGACACCATGCCAGCACAAACGGTCGATGCCGAATCGCAGAAGCAGATGATTCAGCAGGAGCCAGTAATTCAGCCAGCCATTAAGCGCCGTGAAGTGTCTGAAGCGCAGATTGATACCGAGAACTTTGAAATTGGAATGTATGCTGGTCTTTTAAGTATCGAGGACTTTGGTACTAAACCTGTATATGGAACTCGATTAGCATATCACATCACTGAAGATCTATTCTTTGAGGGTACACTTGGCCTTTCTAAGGCAGGCGAAACCAGCCAGGAGTCCATTGGTAATACAGTTCTATTTGTGGATCGCAAATTCAGTTATTACACGATGGCGCTGGGTTATAATTTATTGCCTGGAGAAACATTCATCGGGCGCAATCATGCATTTAATACTGCTCTGTATGTGATTGCCGGCGTGGGCAGCTCCAAGATTGCGTCAGAAAGTCATTTTACGGCGATGTTTGGCGCCGGTTACCGTTTTATTCTGACAGACTGGCTAGCGATACATGCCACGGTGAGGGATCATATTTATACCCTGGATGTTACCGGGATTCAGAAAAAGAATAATTCTATTGAGATGTCATTAGGCGCAACATATTTTTTCTAAACAGAACCTTTAGAGGTGAAAAATGCATAAAGTCTTAAAGCAACTTATGGGTTTGGCTGTGATGATTGCAGTAAGTTTGCCATTAACGGCAGCGACAACGCCCGGACAACCTGCGCCGGATTTCACCTTGCCAACCATCACAGGTAAAAATACACGCCTTAAAGAATTGCGTGGTCAGGTGGTGTTAGTCAATTTCTGGGCATCCTGGTGCGGCCCTTGCCGGCAGGAAATGCCGTTGCTGGATGATATTTACAAAAAATACAGCAAATTGGGTTTTGTTATTCTGGGGATAAATGTCGAACAGGATAGCAGCAAGGCCAAAACCTATTTGCACGATGTGCCGGTAACGTTCCCGATTTTATATGATACCCAAAATACATTAACTAAATTGTATGACGTGAATGCGATGCCGACCACTGTGATTGTAGATCGCAATGGCAATGTGCGTTATATCCATCAGGGCTATAAGCCGGGATATGAAGAGACCTATAAAAAGCAAATCAAGGATTTGATCCGTGAATAAGCCGTTTTGTGCGTCGGCCGCAATAATATTGGCGCTAACCGTGTTGTCGGGATGCAGTACCGAACCGTGGGTAAAGCCCTATGAGCGTGCGAATTTGGCGGATCCGATCATGAATCAGGACCGCGATGGTGTTTCGGTATCGTATCGGCATCATGTCCATGAAGTGCGTCAGGCTTCGCGTGGTGCAGATAGCGTTTCCGGTGGTGGGTGTGGATGTAATTAATGGTCACTAATGTGAATTCGTTAAGATTGGGTATTGGTGTATCGCTACTGCTTGGCATGCTCGGGCATGTATTGGCGACCGTGTTGCCCGAAGATCGGGCGGACATGATGTATCATTCCTACTCTGGCGATAAGCTTACCGTTACCGGGCCATCTTTACTGGTACGCAAGCAATCTTCTACCAATACTTCTGTTTATTACAATCACTATGTCGATCATGTGAGTAGCGCTTCAATTGATGTGCGCTATCGTTTAGGTGCCAGTCGTTATGTTGAACAACGTACCGAGCAGTCATATGGCGTGGATTATTTGCACGGCAAAACCCTGATGGGTGCGGGCGTTACCACCAGTAAAGAAAATGACTACAAGGGTAAAACCTATCAATTCAGTCTTAGTCAGGATTTCTTTGGCGACCTGAGTAATTTCAGCATGGGTTATTCCAAAGGCGCCGATGATGTGTCTTCGAGTGAGGATAAAACCTACCGCGGGTCAATTCATCGCCAAAATTATCGCCTGGGTCTGTCACAAATTGTATCCAAGCGAGCGACGGTCGGCATTAACTGGGAAACCATTACTGATGAAGGTTATTTGCAAAGTCCGTATCGTGTCTATAGCTATTGTATTCCGAGCGGTGATCTTTCTAATCCATGTGAAACTCGCGGCAAAGCATTTGAGATATTTCCATCAACACGAACGAGTAATGCCATTGCTATAAGTGGCAACTATTATTTACTGTATCGCGCCGCGTTACATGCGAACTTCAAATTATTCCAGGATTCCTGGGGTGTGAATGCCCAAACGGCTGAGCTGGGATACACTCACACCGCGAAAGATTTCATTATTGACGTGCGCTATCGGATGTATCATCAAACCAAAGCGGATTTTTACAGTGATCTTTTTCAATACCAGGATCAATTTAATTTCATGACCCGCCACAAAGAACTGAGTAGCTTCAGCAGCAATTCCGGCGGGATCACACTTACCTATAATTTTGCCAAAAATGGCTGGTGGGTATTCGAGAAAGGCAGCGCCAATATTTCCTATGATCACACCAATTTTAATTACAAGGATTTCCGAGATGCTACCGTGGGTGGTACGCCGGGCTCCGAACCCTTATTCCGTTTTGCCGCAGATGTCGTCCAGCTGTACGTTTCCCTCTGGTTTTAATTCGATCATCTATTTCACAATGGTGGGTAGGTAATTCGACAGGCTTATGCGGCGTTTGACGCTTCAGCCTGGCCGGCTTTGGCAACATAGCGTCTGGCTAATTCTTCATTACCTTGTGACTTGAAATACTTGGCTAATATCCAGCAAGTTTGCGCGGTGCAGGCGGTATCCAATTCCATGGCACGCTCGAGTGCTTTAACGCCGGAAGTATCCTGTTGTGATAATAAAATGCGGCCAATCGACTGCCAGGTTTTGGCATGTGCCGAGTTGCGTTTGAGGATTTTTTGAAAAATGCCAACCGCCGCCGCCTTGCCTTTGAATTTTTCTGTCAGCGTGCCTAGGCGCCACATTTCCTCGTCAGAGAGTTGTTGCTGCCCGGCTTTTTGTAGCAGTGATTCGAATAGCTGTTGTTCATTTACGCTGGATTCATTGGCTTGCTGTGGCTCCGGAGCGTTTTTTTTTGGCTTGATGCCCTGTTTTACCAGCCAATTTTGATCCAGGAGTTTGGCAATGACACCGAATGAAGCGCCAAGTAAGCGTTGTGCCGCTGATTCCAAAACCGGAGGTGGCAGACTCAGGGTGCGATGGCCCATGTGTTCCAGGCGGGTGGGCAACGTTGGCAGCGCATTATCCCAGGATGAATCCTTCTTCATGAGTTTTTCCAGCAAGGTAGCAAATTCAGTATCCGTCAAACCACTGCGTAATGCCTTGCTCATACTGCCATGTGGCTGTATTGCAGTAGCAGCTGCTGCTTGCCTGGAAATCAACTCCTGAATTTTTGGCCAGAATTTTTCCTGCAGAAACGCATCAACCACGCTATAACGGATCAGATCATCAGCAAATTCATCCGTATTCATGACCTGCAGTGCGTAGGCGTCAGCTTCAAGCTCATCTTTGCGAGCCGCATGTACCGTGATGGCGTTTAACCAGGGAACATACAATTGGAAGAACCACTTGAAAGGCAGATAAAACCACTGTTCGCGACATTGTTTGGTGTAGGCGATTTGGTATAGCTCGGCGTACTGACGAAAGCGATAAATCATATGCGTCAGTCGATTGTGTTGCATGGAATACTGCCCCAGTTTACGCGCCAACATGCCTTTAAAATGGCTGGCAGAGAGCGCCTGCATGACCGGTAAACCGATATACAGAACATTTACTGTCACCAGAGGCAGGCCAAATCGCGGTACCGGGATGAATTCCAGACTGAAGTTATCGTGTAATACCACCCGATGAATGGTCGGATGTTTAAATGTATGTTGCAGCTCGTCTAGTAATTCGTACAGTTTTGGGGCTTTGTCGGGCTTGATACCTAAACCGCTGGGACTGCTGACATGTAATCGCAGCATGAGAAAAGTCAGGAATCCACTGACAGCGGTTACGCTGAGCCAGGTGAGCAGGGAGAGCCAGTCGTTCCAGGTTTTCGCGTCGGTAATGCCGCTGATCAGTGTAATGGTTGCGATCAGGAGCACCAACGGCAGCATGGCGATAAGCAGATACCCCAGCACCGTGAAGGCAAAGGCAATGCGCAGATAGACTTCAGGCCGGGTCTCATACAGTTCCTTGAGCTTCTGACTCTGACCTTCTGCGGTAAATAAGGCAAAAAAATTGTTCACGCGTGGCACCTGCTGGTTTATGTCATTATTATTATCTGACTTAACAGGACTTTATATGAGAATAAGGGCCTAAATGGGCGATACAGGTCACAAATTGCCGTGCTGTGACAAAATTTGTCATCGCCATAACGATTAAGGAAGCAGTCATGGTGTATCTCCATTCATTGATAGATCGGCAAATTGTGTTGCCGATCACAATTTGCATGACGCTCAGCGGCTGTTTTGCTCCATCAGATGAGGCCAGCCGAGTCCGTGCTGCCATGAGCGCGATGAGCAAGGCTGCCGAGCACAAAGACAGCCGCGTTCTCATGGCCTATCTGAGCGCTGATTTTGTTGCCCAGCAGGCTTGGCGCAAACCGCAGATGTTGGGGCTGGTTTATGGTTATTTTCAGCAGTATCCGGTTATTACTGTCACGTTAATGGATATGACGGTGAGTGTGCAGGGCGATACCGCCGAGAGTCACTGCAAATTACTGTTAACGGGAAGCGAACAGGTGTTGCCAGAGCGGCTGCGCTGGCTGGAACTGGAATTACATTGGGTAAAAGTAGCGTCGGAATGGAAAATTCGGACAGCCCAGTGGCGCGATGTGGGCAGTGATCTGCCTGTATCCGGTACCTGAATTAATTGGGTTATTCGGACGGTGAGGCGGGTGTGGGACGATCCAATGCAAGGGTATGCAACGCAAAATGGCCCTGGCGCCTGTCCTCAAAAAAATGCTGCAAGGTGGTATGGATTGTCCGAAAGGCGAGGTTATCCCAAGGGATGTCCACCTCGTTAAAGAATTTCACTTCCAGACTTTCGGTGCCTGCACCGACGTTGGGATCCAGCAGGGTTGCCCGGTACATTACGTAGACCTGATTCACATGCGGCAGGCTAATCACAGTGTATAGGCCATCAATGCGGACATTGGCTTGTGCTTCTTCATACGCCTCACGGCTGGCCGCCTGTTCCAGTGTTTCGGCATTTTCCATAAATCCGGCGGGCAGGGTCCACAGGCCATGGCGGGGTTGAATGGCGCGGCGGCACAGCAGGATTTGTTCGCCATAAACCGGGATGCAGCCAGCGACAATTTTGGGGTTTTGATAATGAATCGTCTGGCATTGTGCGCAGACATAGCGGGGCAGGTTATCTCCTTCCGGTATCCGAAGTACCACCGGTTGGCCACATTCACTGCAAAATTTCATTGCCTGGGCCAGGACAGTTATTTTTTACTGCCGGCAGCCTTGAAGCCAGGGGGAAGTTGGCCGAGATTTCCTTCGCCAAAGATAAAACCCAATAAATGCTGCTCGATTACCTGCAGGTTGGCTGGGTCGGCAGTATTCAGCTGGTTTTCATTGATGATGGTCGTCAGGCGTTTGAGCCATTCCTGCCAGCCTTCGAGTGAGACATTTTCATAGATACGGATGCCCAGGTCGCCCGGGTAGGGTGGGTTTTCCAAGCCTTCGGCTTCGCGTTTTAACACCTTGCAATAAACCATGCGAGTCATGAGTGAACCTTTATACTATTCCTAATGGATGCTGTGCGTTCGGGACCGGTTTGCTAAGATACCAATCATCTTACTTGGGTATTATCGTTACCCGACCCTATCATTGTAAAGTATGACCAAAGAGAGAGGTAGTTATCATGAGTCAGCCAAGCTATTCAACCCAAATTGCCAATCATGAAATGAGTGTCAGTCCGGCAGCGGCAGAGCAAATCAAGACCCTGCTGAATAGTATCGAAGATAATGTGGCGGGTATTCGGATTTATGTCACCGGCGGTGGCTGCGGCGGGATGACCTACGGTATGACTTATGCCGAAGGTGTCGGTCCTTTTGACAAAGTGCTGGAAGGCGATGGCTTCAAATTAATGGTGGATGCCGTGGCACTGAATTTTCTGCAAGGCTGCGATATCGATTTTGTTGAACAGGGCTGGAACAAGAGCTTTGTGTTTAATAACGTCTTTAAAAGCGTGGGCGGTACAGGTGCCTGCGGTGGCTGCGGTGGTGGCGGCGGCTGCGCCTGATTACTGTAGTTCCGGACCATGGCCAGGGTAGCGATGAACGAGGCGCGATCGGCAATAGCGCCGCGAGTGCTGATCATCGCCCCGCATGGCAGTTACCGGACCTTCGCCTATATCGCCGCGGCTGAACGACTGGGCATGCAGGCGTTAATCGCTTCCGAAGGGAAGCACTCCATTATTTCGGCGTATGCGCAGGGCCTGCATGTGGACTTTGCCGATATCTCCACTGCGATACAACGCATCATGGCGGCGGCGCAGCAAGCGCCAATCGTTGGTGTCATCGGGACTGATGATGGCGCAACTGAACTGGCTTCACATATCGCGCAACAATTAGGTTTACCCCATAATCATCCAAGTGCGGTACAAATCGCCCGCCGTAAAGATCTGGCAAGAGCAGCGCTGGATTTATATCAAGTATCCAAACCAACGCATCGCGTTATTGAATTAACGCAGCCGCTAGATGTGCAGATAAAAGGCTTGCAGTATCCTGTCGTGGTGAAACCCATTGCGTTATCAGCCAGTCGCGGGGTTATCCGTGCCGATAATCCTCCACAACTTGTTATCGCAATTGATCGAATCGCCCAAATGCTCAATCGCATGTCAGATCTGGAACCGCTGACTCAGCAACGCTTATTGATCGAAGAATTTATCGATGGCCAGGAAGTGGCTATTGAAGGCATGCTCTCACAGGGAAGGTTATCGATTCTGGCAATCTTTGATAAACCCGAGCCATTGAACGGGCCGTATTTTGAAGAGAGCTATTACATAACGCCCAGTCGTTGGCCAGACTCAGTTCAACAAAATATATTCGATGTAGTGGCGCAAGCCTGTGCGGCATATGGTTTGAGCGAGGGCCCGATACATGCGGAATGTCGCGTGAATGATCGTGGGGTGTTTATTCTGGAAGTGGCGGCGCGCACGATTGGCGGCATGTGTGCCAAGCTATTACGGTTTAGTACAGGCTATTCACTGGAAGAATTAGTGCTATCGCATGCCATGGGGAAATCTTTACCGCAGCAGACTATGGATGATGCGGCCGGTGTGTTAATGATCCCGATTCCAAAAGCAGGCATGTTGAAACGTGTGGAAGGCTTATTGGCCGCTCAGCGCGTGCCATTTATAGAAGAAATCGATATCCAGGTACGCGAAGGTCATGAGCTTGTGCCATTACCCGAAGGGGCAAGCTATTTGGGATTTATCTTTGCACGGGCACCTACTCCTGAACAGGCCGAGCAAGCCTTACGTGAGGCGCATGGCTTATTGCACTTTGTGGTGGATCCGATCTGGAAATTAGTCAAGGCGGTGAATGCATGAGCGAATCGGCAAAACAAACTGCGCGCTATCAGTTACAGGAAACGCGCTTGCAGGAAAAAATGGATGATGGCACGACACGCTGCAATTTGTGTTTGTGGCGTTGCAAGCTCAAACACGGTCAACGCGGTTTTTGTCAGGCGCACGTGAATCGTTTCGGCACATTGTATAATTTGTCGTACGGAATAATCTCCGCCATTGATATCAATCCCATCGAAGAAAAACCGGTGAAGCATTTTCGTCCCGGTAGCAAGGTTATGTCGATCGGCAGTTTCGGTTGCAACTTCCGTTGCCAGGGTTGCCACAATCTGGACATTTCCTGGGGTGTCACCGCACTGGATTCGTTGGCGCGTGGTGAATCGACGGAAGCCTATATATCTCCAACCGAACTGGTTGCTGCTGCCAAACGCCATGGTGTGGATGGGATTGCGTTTACTTATTCTGAACCGGCGGTATGGCTGGAGTATGTCATCGATGTGGCACAGGAAGCCAAACGTGCCGGGTTATATACAGTGTATGTCTCTAACAGTTTTGTCACTACCGAAGCCTTGCGCGAAATTCAGGGGGTGATCGATGTGGTGTGTTCCGATATAAAAAGTCTGAGTGACGATTTCTATCTGGATATTTGCCGACCTGCCAAGGTGCAAATGGTGCTCGATTCCATCGAAGCCGCGCAGCAGCTCGGTATTCATGTCGAGACCCGTACCAATGTCATTCCATCCAAAAATGACGATATCGCCATGTTACGTAAAACCGCACAGTGGATTTATGATCATCTCGGTGCCGATAGCCCCTGGCATATCACCAAATTTTTTCCAGCTTATCAACTCAGCCATTTGCCGAAGACCCCCAGTGAAATCATGTGGCAGGCGCACGATGCGGCACGCCAGATCGGCTTGCGCAATGTGTACGTCTATGACGACAAAGGCTGCGATTGTGCTCAAACCAATTTACCAGTGAGCACGTATCTCAACAGTGATCCAGCTGAATTGCACCAAATCAAGAAATGTGCGGCGGCGTGTTGCGGGGATGATGGGGTTGTGCTGAAAAAATACGAGAAGAGTGTGTAAATGTAGATATTCTCTGGAACAGGGTGCATGCCGGGAATTATCAAGCGACAGCGCGACAGGGATGTCGCGCGCGTATCGTCGAGACAGGATGTCGAGTCGATACGGAAAGTGGATAATTCCCGGCATACACCCTGAACAGGTGTTGGTGATTGAGAGTTCTTTCAATCTAATTATTCAACAATCAGGACGAGCAACTCACCGAAATCGTCTTCGCCCAATCCGGCGCCTCGGCGGCATAGCTTTCAAATTCAGGTTGCTCATCGAAAGGTTTTTGTAAAATCTGCAACAGCTTGTCAATTTCACTAAAGTCTTTCTGTTTTGTTGCCTTGTCGATGGCGATCTGTGCCAGGTAGTTTCGTAAAATGTATTTTGGATTGACTGAGTTCATCTGCTGACGGCGTGCAGGAGTAGCGACGTTCTGTTTGAGCAGCAATGTTGCGTAGCTTTTCGCCCAGCGATCAAAGTCCAATCGACTGATGAACATATCCCGCAATGACGTATTCTTGTTATTTTCGTCAACGTCGAAACCACTTAACGCACGGAATGTGAGTGTGTAGTCGCGTGCATCTTGCTGTAGCAAGCGCAGCCAGCCATCGATAACATCAACTGCCTCAGCGGTAATTTCCTGCAAGCCGAGTTTTTGCCGCATTAAATCATAATAAAATGCCGGGTAGTGAGTTTCATATTCCAACAGACAAGCCTTGGCTGCTTCCACGCTGATGAGCGGTGTTAACGCCTGTGCCAACGCAGTGAGATTCCAGAAACCGATGCCGGGTTGTTGATCGAAGGCATAGCGACCTTCATGATCGGAATGATTGCAAATAAATCCCGGTTCATACGCTTCCATAAATCCAAACGGGCCATAGTCGAGTGTTAATCCGAGGATCGACATGTTATCGGTGTTCATCACACCATGCGCAAACCCCACGCTCTGCCATTGCGCCATCAGCTTCGCGGTACGCCGGACCACGCTGCGTAACAACTCGATATATTTATCCGGATGATCCTGTAATTCAGGATAGTGTTGGGTGATCACATAGTCAGCCAAGACTCGAAGTTGTTCAGGTTGATCGCGGTAATAAAAAATTTCAAAGGATCCAAACCGCACATGCGAGGGCGCGACGCGTAACAACATTGCGCCGGTTTCAATGGTTTCACGATAGACTTCGTCGTCTGCACCAATAATGCACAGAGCACGTGTCGTCGGAATGCCTAAGGCATGCATTGCCTCCGAACAGAGATATTCGCGGATGGTGGAACGGAGTACGGCCCGGCCATCACCTTGGCGTGAATACGGCGTGATCCCGCAGCCTTTGAGTTGCACATCCCATTTTTCATCACGCCTGTTGCGTATTTCACCGAGCAACATGGCGCGGCCATCGCCTAATTGCGGTACGTAATGGCCAAACTGATGACCAGCGTAGAGCATGGCCAATGGCTCGCTACCTGGCCAGGCTTGGGTGCCGCTTAAATAGGCCAGAAATTCTGGACGGTAAATTTCCTGTGGGTGTATATCCAATAAGCTGGATACGTTGGGATTAAAACTGACCAGATAGGGGGCGCCAGCAAATGGCGTGGGATTTAAGCGAGAGTAAAATTCCGTTGGTAAACGTGCAAACGAATTATCAAAGCGAAGCTGTTCCAGAGATTGCGTCATAATTACAATTGAGGTTTGATTTTAATGCATGCTATGCGATTACACTTGCATATAACATAGGGATTACTTAGGGTTATACAACCTTGCAGATCGCAGGGATAACAAGAGGATTTTGTGTGAGCAATCAGATTCATCCTACCGCGATAATCGATCCCGCAGCGCAGCTTGGTCAGGGCAATCATATCGGTGCATTCGCCATCATCGAAGCCGATGTGGTTCTGGGGGACAACAATCAGATCGCCGCACATAGTGTGCTCAAACGCGGTACGCGTATGGGGAACGCCAATCAGATCTATGAACATGCCGTGATTGGCGGGGTACCGCAGGATTTGAAATTTACCGATCATAGTGTGTTAACCCATGTGCAGTTGGGTAACAACAACGTCTTGCGAGAATATGTCAGCATCAATCGCGCCAGTAAAAGCGGGGCGTCCACGGTATTGGGTGATAGTAACTTCATGATGGCAAATGCGCATATTGGCCATGATTGCAAACTCGGCAATAACAACACCATCGTGGTGTCTGCCGGGCTGGCTGGGCATGTCACGGTCGAGGACAAGGTATTCATATCCGGTGGTGTGATGATTCATCAATTCTGCCATATCGGCAGTTATGCCATGCTGGGCGGTAACGCCAAGATTACCCAGGATTGCCTGCCCTATATGATTACCGATGGCAATCCTGCCAGCGTGCGCGGATTGAATCTGGTGGGGCTCAAACGCGCTGGCTTCAGCAGCCAGGATATTCGTACTCTGAAAGAAGCCTTCCGTATCCTGTTTTTACGTGAAAAGGACCTGGATAATAACCTGCGGGTGCTGGAACAAATCTCCCATCCGCAGGTGACTCATTTGCTGAATTTCATCCACCGAGCCAAGCGCAGCTTCCACCGGGCCGAATAAACAGCGTAAGTTGCTTTGTTTTAGACGACGCTAAGGTTAAAATACCGCCCGTCCGATGGGCTGTTGCCCAAAAAATAACCGAGTTAATAACTCATACAATATATATTAAAGATGAGTTCCCCATGTCTGCGTTACCTATAGAGGCCAGTTCCTTGACCCGAAAAAACAGTTTTAGTTATGACGATCTGCTTGAGTGTGGCCATGGCCGCATGTTTGGCGAAGGCAATGCCCAATTACCGTTACCACCCATGCTGATGTTTGATCGCATTACTCATATCAGTGACAAAGGCGGCGCCTTTGGTAAAGGCGAGATCGTTGCAGAACTCGATATCAATCCGGAACTGTGGTTCTTCAAGTGCCATTTTGAAGGTGACCCGGTTATGCCCGGTTGCCTGGGTCTGGATGCCTTATGGCAATTGATTGGCTTTTTTCTGGGCTGGATGGGTGGCCCCGGTCACGGCCGCGCTTTGGGCTCGGGCGAAGTAAAATTTACCGGTCAAGTGATGCCCACCAATAAAAAAGTCACCTATCGAATCAATTTAAAGCGCGTGATTATGCGCAAGCTGTTCATGGGCATTGCCGATGGCAGCGTCTATGTCGATGATAAGGAAATCTATGTCGCCAAGGATTTACGTGTTGGCCTTTTCTTAAATGAACCCGAAGTGTAAATCATCATGCGCCGCGTCGTCATTACAGGTTTAGGTATTGTCTCCAGTATCGGTAATAACAAACACGAAGTACTCGATTCGTTGCGGACTGGTCGTTCCGGTATCGAGTTTTGCCAGGAATATGCAGACCTGGGCTTCCGTTCCCGCGTCGTTGGCCCAATTCGGCTGAATACCGCCGAACATATCGATCGCAAGCTATTGCGTTTTATGGGTGATGCAGCTGCATTCAATTATATTGCAATGCAGGAAGCCATAACCGATTCCGGTTTGCAGGAAGCTGACGTTTCCAATCCGCGTACCGGCCTGATCATGGGTACCGGTGGTGCGTCACCATCGAATATCGTGGAGGCGGCCGATACCTTGCGGCAACGCGGTCTGCGCAAGGTATTACCCTACATGGTCACACGCACCATGGCGAGCACGACATCGGCCTGTCTGGCGACACCTTTCAAGATCAAAGGCGTGAACTACACGATCAGTTCGGCTTGCGCCACGAGTGCACACTGTATTGGCAATGGTGTCGAACTGATTCAGTTTGGCAAACAGGACATGGTGTTTGCCGGTGGCGGTGAAGAAGTGCATTGGAGTATGTCGGTGCTGTTCGATGCCATGGGCGCAATGTCGTCTAAATATAACGATTCACCCACGACAGCGTCGCGACCCTACGATGCCACCCGTGATGGTTTTGTCATGAGTGGCGGCGCCGGCGTTGTGGTGCTGGAAGAACTCGAACATGCCCGTGCCCGTGGTGCCAAGATTTACGCCGAGGTCACCGGCTACGGCGCCACATCCGATGGTTATGACATGGTGCAACCCTCTGGTGAGGGTGCGATACGGTGTATGCAACTGGCCATGGCCACGGCATCCGCCCCGGTGGAATATATTAATGCCCACGGCACCAGCACTCCAGTGGGCGATACGCAGGAACTCAAGGCGGTGCGCACCGTGTTTGGTAACAACATCCCCGCCATCAGCTCCACCAAATCCGTCACCGGACATGCGTTAGGTGCCGCGGGTGTGAATGAATCAATTTATTCACTGTTAATGCTGGAACACGGTTTTCTCGCTGCGTCAGCGAATATTACTGATCTGGATCCGGATGCTGTCGGGATACCGATCGTGCGCGAATACACCGAGAAATCGCTGCAATGCGTGATGTCCAACAGTTTCGGTTTTGGCGGTACCAACGCGACGCTGGTATTCCAAAAAATCTAGTCTGCTGAGAATTACGCTTTGATTTTTTTCTTTTCCACCGTCAAGGGTTGAATCGGCAGGAAGTCGATTAACTCGAAGTTGTCCTTGCGTACGGCGATAAATCCCCATTTGGTGCGACCGTGCCATTCGAGGAAGGCGATATTCGTTAAGTCCTTCGGATGTGCTTTGACGAAGTTATCATAGATGCGCATGTCCCCGGGTTTGTCGGCGACATAGGCCGCCAGATCAAAGCCACGGGTAATCATTACCGGGATCGTGTCTTGATTAATCGGCGCATAATATTCGTCGAACAGCGCCATGGACATGCCTGACTGCAGTGAGCGCAACCGGGTTGCCTGCAATTCTTTTTCGGGCACGTTCAAATAAATCAGTGCAGGGATGTGACCGGAATATGTTATTAATTTTTCACTATTAACGCGCCGTTCAACATCATACATCGTTACTGTCATAAAATAATCTTCAACCAAGACGGCGGCTGCGGGTCGTTCATGATGGACAGTGTAGATTCCCCAGCTCAACGCGGCTGCCTGGATCATGCCGATGATGGTTAAATCCAGCTTAAGATATTTCTTGCCGGGTTTATAGACGATGAAGGTGAGAAAAGGGCCTAATACCACGTCGACAAAGGCAACTATGCTAATCCCCTTCCAGCCGCCATCGGTGCTGAAGAAAGGAAAAGGGTACCACTGTGACAGGATGAAATACAAAATGATCAGGAAAATGATAAGACTGATTCCCAAATGAGTACCAAAGGCTTTCAATTTTGATTTCATCACTACACAATCCTCCAGCTCGATTCCAGTGTTAGTGGTTATAATTCGGTATCAAGGCGTAAAACTTAAATGATGTTAGAAAAAATTCGTCAATTCCTCAAGCCAAAATGGCGTCGGCGCAGTATTGAAGTTCTGATATTCGTCTTGCTCTACGTGTCGATACGTGCCTGGATGCAACGCGATTTACCCAGTGGTCCAGCCCCTCGCGTGCAAGGCGTAACACTGTCGGGGCAGGCAGTGGATTTGGCGACACTGGGAAAGGGCCGGCCGGTGCTGCTCCATTTTTGGGCGACCTGGTGTCCTATCTGTAAACTGGAGCAAGCTTCGATTGAAACATTGAGTACGGAGTATCCCGTCATCACCATCGCCAGCCAATCCGGCGATGCGAAGGCGGTGCAGGAATACATGCAAGCGCAACATTTACATTTCCCGGTGCTGCTGGATGAAGACGGTGCGTTATTGCAACGATTTGGATTACATGGGGTGCCGGCGACGTTTGTGATCGACGCACAGGGCAAGATTGTTTTTCGCGAGGTGGGCTACACGACCGATTGGGGAATCCGCGCGCGCCTGTGGTGGGTGCGCTAAGTTATTTTTTATGTTTACTGGCAATTTTTGCGGCTAACTCTTTAATTTCACCGCCGAGTTGTTCACCTAAATAATTCAGCAATGGTAACAATCGTGCAATCAACGCCTGGGTTAAGGGATTGAGGCTGGCGGCATCGCCATGCTTGAGGTAATTGAGTGCGGTTTCCAGATTGGCTAATTCCGGATCGGCCGCCGGTGCGCCCAGCAAGACCGTGACATTGCCGCCACCGATGGAAATATCGGTAACGCGTTTATCGAGTTGATGCAAAATGATCTTAATGTCTTCATCACTCTTCGGATCAGGCTCCATCAACACAATACTGGCGGTGATGCGCAGTTTTTCCTGCTGGCCAATATTGAATTGCAGATTGGCAATGGCCTGGCGCATGCGATCAGCCAGCTGTTCTGCCGTGGCGAGCGGCGTATCGCGTACCAGCATGGCAAATTTTGCCAGACCGATGCGGGCCAGCATGTCTTCCTTGCGCACGTGTTTGCTGAGTTGCTGGCCGAGTGTTTTCAGAATGGCATCGGCCACCGGTCTGCCGTGTTTGATGAAGATCAGATTAAAGTCGTCGATGTCCATGCGTAACAACAGCATCTGGCCACCGTGGCGGCGTACGTAGGCAATGGTTTCATCGGCTACCTTGCAGAAATACTTTTGACCACCGAGCCCGGTAAGTTCATCAACGGCCGCCTGCTTTTCCATTTTGCCAGCGATGTCGATGAGCTGACTGGATTTTTGCTGAATATTGATATGCGCTTTGGCGCGGGCCAGCAACTGGATGGATTCGAAAGGTTTGGTGATGAAATCACTGGCGCCTTTGTCGAGGGCACGCTGTTTGGATTCGTCGTCATCTTCCTTGCCGGTGACGATAATGACCGGCATTTCGCGCAGACGTTCGTCTTCGGACTGGCGCATGCGTTCGAGCAGGCCAAAGCCATCCAGATAGGGCATGGACAGATCGGTAAAGACCACCTGGATACTCGCGTCGTTCATCAGGAGCGTCCAGGCATCTTCGCCATGTTCGGCTTCGATCACGTCATATTCCTGGCCCAGGATCTTGCGCATGGCCACACGCATGACGCGTGAGTCATCAACGGCAAGAATGCGGGATTTGGCAGGTGTCGACATCCGTTACTGCATCGTTAGCTGAATGGGTTTTTTCTCATTTTGTTTAGTGTAGACGAAAATACCTCAGAAAAAGAAGATCATTGCATTCACGCCACGCTGTTTATTTAGCCGATTTGTTATTCATCCGACGTCACCGGGGTTAAAAATCGGCTGGCAAGCTCACAGTTTTATCGCTAAAGCTACCCTGCGGCAGGGTCGTTATATAACGGGAGAACAACTGGCTTTAACTATTAATAATCTAGGGTGCCCATAGATGCCACAACGACGTACCCCCAATTCCTATACTGCCAAGCCACAAGATAAACCCAAAGTGACACCGCATGACCTTGTTTCCGGGGTGGTGCGCCTGGTTTCTCTGCCGGAGGTCTGTATTCGCGTCAATGAGATGCTGGAAGACCCCAAAATCAATGCAAATGATATCGGAAGGGTCATCAGCCAGGATACGGGCCTGACTGCGCGCTTGTTAAAAATCGTCAATAGTGCCTTCTATGGTTTTCCTTCACGTGTTGAGACAGTATCACGTGCCGTGACCGTTATCGGGTTGCGCGAGTTACGTGGGCTGGTGCTCGCGGCATCGGCGGTTGAAGCTTTTTCAAAAATTCCCAATGACGTCCTGAACATGGTGAAGTTCTGGCGGCACAGTGTATATTGTGGTGTGGTCGCAAAAATACTCGCGCAGCGCTGTAATGTATTGCACAGCGAGCGATTGTTTGTTGCAGGCCTGTTGCACGATATCGGTAAATTGATCATCAGTCATCGCCTACCCAATGAAGCACGCGAGATTTTGCGGCTGCAAAAAGAAACCGGCTTGACCGACATTGAAATGGAACGCCAGGTACTGGGTTTTGACCATGCCATGGTTGGCGGGGAACTGCTCAAGGTATGGCAGATGCCCAAGACACTGATGTCGGCCGTGCGTTTTCATCATGAGCCGCAGGAATCCGATGATGCCTTGATCGATGTGTCACTGGTGCATATCGCCAATGGCCTGACCTTTATTGCCGAACAGGGGCTGGATGCCGAAATCGGCAACCATGATATTGGCCTGTATGCCTGGCAAACAACCGGACTGGATCAATCGATCATGGATGATGTCTTCAAAGAAGCCGGTGATTTATTTACCGAAGCGCTGGAATCCATTCTGCCACGCAGCTATCGACCTTATTAAATTCAGTTACGTGGAACGTGGGATGAGTGCCGAGGAAATGCAACCTCGTTACTAGTCACTCGTCCCTCGTAACTGTTACAGTAAGGCATGTCCGATATTGCCCGTCTGTTAACCATCATGTCCCGCCTGCGCGATCCGCAAACGGGTTGCCCGTGGGATAAACAACAAAATTTTACGACGATCGTGCCGCATACGCTTGAAGAGGCGTATGAAGTTGCTGATTGCATTGAACGTGGTGATTTCCATGATTTGCGCGATGAGCTGGGTGATTTGTTATTTCAGATTGTGTTCTATGCGCAGCTGGCCGGCGAGCAAAAGTTGTTTGAATTTCATGATGTGGTCAGCGCCATTTGCGAAAAACTCGAACGGCGTCATCCGCATGTGTTTGGCGATGCAGTCATTACCACTGCAGAGGAACAGACGGTGCATTGGGAGCAACTCAAAGCCGCCGAACGCAAGCAAGATTCCGCGACAACACCCAGTGCCCTGGATGGGGTAACCACAAGCCTGCCCGCGTTACCTTTAGCGCAGAAATTGCAGAAACGTGCGGCGCAGGTTGGATTTGACTGGCCGGATCACCACGGTGTGATGGATAAAGTGCGCGAAGAACTCGATGAAGTGGCGGTGGACTGGAATAATCCCGATAGGCGTGCCGAGGAAGTCGGCGATCTGTTGTTTGCTTGTGTTAATCTGGCGCGCCATGCCGGTGTCGATGCCGAAACCGTCTTGCGCCAGGCCAATCGTAAATTCGATAAACGTTTTCGTGGCGTAGAGAAAATTTTACAACAGGCGGGTACGCCGATTGAGACGGCAAATACCGATCAAATGGAACTGGCCTGGCAACAGATAAAACAATCACAATCGAAATAGTAAAGCAGGGTTATGGAAATCATCAGTCATTTAATCGATTTTATTCTACATCTGGATAAACATCTGCTGGCGCTGACCACCGATTACGGCGTCTGGGTGTATGGTATTTTATTTGTGATTGTTTTTTGCGAAACCGGCCTGGTGGTGACGCCATTTTTGCCGGGTGATTCGCTGTTATTTGTCACTGGCACTATCGCGGGTGCGGGCATGCTGGACCCGTTGCTCTTGTGTGGGGTGTTAATCGTAGCTGCCGTGGCAGGTGACACCGTCAATTATTTTATTGGTCGCAAAATGGGACCGGCGGTGTTTAAACGCCCGGACGCGCGATTTTTCAAACAGGAATATCTGCGCAAGACACAACAATTTTATGACAAGCATGGCGGCAAGACGATCATTATTGCGCGGTTTATTCCCATCATTCGTACCTTTGCGCCATTTGTTGCCGGTGTGGGTACGATGCAATATTCGCGCTTCATCGCCTATAACGTCATTGGCGGTATCGCCTGGGTGATTTTGTTTATTACTGCCGGGTATTTCGTTGGCGATCAGCCCTTTGTGAAAAATAATCTGACGTTGGTGGTGTTTGGCATTATTCTCGTGTCCATCCTGCCCGGCATCGTCGAATTCATCCGGCATCGTAAAGCACGGGGACAAGCTTGATGTGCAGGATATGCGATTGCCGCGGCGGTATGGATGCCGAAGCGCGACAAGTCTGTCCTCATAGGTATAAATATGTTCATTGAATATCAACGCAACATTCTCGCCGACAAGGCACGCAACCAGGCTTTTTTTCAGGCGTTGCAAAAGGTAATTCAATCTGGCAAAACCACCGTCGCGGATGTCGGCTCGGGTACGGGCTTGCTAGGTTTTCTTGCCAGTCAGCTGGGTGCCAAGGCGGTGTATATGTATGAATACTCCCCGATCATCAAACTCAGCCAAAAGCTGGCCAAGCAAAATCAAATCCAACGCTGTCATTTTATTCCCGATCATTCCAGCAAGGTGTCCAAGCCCGTGCCGGTGGATGTGATTGTGTCCGAAACGCTGGGCAACTATGCCTACGAAGAAAATATTATCGAGACCATCGAAGACGCCAAGCGATTTTTGAAACCCGGTGGCATCGTGATTCCACAGGCCGTTACTCAGTATGTCGCGCCGGTGATCAATCCGCGATTTTATCAGGAGTTATGCAGCTGGGACGATATCGGTTTTAAACTGGATTTTTCCCAAGCCAAAGTTATCACCATGAATAATCTCTATGTGCGAACGTTTGCCGAAGCTGATCTCTATAATGGCAAAACGGGCGCGCAACGCTGGGATGCCGTGGATTTCACCGCCAGGACCAAAAGTCAGCGCAAGGGCAGTGGTCAATGGAATCTGAACAAGAACGTGACGATTTATGGTTTCGCGGTGTGGTGGGAGTGTGAATTGATCAAAGGCATCAAACTGTCGACCAGCCCAATGTCGAATCAGACACATTGGGAACAATTATATTTTCCGGTATTGGAACCAATCGAAGCCAAACAAGGCGACGCATTGCGCGTGACACTGGATTCCGACACGCGCTATCAAATTGGCGTCAATCTGAAATGGCAGATCACATTACAACGTGATAGTAAGACTCTGGTGGAACAGTCGTTGGATATGCGCAAAGGCGACGTACGCTGATCAAATCACTGTTACAAAAACCTGTTCTACAATAAATTCCCCTCTCCCAGCGCCAGGGTGAGGGGATTTGTTTTCGCAGCAATGGGCAGCAGCATCGGTACGCGAATCGAAAACAGAAGTTTGATTCTGGCTTTGATTATGGCGAGTACATCTAAGGCGTCGTCTTCTTTAGCTCAAGTACTGCCGCAAAAAACGCATCGGTCTGATGCGCATGCGGCCACAGTCGCAAGTAATCACCCGGCACGGTTAACGGGATGTGCAGGTGTAGCAATATGTCATTCACCGGTACGAGCTTGAAATCAGCATGTTCCTGTAAAAATGTGTCGATGATGGCTTCGTTCTCGTCACGCAATATACTGCAAGTGGCGTAGACCAACCGTCCACCTGGCTTGAGTAATTTAGCGGCAGCATTGAGGATGGCGGTTTGAGTTTTTATCAAGGCGTCCAGATCGATGCTGCGCCATTTGATATCCGGGTTACGCCGCAAGGTCCCGGTGCCACTACATGGCGCATCCACCAGCACGCGATCGATCTTGCCGCGCAGTCGTTTGATATGCACGTCATTCTCATCGCGGATCACATTGGTGCGAATGTTATCCAACCCGGCGCGGCGAAAACGCGGTTTGAATTTCTGTAAGCGTTTTTCTGATACATCGAACGCATATAAACTGCCGCGGTTCGCCATTAATGCGCCGAGCTGTAATGTCTTGCCGCCTGCGCCTGCACAAAAATCCACAACATTTTCCCCTTTGGTCGCCTCCAGCAACATCGTCAGCAATTGACTGCCTTCGTCCTGAATTTCAATCCAGCCGTTTTTAAACGCCGTGGTTTGATTCAAAGGGCCGCGCTTGTCGCGGCGTAAACCAAGCGGGGAATAAGGAGTCGTACTGACTTCAAATCCTTCTTCACGCAAGGACTGTGCAACTTGATCGCGTTGGGCTTTGTGGGTGTTGACGCGTAAATCGACACTCGCTGGTTGATTGAGTGCGTTAGCTAACGTCATGATCTGCTCATCACTAAATTCAAGTTGCAGTCGTTGTACCAGCCACACAGGAAAACTGATGCGAACGTGCAAGGGCAATTGCGTAATATCGAGTGTGCGCACCCGTTCCACCAGACTGCGTAGCGGTAGTGTCATCACGTTGGTGATGCCGGTCTCTTCGAGCACGCGCGCGCTATAGCCTTCTTTATAGAGCAGGTAGACTACAACTAATGCCAACGCCTCGGCTGTCGGGTCATCCAGCAACGACTCCAACAAGCGCCGTTGCCGCAGGCAGCCATAGACCGTCTCGGCGATAAAACCGCGGTCGCGGCCACCCAGTTGTTTGTTGGCGCGAAAATAATTGTGCAGCAAGGCATCCGCGGGTTGGGTGCCCAGTAGTGCCAAGCCCAGTATTTGGGCGCTGTGTTGTAACAGGTTGGCGTGCAACCTGGTGGGGCGAGCGTCAGTCGGTTCTTTCATGGCAATCCTTAATTAATGCACCAAAATAAAGCGCATAAAATATAAATGCACTATACACGTGCAATATTAAATGGGTTCATAGCCCGTATGTTGGTATAACTCATTGATAAATCACAATTGGCTGATATTGGTGCGAATCTTGCTCCTAGCGATAAGCTTTTGCACCATGGAATGGCATTTACGCGGCCGAGAGGGCGTAAATTTGCCAAGGATAGAAAATGGATTGCACTGGTTTGATTCATAAGGGCGGTATCCCGCTACAAGTGGAAGCACACTTGATAGAGAATAACACGAGGGAGGAATAAATAATGAAAATGATAACGGCGATCATCAAACCTTTTAAACTCGATGATGTGCGTGCCGCACTGGCCGACATTGGCGTGCAAGGCATTACGGTAACCGAGGTCAAGGGATTTGGCCGACAAAAAGGCCATACGGAATTGTATCGCGGCGCGGAATATGTCATTGAGTTTGTCCCCAAGGTCAAAGTCGAAATCGCCACGCGTGCCGACATGGTTGATCAGGTTATTGAAGCGTTACTCAAGAGTGCGCGTACGGGCCAAATTGGTGATGGCAAGATTTTTATCAGCGACGTTAACAGTGTGCTGCGCATCCGCACCGGCGAAAAAGATCACGACGCGCTGTAACCACGATTAAAAATAACAATCAGGAGAGAATCATCATGATATTAATAACTTCATTGTGGCGACGCATCAGCGTGGCGGCACTCATATTGTGCTTGCCCATGGCCGTGCATGCCGCTGACAAACTCGACTCGGGTAATACCGCGTGGATGCTCACCGCAACTGCGTTGGTATTGTTTATGACGGTGCCGGGCCTGGCGTTGTTTTATGCCGGGTTAGTCCGCAGCAAAAACGTTCTTTCGGTGTTGATGCAATGTTTTGCGATCACCGGTGTAGCCACGCTTATTTGGGTGTTGTTCGGTTACAGCCTCGCCTTTGGCGACGGCGGTGCCTACATCGGCAACTTTGGCAAAGCGTTTTTAACCGGTATCGGTAAGGACACGATTGCCAGTGGCAAAACAATTCCCGAAACCGTGTGGGTGATGTTTCAGATGACATTTGCGATCATCACCCCGGCATTGGTCATCGGTGGTTTTGCTGAACGGATGAAATTCAGTGCCATGTTATGGTTCTCGGCAATCTGGCTGATCGTGGTTTACATTCCGGTGTGTTATTGGGTATGGGCACCACACGGTTGGTTAATGCAAATGGGATTGATCGACATGGCCGGTGGTACCGTCGTGCACGTCAATGCTGGTGTCGCCGCGCTGGTTGCTGCGTTAGTCATCGGCAAACGCAAAGGCTTTCCCACGACCAGTATGATGCCGCATAACCTGACAATGACAGTCGCCGGTGCCGGTATGTTGTGGGTGGGTTGGTTTGGTTTTAATGCCGGTAGCGCGGTGGCCGCCGATCAAAGTGCCGGTATGACGATGCTGGTTACCCACATCAGTGCCGCAGCAGGCGCGTTTGCGTGGATGATGCTGGAATGGCAACATTTCAAAAAGCCCAGTGTGCTCGGTATCGTCACCGGTATGGTCGCCGGTTTGGGTACGATCACACCGGCTTCCGGCAGTGTTGGTCCCATGGGCGCCATCATCATTGGGTTAAGTGCCGGGGTGATTTGTTATTTTTCCACGCAACTCATCAAAAGAAAGTTACACATCGATGATTCGCTCGATGTGTTTCCGGTGCACGGCGTTGGCGGCATTTTCGGTACATTTGTCGTGGCGATCTTCGGATATACGTTGGGTGGCGAACAAGCCATGCCCGCGGGTATCACCAGCATTGGCGCCGCGATTAGTCACCAAATGGGTGTACAAGCGATCGGAATAATTGTTACAGCACTGTGGAGCGCAATACTGACCTTCGCCATACTCAAAATCATCGACGTGATGATTGGCTTGCGCGTCAGCGACGAAGAAGAAACCGAAGGGCTGGATCACTCACAGCATAACGAATCCGGTTATAGTTTCTAAAATCTATTTGCATACTACCGATGGGCGCCTGCGGGCGCCCATTTTTTATGCGCAAGATAAATGTGAAGATTTCCCCGATACTAAGTGTAGGTTGGGGTGAGCCAGCGAACCCCAACAACAAGAGTCGATTGAAGAACTACTTTTATCGGGTATGAACATGGTGGGCTAACAGCGAATGTTTGTGAACGACCGTTGGGGTTTGCACCCCAACCTACATTTATTCACACGGGTGCGGATGGACAAGCACACCATCGACGTCGGTAACAAGGAAGTCAATCTGACGCCGGGCATGAACGTCAGTGTGGAGATAAAAACCGGTAAGCGGCGGGTGATTGAATATGTGCTGACGCCGTTGTTGAATGGGATTAAGGAAGCGGGAAGAGAGCGGTAAAAGCTCGTAGGTTGGGGTGAGTATACGAACCCCAACAACAAGAGTCGATTAAAGAACTACTTTTATCGTGTATGAACATGGCGGGCTAACAGCGAATGTTTGTGAACGACCGTTGGGGTTTGCACCCCAGCCTACATTTAATCATTGGCACAAATCGAAACCAAAATCGCCTCGCTATCCAAAGAAGAAGTCAAAGCCACCAACCGCAACCAGCAACAGACACTGACCGCGCCGATCGACGGTGTAGTGCAACAGTTGGCGGTGCACACCGTCGGTGGCGTGGTCACGCCGGCCAGGAAGCGGAGATCAAGGTCGAGGCGTTTCCGTTTACCAAATACGGGGTGATACCCGGCAGCCTGCTGCACCTGTCGCAAGACGCCGTACCGATGGAGAAAGTAGGCTATGTTTATACCACGCGGGTGCGCATGAATAAGCACACGATCGATGTCGGCAACAAAGTAGTGAATCTCACACCGGGGATGAACGTCAGCGTCGAGATCAAAACCGGCAAGCGGCGGGTGATTGAGTATGTGTTAACGCCGTTGTTGAATGGGGTGAAGTAAGCGGGGCGGGAAAGATAAAAGCCAGTTTCTCAAGTTATTATTTTTGGCCAGTGGAATTAAAGGAGAAGGACTATGAAGTTGGAATTTAAAAACCATAAGACATTATTTTTTCCATTTGTGTTTGCATTATTAATTACACAAAGTGTTTTTTCCGGAGAATTTGTGCTAATTAAAAAAAATGACCCAATTGGAAGTCATGGTTATGTTTATAGTGATACGTCTGGTGTTTGTAAAACTTATGAAAATAATCTTAAGCAATTTAAAAACGAACCATTTGGCATGTCCTGTGGTAGAAAAATAAACACTGAACTGGGTTTGACTCGAACAGAATGGGTGAAATTAGATATTCTAGAACATGAAGAACTTGTTCGTGACATCTTTCGTGCTGAGCACTGGGAAGAAAGTCTGCCGAAAGAAAAATCACTTTGGGTTGAGTATCTGAAGAATAGGATTAAGAAAGATTCGCCAGAGTTAGAGATGACGGGGTTGGATGTTGATGGGGATGGGCAACCTGAAAATATATTGAGGTACCGATTTTCCTTGAGACAACAATGTAATCCAGAGGGAATGGTAAAGAACTCACCGCATGGTTTCAAATTAATGGCGATGGCAGATTCAAGTTTGAAAAATGTAATAAAAACATTTCCAACTCGTGACGATATTTTTCAATATAAAGGGAGTTCCTATTCAGATTTACTCTTTGGCCAGAGCCTGTAAATAATTCTGTGTAACTGCCCGTTTGATCATGGCTAGTACCCTTTCGGTAACCGGCCTTGATATTCGATCATAAACCGATTCAGCGCCACATTCCAATGATGCAATGGCATG